>NZ_BAAKSZ010000001.1:0-355381 GCF_059698015.1 Oceanobacillus sp. NCCP-135 | reverse complement strand
GAAAATAAAATTAGCCTTGTCCTTAACACCTTGGGACACTTGCACTTTGAGACTTCGCAATTAGCTCGAACTGAACTTAATTATTTTTATTGTTGTTTTTTATTTTTTAGTTCATTCAATATCATTTGATCTTCATCAGATAGATGTAGTAAATCCAACAAATCTTTCCTACGTTCATATGTCCGTTTCAATGATTCTTTCTTTCGCCAACCTATTATATTTGCATGATGCCCAGACAACAATACTTCCGGAACCTTCATCCCACGAAAGTCAGCCGGTCTGGTATAGTGCGGATGCTCCAGTAATCCAGTGGAAAATGAATCTTCTGGTGCAGATTCCGCGTTTCCAAGAACATCTGGCAATAAACGAACCACACTATCAATAACTGCCATTGCACCTAGCTCACCACCGGTCAATACGAAATCTCCTATTGAAATTTCATCTGTTATTAGATGCTTTCTAATCCGTTCATCATAGCCCTCATAATGACCACAAATAAAAACAAGATGGTTCTCTTTCGCCAACTCTTCAGCCTTTTTCTGGTTATATTGCTCTCCCTGAGGGCACATCAGTATGATACGTGGCTGTAATTCATTTTCTTTTGTAATAGCTTGTACCGCATCGAAAATAGGTTGTGGCGTTAATACCATTCCTGCACCGCCGCCATACGGGTAATCATCTACTTTTTGATGTTTATTATCAGCATAATCACGGAAATTCACCAGACTATAACTGAATTTTTTTTTATTATGAGCTTTTTTTAAAATGGATGAATCAAATACTCCGGATATCATTTCTGGAAATAGTGTAAGTACATCAATATGCATTAGTCCAGCAGTCCTTCCATTGGGTCAATAACCACTTTTTTGGATTCTACATCTATTTCTTTAACAATTTCCTCAATATAAGGAATGAGTATATCTTTTCCTTTTGACGATTTTACCACCCATACATCATTTGCACCAGGAGACAATATTTCTTTTATGATCCCTAACTTCTCCTCATTACCTGTAAAAACTTCACATCCAATTATTTCATGATAATAGAATTCATCCTCATCTAATTCAGT
Organism: Oceanobacillus sp. NCCP-135; assembly: GCF_059698015.1. Lineage (NCBI taxonomy): Bacteria > Bacillati > Bacillota > Bacilli > Caryophanales > Bacillaceae > Oceanobacillus > Oceanobacillus sp. NCCP-135. The sequence continues at coordinate 354,312 of NZ_BAAKSZ010000001.1, read as the reverse complement.
AAGCTGATCCTCAGTTATTTTCAAATAGGATCCTTTAAATTGTTCTACATCATTAATGTGATGGAAGCCTTCAAAACGCATCAGATCGAATCCTTTATGTGTACGGTGTGCATCAATTATCAGTTTAACAGGCTGATTATTGCTTTCTACAAGATAAACCATTTCGCCAACAGCAAACCGTTCTTCAAAATCACTAATTCGTAAGACTTTAACTTCTCCGCGTATTCCATGTGTATTAACAATTTTACCTATATTAAACATCTTTTCAGCCATTCTCTTCACCTGCTATTTTTCAATTCGAATAACAACATCATCTTTAATAATAATTGCCTGTTCTCCCATTATCTCATTCCAATGCGATCCTTCAGAAACCTCAACAAGAGCTTCAACTTCTTTTTCGGTTATCTCACTACCTATTTCCAGCATATCTAGTTGTTCAATTTTAAAATCAGCCAGCTTAATTTTTTCTTTCCGATTATTAATTTCCTGCTCGAAACGGTGTGCCACCTCTTGTCTGGAAACACCTGTTTTATTTTGCAGCTTCCGTTGTTCAAACAGAAGTTGTTGACACTCTTGTTCAAGTCGCATTTTATGATTATAAAAATTTTCACGTATTTTTTCTTTACTTTTCTCTGTGACAATTTGTTTGATCAGGACCTTTTTAATTATTTTCATATAACTTCCTCACTCTCACAAAAACGTCTTCAGTATTATTTATTTCAGAGATGTGTAAAAAGGGAAAGGTATCCCCTTTCCCTTACATAATATCCAAATAAATACGTTTTTTTACATCCGTTTTAGCTGCATAAACAACTGTACGGATTGCTTTGGCTATCCGTCCGTTTTTGCCAATAACCTTTCCGACATCTTCCTGGTTTACAGTTAGATGATAAACTATTTTTGTTTCCTCTTCTGTTTCAGTTACAACGATATCTTCCGGATGATCAACTAAGGACGTAACAATAGATTCAATTAGGGCTTTCATGATATCACACTACTTTACTACTTGATTTTTCTGGTCGTGGAATTTTTTCATGATGCCTTCTTTAGAGAAAAGATTGCGAACTGTATCACTTGGTTTTGCACCGTTTGTCATCCAGCTAAGCGCTTTTTCTTCATCGATCTTAACTTCAACCGGGTTAGATACCGGGTTATATGTTCCGATTTGTTCGATTTGACGTCCATCACGAGGAGAACGTGAATCAGCTACAACAATACGATAAAATGGATTTCTTTTAGATCCCATACGTTTCATACGAATTTTAACAGCCATTATTTAGCACCTCCAATAAAAATGTTTTACATTAGAAAACTTGTCATTCGCTATAGGTTAGGCGAATGTCTTAGTTGCTCTTATGCAGATAGGAAACATTTTATACTTTCCTACCTGCCAAGTTTAAATTCTAACAGAAACTTATAAGTCTGTAAAGTGTTTTTCCATTACAACGATAAAATAAATTAACAAACAGGAGACCGATTTTTGTCTAGCTGTGTGTGGGCTAGCGACTACTGTCATAGGCAATTGATACTCGGAGCGCTAAAACCTTGCGCTCTGCGGATCCTATCCTATGCCCTTCGTCGCTGGGCAAACCCGTTTCGCTTTTCTTTATTACATAAACGGAAATTTCATACCTTTTCCTTTTTTGCCTTTTTGCATATTGGTCATTTGCTTCATCATTTTTTTCATTTCCTCGAATTGTTTTAACAATCGATTCACTTGAGATACAGATGTACCAGATCCTTTAGCTATCCGTTTTTTACGGCTTGCATTCATGATACTAGGCTCTTGTCTTTCTTTTTTTGTCATGGATTGAATAATTGCTTCTACATGGACAAGCTGCTTTTCATCCAATTGGGCATTTTTTAACCCTTTCATTTTATTAGCGCCAGGAATCATGCCCATTAAATCATCTAATGGACCCATGTTCTTCACTTGTCCCATTTGCTCTAAAAAGTCATCAAAGGTAAATGACATTGTCCGCATTTTTTCTTCCAGTTCTTTTGCTTGCTTTTCATCCACATTTGATTGTGCCTTTTCAATTAATGATAGCACATCACCCATACCAAGAATGCGTGAGGCCATCCGCTCAGGGTGGAAAACTTCCAGTTCATCAAGCTTTTCACCCATCCCTACAAATTTAATTGGCTTATCTGTTACAGCCTTTATAGATAAAGCTGCACCACCACGTGTATCACCATCCAGTTTCGTTAATATAACCCCTGAAATATCCACCTGTTCATTAAAACTATCTGCAATATTAACTGCATCCTGACCTGTCATCGCATCAACTACTAAGAAAATTTCATCAGGTTTAACGTTGGACTTAATTTGTTGTAGCTCATCCATCAGTTCGTTATCAACATGAAGTCTTCCAGCAGTATCTATAATTACATAGTCATGATGTTCTTCTTTTGCTTGCTCAATTGCCTTTGTTGCGATATCAACAGGATTCACCTCTGTCCCCATTGAAAAAACAGGTAACCCGAGTTGTTCGCCAAGTGTTTCCAACTGCTTAATTGCTGCTGGACGATAAATATCACATGCAACAAGGAGTGGCGAACGATTTTGTTTTTTTCTAAGATGATTTGCCAGTTTACCTGTAGTAGTTGTTTTACCTGCACCCTGTAAACCTACCATCATAATGACAGTTGGCGGGCGATCACTTACAGCAATTTTACTGTGTTCCCCGCCCATTAATGTTGTTAATTCCTCTTTAACCACTTTGATAACCTGTTGACCTGGAGTTAAGCTTTCCATTACTTCCAGACCAAGAGCTCGTTCCTTAATTCGACTAATCAAATCTTTTACTACTTTAAAATTAACATCGGCTTCAAGCAGTGCGAGTCGTACTTCTCGGGTCATTTCTTTTACATCTTGTTCCGAAACTTTCCCTTTGCCTGTGATTTTTTTTATCGTACTTTGCAGGCGGTCGGCCAATCCTTCAAATGCCATAGAAGGTGTCCCCCTAATCTAATTCTTTTAGTTGTTCTATCATTTCCAGCGTTTTATTATTTGTCACTGATTTTTCAATTTGCTCAATAAGTTTCACACGATCCTTAAATTTTTCGTATAAACGTAATTTTTTCTCATAGGATTCAAGCATCGTTTCCGTTCGTTTAATATTGTCATACACTGCTTGTCTTGAAACCTGAAGCAGCTCGGAAATTTCACCAAGTGAATAATCCTCTAAATAATACATTTCCATGTAATTTCGCTGTTTGGGTGTTAGCAATGCTTGATAAAAATCAAATAAATAATTAATCCGTGTTGTCTTTGCTAGCAATCTGCACACCCCTTGTTAAGTGAAATACCTTTACAATCCATAATAACGAATAAAAGGCTTTATTGTCAAGAGCATCTAAGGCCGTTGTTCCTCTTCCAACATGTCAGCAAATAGCCCATAGACAAAGGCATGTGCATTGAATTCCTTTAGATCTTCCATTTGTTCACCCAAGCCTACATATTTCACAGGAATATTTAATTCATTACGAATTGCCAAGACAATACCTCCTTTGGCAGTTCCATCCAATTTTGTTAAAATAATCCCTGAAACGTTTGTGGCTTTTGAAAAAGTTTTAGCTTGGTTTAAGGCGTTTTGTCCAGTGCTCGCATCTAATACAAGCAATACCTCATGTGGAGCTCCAGGTATCTCGCGTTCGATAACTCGCTTCACTTTAGCAAGCTCATTCATTAAATTCACTTTGTTCTGTAATCTTCCTGCTGTATCACAGATTAAGACATCTGCATTACGTGATTTCGCAGCTTTTATTCCATCAAATATAACTGCAGCAGGATCACTACCAGCATCTTGTTTAATAACATCCACTTCTGCCCGCTCACCCCAAACTTCCAACTGCTCGATTGCTCCTGCGCGGAAAGTATCGCCAGCAGCTAAAATGACATTTTTTCCTTGTTGTTTTAAATGATGTGCCAATTTCCCTATCGATGTTGTTTTCCCTACCCCATTAACACCAACTACTAAAATGACAGACAGTTGACCTTTCTTAATGTTTAGTTCTTCCACTTCATCATCACCATAATAAATTTCAACAAGTTTTTCTGAGATAACATCCTTCATTTCTTTTGTATCCTTTATGTTTTGGCGTTTCACTTCCATTTTCAATTCGTCAATTAAATCCATAACAGTCATAACACCAACATCCGCAGATATAAGAACTTCTTCCAGTTCTTCAAAAAAGTCTTCATCCACTTTACGATATTTGGCGATCAAATCATTAATTCTTCCTGAGAATGAATTTCTTGTTTTTTTCATACCTTCTTTATATTTTTCGGAAACTTCTTTGGTTTCTTCATTTTGCTTAAATTTATTTTTTAGTTTTTGTATGAAACTCATTGTTTCGTATTTCCTCCTTAGCTCTAAATTAATTCTTTCGTTTCCTCCAAACGCACAGAAACCAGTCGAGACACACCCGATTCCTGCATTGTAATTCCATATAAAACATCCGCCTCTTCCATTGTACCCTTTCTGTGGGTGATCACAATAAATTGTGTGTTTTCACTATAGAGTTTTACATATTTTGCAAACCTTACCACATTTGCTTCATCAAGTGCTGCCTCTACTTCATCAAGCACACAAAACGGTACAGGCCTGACCCGTAATATAGAAAATAACAAGGCAATCGCTGTTAAGGCACGCTCTCCACCAGAAAGTAAGCCAAGATACTGAAGTTTCTTTCCTGGAGGCTGTGCAATAATTTCCACACCAGTATCTAGTAGATTTTTAGGATCAGTTAATTTTAACTCAGCATGCCCGCCACCGAACAATTGCTGAAAAACTACTGAAAATTCCTCATTGATTTTCGTAAATGTAACATTAAACCGCTTCTGCATTTCCTCATCCATTTCAGCAATAACAGCATACAGCGTTTGTTTTGCTTCAACCAGGTCATTTCTTTGCTCTGTTATGAATGTATACCGTTCAGAAACTCGATCGTATTCATCAATTGCTCCTAGATATACTGTTCCCAGTCGCTCCATACTTTGTTTAAGCTGCTCTACAATAGTTTTTGCTTCTTCTGGATTATCTGCTTTTTTATATGTTTGTTTTGCTTTTTCGTAAGTGATTGTATATTCACTTTGTAAGCGTGACAACCGGTTCTCCAGCTCAACATCCAGACGATTTGCTTTCACTTCTTTATCTTGGATTCTCTTCATAAACAATTGATGCTGTTTATTTTCTTCCTTTATTTCTCTTTCCTGATCCTGTGATAGTTGCGTTCGATTTGATCTTTCTAAACGTTTAGCTTTTATAGAGCTTATTAATACAGATTTTTCCTCTTGTTTTATTTCAATGGAGTGATCTATTTCTTCTTCGGTTTCTTCTGATTGCTTGAATGCAATTAGATCATTTAAATCAGAGCTAAAGCTATCATATTGCTCCTGTAATTCTGACAGCTGAAGCTGAACGGTATTTACTTTCTCTCGTTGATTCCTCACCCGTTCTTTCATTTCTGCAAGTGAGACTTGATTCGTATGTAACGCTTGCTGCAATTGTTCCTTGTTCTCCTTAAATTCTGATTCCTGATTTGTTAGGATATGGATCTCTTTCTTGATTGAATTCAGCTTGCCAGCCAAGTCCTTCAACTCTAGTGTCAATTCTTCATCACGATACTCTAAATCTCCACTATCCTGATTAAATTGCTGTTTCTCTTGATCATATATAGAAAGACTATCATTGACAGATGCTAATTTCATTTCTAGTTCTTTATAGGATGAGTGTAGTTCCTGTAGAGATTGCTGCTCGGAAATTAGTAATTCTTCCTCCTGGTCCAGCTTTTTTTCTATTATAGAAATTTGTTCTTTTTGATGATTTACTTTTTGTTCAAAAGCATTAGCCCTTTCTTTAAAATTCTCTAGCCTTTCTGTTATTTCCTGCAAATCCTTTTCTCTTGTAAATAAAGATTGATTAGTTTTCTTCCCTGCCCCACCAGACATAGAGCCGCCTGGATTAACAACATCCCCATCGAGTGTTACAACACGGTATTTTCTCATAACAAGACTCGCAATTTCATTGGCATCCTTTAATGATTTCGCAATGACGACATGGCCCATTAAATGATTGACTGCTTTTAGGAATAAATCCTTTGTTCTCACTAAATTAGCAGCAATTCCGACGAACCCATCATGATTTTCAATTTTAGTTAAAACGTTATTCAATATAAAGCGTTCTTGGATAGAGGCTAAGGGCAGAAATGTTGCACGTCCGCTATTCGTTTTCTTTAACCATGCGATTGCCTTTCGGGCAGCCTGATCATCTGTCACAACGATATGCTGTGCTTGTCCACCAAGTACCATTTCGATTGCTGTAATGTATTCTTTTGGAACATCAATAAGTTCAATTACCGCACCATGTATTTGCTGCAATTTACTTTCTTCCCGAGCTTTTAGTACTGCTTTTACACCATAAAAGAATCCTTGATAATCCTCTTTCATTTCTTCAAGCATTTCTTTTTTGGACGTAAGCTTTTCGATATATTGATAGCCTTGGTAGAGCTTCGTTTGGGATTCCTGATATCGGCTACGCTCCTGTTCAAGCTTTTGTTTTAACTGCTTAATCAATGATTCTTTTTCAGAGTAGCTTTTTTGTTTGGATAAAAAATCCGATTTAATTTCGTTATACTTATCACTTAAGGCTTCCCGATTAACGATCAGATCCTGAAATCTTTCAGCCTGTTTATCCTTCTTACCGGAAATTTGTTGTAATTGCTGGCTAATCGATTGTTTTTCATTACGTTTTGCAGCCTGCTCATTTAGATATTCAATATACTCCGATTTCATTTCTTCAATTGTATCGGCAATATTTTCCTGATCTACTGTTAATTTATTTTCCAGTTCTGTTACTTTTTGTTTGTTTTCTTGTTTGAGTGCTTGTAAATCAGATAAATGCTTCTTTTCTTTTACAAGTTCAGCATGCAACTCGTCAATGCTGACTGCAGCTTCCTCTTTACTAGATTCAAGCTTTTGTTTATTTTCTGCAAAATGCTTGGTCTTTTCAGTGAGCAATTGTTTCTTACCTTCATCTTTTTCAAGCTGCTGCGTAATTATTAATAAATTTGATTGCAATTCTTCTATTGCAGTATCAAGCTTTTGTATATTCTGACGTTCATTTTCTAATGCTGTTTCTTTCTTTTGAGCCTGTGTTTTGAGGTTAATTTCTTCCACTTTTTCTTTTTCTAATTCACTTAATAATGTTTGCCACCTGTTATGGAGTACCTCAATCTCAGCTATCAGATAGGAAATTTCGTTTTCTTTTAATTGCTCTTTTAACTCCAGGTATTTCTTCGCTGTTTCCGCCTGCTCTTTTAGTGGATTTATTTGTTGTTCTATTTCATGAATGATATCTTCCACTCGGTTTAAGTTTTCCTGTGTTTCTGAAAGCTTATATTCAGCTTTTTTCTTACGCTGTTTATATTTTAAAACTCCTGCTGCTTCCTCAAAAATAGTCCGTCTTTCTTCCGCCTTTGAGCTTAATATTTCCTCTACCTTACCTTGACTTATAATAGAAAAAGCTTCTCGGCCAAGTCCGGAGTCCATAAATAAATCAATAATATCCTTCAAACGACAGGATTGTTTATTAATATAAAATTCACTGTCTCCTGAACGGTAAACACGTCTTGTTATACTAATTTCTGCATAATCAAGTGGTAATTTACTATCGTGATTATCCAGTACCAGTGTGACTTCAGCAACATTCAAAGCTTTTCTGGAATCACTGCCTTGGAATATGATATCTTCCATTTTAGTGCCTCGTAATGATTTAGCTGATTGTTCCCCAAGCACCCAGCGGATCGCATCGGTTATATTGCTTTTCCCACTCCCATTCGGGCCAACCACTGCTGTTACACCTGGCACAAACTCGACATTAATCCTCTCAGCAAATGATTTAAACCCAACACTTTCTAACCGTTTTAAATACATAGACATTCTCCTAATTATAAAAAAACCTATTCCTTTAGCATGTTCTCTGATTAATTGTAATACAAATATAATTTGGCTTTTTAACGCATTTATTTTATCATAAAGAAGAAAACAAAAGAAGTGCAGAACATATAGACTCATTAAGTTTTGCTTTATTTTTAAAATTTGAAGGGGTGTAGAGATGAATTTAGAATATCCGTCACAGGAAAATTTAAAGATTATACTAAATGAATTAGCGGATCGATTAGCTGTTGTTAATCGAACAATTATGGATCCGGAAGATTATGATTTGGAAAAATATGATGAGTTGAAATTTATGTATGATATGATTAAGCAAAAAGGGCGTTTAAGTGCGTCAGAAACACAGGCATTTATTGATGAGTTACGGTCTGTGAGGAAAGCACAATAAATATGTTGCAAAATAGAGGATAAAATACTTTTTTCTCAATTTTGCATGAGCTTTTAACTTAAAAATTCCTCTTAACACAGACTGAACTAGGCTCTTATTAAAAAATATTTATTTCTAAATAACTCAACTTTCGCAGCGTAAAATGAACACATAAGTCTTGAAGGAATAAGGAAGGCTGAAAATACACTACTCGAGTTGACTTTGGTTTAACGGTTCGTATTTGCTATAAGATGTGTAACAAGTTAGAAGGCAGAAATGTGCTATAATGCCGCTGCGGAAATACATGTCGCTTTCCGTGGGCGGCTTGATGAGCCTCCTCGAGCTAACGCTCTGTGGGGTCTCATCAAGGCCTCTGCTCCCACAGGAGTCTCCATGTATTTCCTCCGCTGATTTTTAATTTTTTCTTTTGTATTCACTGTAATGCAATGCTTAACAATCAATGTTGCACTGTACCAGCATTTGATTGGAGCGGAGGGCAGTTGACTCCTGCGGGAAAAGCACGAGTCTGAAGACCCCGCAGGAAGTGGTTTTCTTCCGAGGAGGCTGAGGCCGTGCCCGCGGAAAGCAACTGCCCGCTGCGGAAATCAAATGCGGCAGTAATTGCACATTTTATACTTGTGTGTACAACGATCTTTTATGTTTATCAAGGTTGTCAAGCCAACAATTAGAAACATTTTGGGTTGATCAAAGTTAACTGTTTGAGCTAATTTTATTAGTGCGAAAGTTGAGTAAAGAATAATTATTTCCTGCTTTGATTCATTTTTGCAATATCTAAAAGCATTGAACAATAAGGAGAACAACATGATTCTTACATGATATTTGTGGAATTGACAGCAAATGCTTTAGGCTAATCATTCATACTAGAATAAAAAGGCTGCAATCGAAGCACAGCCTTTTTATTATGTTCATTTAATCATTAAACGTATCCAATGCTTGCTTTGCAGCTCGTTGTTCTGCTTCCTTCTTTGTTCGACCTACTCCAATACCTTTTGTATCATCTTTAATAATCACATGGGCTACAAATTCCTTATCGTGAGAAGGTCCTTTTTCTTCTACAATTTTATACTCAACCGTTTGATCTTTATATTGTTGAACTAATTCCTGCAGTTGACTTTTATAATCCATCGCATGAGAAAAAGCACCTGTTGTTATTTTCGGAAAAACTTGCTGTTCTAGAAACTGGAGAGCCGTATCATAGCCTTGATCTAAATATAATGCTCCAAGAAATGCTTCAAAAACATCTGCCAAAAGTGCCGGCCGATCACGTCCCCCTGTTAGTTCTTCACCTTTTCCCAGTAGAATATGATCTCCAAAATTAAGATCCTGGGCAAAATTAACCAGTGAAGGCTCACAAACGATGGAAGCACGCAATTTAGTCATTTCTCCTTCAGGCATTGTAGTGTTTTTTCGATATAAATATTGAGAAACGCCCAATTCCAATACGGCATCACCTAGAAATTCCAATCGTTCATTATCCGAAAATACTTCTTTTCGATGCTCATTCACATAGGATGAATGTGTAAACGCCTGTTTTAATAGTGTATAGTTGTTAAATTTAATATCAAGCTGATTTTCCAATTGTGTCACATTCATGCACAATGCCACCTCTACTTCAAAGTATATATGGAAAGCCTCGCTGGATGCGAGACTTTTTTTTTACACTATTCCTGAGTACTGTTTATGTAATTAACAGCATCACCAACAGTATTTATTTTTTCTGCTTCTTCATCAGCAATTTCCATATCAAATTCATCCTCAAGCTCCATAACAAGCTCAACAACGTCTAGGGAATCAGCTTCAAGATCATCTTTAAAAGATGCTTCCATAGTAACTTTCGATTCCTCTACATCAAGACGTTCAACGATAATAGCTTTCACACGATCAAACACATCTGCCATCATACCTCACCTCCCTTCAAGTAGTATAGAGGATTCCTATTAAAAATCCTATTAAAAAGCAATCGCATTCACTTTTCTGTCTAGTATCGCATGAGCTAGCGACTACTGTCATAGGCAATAGACACTCCGAGCGTGGACTTACAGGATGTAGGTCAGTTCGACGTTGCCACAAGACGTGGCAGTCTTAGTCGAACTTCCTTAATCATGAGCTATACAGTCTCTTACCTATGCCCTACGTCGCTGGACAAACCCGCCATACTTTTTTACTACATTACCATTCCACCATCGATGTGAATGGTTTGACCTGTTATGTAATTTGCATCTTCTGAAGCGAGGAAGCGTACTACTTTTGCTACATCCTCGGCTTCACCTAGTTTAGCCAGTGGAATTAATTCAAGTATGCCTTTTCTTTGTTCATCAGTTAATTGATCTGTCATATCTGTTGAAATAAAGCCAGGTGCTACAGCGTTAACCAGAATATTTCGTGACGCCAACTCTTTTGCTGTCGATTTGGTTAATCCAATCACTCCTGCTTTTGCTGCAACATAATTTGCCTGTCCTGGATTGCCACTAACTCCAACAATAGATGCCACATTTACGATTCTTCCCGACTTCTGCTTCATCATTTGTCTTGTAACAGCTTTTGTACAGACAAAAACACCTTTTAGATTTGTGTTAATAACCTGATCAAATTCCTCTTCTTTCATCCGCATTAACAGGTTGTCCCGTGTTACACCAGCATTGTTTACAAGGATATCCAGACTGCCAAACCTGCTGATTACTTGCTTCACCATTTCCTTTACATTCGACTCATTGGCAACGTCTGCCTGTACTTTAAACGCCTTTACACCCAGTTGTTCAATCTCCTCAACAACCATTTGTGCCTTGTTTTCATTTCCAGCATAATTAACCACTACATTCACACCTTGCTTTGCTAACTCCAATGCAATTGATCGTCCGATTCCACGTGATGCACCTGTTACCAAAGCATTTTTACCTTTTAACATTAGGAGTCCTCCTTAAACCATGAAATAAATTCATTCATTGAGTCTTTATCCTGAACCGCAAACGTCTCTACATTACGATCAATTTTTTTCAATAAGCCTGATAATACTTTTCCATTTCCTACTTCCACAAAAGCATCAACACCTTCATCAATCATATGTCGAATTGATTGTTCAAATCGAACCGGTGAATATAATTGTTTAAGCAGTAGGTCTTTGATCTCCTCACTTTCACTTACTGGCAAAGCGGAGACATTTGCATAGACTGGGATACTCGCATTTTTAATATCAACTTTATTTAGATATTCAGCAAATTGCTCATTTGCGGATTTCATTAATCTGGAATGAAATGGGCCACTAACATTTAGTGGTAGAACACGTTTAGCACCATGCTCTTTTAATAAAGATGCGGCCTGTTCAATTCCTTCAACAGAACCAGAAATAACAATTTGACCTGGACAATTTAAATTAGCAATATCAACAATTTTACCTGATACCTCTTGCAATGCTTTATCTATTTCTTCCTCACTTAAACCTAAAACAGCTGCCATTGTACCCTGACCTTTAGGAAATGCTTCTTCCATTAATTTTCCGCGAGTTGCAACTAGTGGTAATGCTTTATCCAAAGATATGGACCCTGCTGCAACCAACGCACTATATTCACCAAGACTATGTCCTACCGTCATTATTGGCTGAATTTCTTCTTTTAAAAGTAATGTTTGTATTGCTATGCTTGAAAGTAATAATGCAGGCTGTGCGTTTTCGGTTTCTGTTAACTCTTCTTTTGGTCCCTCAAACATGATCTTGGTTATATCTTTATTCAAGGCTAAATTCGCCTCTTGAAAAAGCTCTTTAATATCTGAATAATTATCATAAAATTCCTTACCCATACCAACAGCTTGAGAGCCTTGCCCTGGAAACATAAAGGCTACTTTTTTCATCTTCGTTCACTCCTTTTCAAATTGAATCGATTCAACTGTAGCTTTGATTGTATCTGTTACGTTATGTTCAACCATATGACAAGCTTGTTTAATTGCATTATAAACAGCCCTTCGATTGGAGGAACCATGTGCTTTGATCACAGGGGCAGCCAGTCCAAATAAACCCGCCCCTCCATATTCAGAGTAGTCTAATTTACCCTTCAAACCCTTTAAATCATTTTTCACCATTCCTGCTGCAAACTTCGTTTTCATTGAGGCCATAAATGTTTCTTTTAGCATCGAAAACATTGTCATTGCCGTTCCTTCGATAGTTTTTAATGCAATATTTCCACTAAAACCATCTGTAACTACAACGTCAGCTACACCACTTAGAATATTGCGTGCTTCTACATTCCCAATAAAATTAATTGGCGCCTTTTTCATTTGCAAAAATGCCTTTTTCGTAAGATCATTTCCTTTACCATCTTCTGTACCAACATTCAGTAATCCCACCGTAGGATTTTTGATGGATCGAACCTTTTCTACATAAATGGATCCCATAACCCCGTATTGAACTAAATGATTCGGTTTTGCATCCACATTTGCGCCAACATCCAAAAATAAAAAGCCGTTACCGTCTATTGTTGGCAGTGTAGGGCTTAGTGCGGGACGGTCGATTCCTGGAATTCTTCCAATAACAAATAATCCGGCACCCATTAATGCCCCCGTATTTCCAGCTGAGATACAAGCATCTGCCTTGTTATCTTTTACTTCCTGTGCCATTAACACAAGTGATGCATTCTTTTTACGGCGCACAGCACGGACGGGTTCATCATCACTGGTAATTACCACATCTGTATGGATAATATCAATATTACTTTCATCCGTTAAATATTCTTTTATTTTAGTTTCATCACCAATTAATGTAATATGTAAATTTTCTATTTGGGAAATAGCATCCATTGCACCAAGCACAATTTCTTTTGGCGCATGATCGCCTCCCATGGCATCTATTGCTAATCTCATGTGATTTTTCCACCTTTATTTTCGTTTGATTGGTACATATGAAATAATCCTGTAAAGACAAGCTCATTCTCTACAAAACTATCCACCTCTACAACCGTCAGACCTTTATCATTTTTTCCCTTAACAGATGCTTTTGCAACAACACGTTCCCCTTCAATTACCTGTCTTGTAAACTTAAGCTCTGTTTTCGCTGTTAAGGCGAGCTCATCATTGATAACTGCTACAGCTAGTGAATTCGCTTGGGCAAACAAATGATGACCACGAGCTATTTTATTTCTGGAAAAAACTAAATCTGAACTAATATCTAGAATCGAAATGGCACGAACATCCAATTCCAAATCGATCACTTCACCAATCACTTCCTCCAAAGGCAATGCTTTCACTGTTTCAATCCATTGATTATTTGCTACGGTTTTAATTCGCTCACGCAACTCAGGAATAGAAAGCTCCAGCCGGTCAAGACGAATGGTCTGGATGCTGACAGAAAAATTTTTCGCAAGTTCTTCATCGGTTATAAAGGGGGTTTGTTCAATCGTATCTTTTAATAAACGTTGACGTTCTACTTTTGTTCGTTTCATCTAGGCACCATCCACACGATTAAATCCAATATTTTAAAGGGTTGTTCATTTTATGACTTGGTACTAATAGTAATATATAATACCACCTTTATTTATGCAAGTGATCTTTTTAATCGAGTTTGTCTGTTAAGTTGATGTCATTTTTCAGCTGCTTTTGCAATTGATAAAATTCTGGATCCACTTTCAGCAGATTGGATTCAATTATTTCCTGTGCATCTTTACGTGCTGTTTCCAGCGCTCTATAATCATGGACCATATCAGCGACTTTAAATTCAGGCACACCACTTTGTTTTTTACCAAAAAAGTCTCCCGGCCCCCGCAATTTTAAATCCTGCTCAGACAACTCAAAGCCATTCGCTGTTTCAGTCATAATCCGCATTCTTTCTTTCCCTATATCACTCTTAGGATCAGCTATTAGAATACAATAGCTCTGTTTGTCTCCTCTTCCAACCCTTCCTCTTAATTGATGGAGCTGTGACAGACCAAACCGTTCTGCATCATAAATCACCATAATGGTTGCATTTGGTACGTTTACACCTACCTCTACTACTGTTGTTGACACGAGAACTTGAATTTCATTTGCTGCAAATTGCTCCATCACATTTTCCTTATCACCTGCTGGAAGTTTTCCATGCATCAATCCAACCTTAACGTCTGGTGGATAATATTCCTGTAGTTGATGAAATAAATCCACCGCATTTTGTATATCAAGCTTATCAGACTCTTCAATAAGTGGACAGATAATATATGCTTGTTCACCTAATTCAATTTGCTTTTCAATAAAATCGAGGACACGCTCAAACGTATTTTCTCTGGTCCAATACGTCTCTATCTCTTTTCTCCCCACTGGCATCTCATTAATTACAGATACATCCATATCTCCAAATGCAGTAATTGCCAATGTTCGAGGAATTGGTGTAGCTGTCATAAACAAGACATCTGGTTGAAGACCTTTATTCCTTAATGTTCGACGCTGCTCAACTCCAAATCGGTGCTGCTCATCAACAATGACAATGCCTAAATCATTAAAAAAGACATCATCCTGGATTAATGCATGTGTTCCTATAACAATATCAACCTCATTTTTTTCAATTGCAAAAACCATTTCTTTTCTCTTTTTACCTTTAACTGATCCAGTTAATAACACAATATTTGCTTGATCACCAAAGGTTTCCGTTAATGATTGATAATGCTGTTCCGCTAAAATTTCAGTCGGTACCATCAAGGCACCTTGCTTACCTGCAGTAATCGAAGCATACAAACAAATGGCAGCAACTGCTGTTTTTCCAGAACCTACATCACCTTGCAGAAGTCTATTCATTCTAAAAGGGGATTTCATATCTGATAAAATCTGATTCAATGATTTTTCCTGGGCATTTGTTAACGGGAATGGAAATAGATGGATAAACTTCTTTATTTTGGCCGGATCAAAGTGTTGAGCATTACCTTCAGTAGCTTCACGTTTTATTTTTCTAATTAACTGCATCTTAAGCTGGAATAATAAAAATTCTTCATATGTAAATCTTCTCCGTGCATGCTTTAATTCCATTCTACTTGCCGGAAAGTGCATATTTTTCAAAGCATTTATTCGATTAGGTATTTTATATGCTGTTAAATACCTTTTTGGCAACACTTCAATTATTTCACCTGCATAATCTTTTATTGTATTTTGTATCACTTTCTTTAGTTTAAAATTAGTTATATCACCTTTAACGGAGTACATGGGTTGAAGCTGTGCCTGATCTTCCGCTTGTCCCATAACATAATTGCTAACTGTAATCTGAAGGCGGTTTACATCCCACTTACCAGTTAATGTAATAATATCTCCAGGATTAATATGTTTTTTGGCAAAAGCACGATTAAACATCACTGCTTTTACTGCAACGTTTTCTACTTCTACAGTAAATGAGAGTCTTGACTTTTTCTTGCTATAAAAAGCGAGGGAAGGTTCATGTATAACCCTTCCCTCAATGGTTACTTTATCTTCATGAATTAATTCGCTTAGTGGCTTAATTTCAAATACTTCATACCGATATGGGAAATAATTCAACAAGTCGTCTACCGTAAAAATATTTAATGATGCTAAATCCTCGGCAAATTTCTCCCCTATGCCCTTTATTGTTGTTACAGGGTCGCTTAGCATGTTACATCACACTTTCTTTATACTGACATACCAAATATTTTTTCTTTCAATAGCCTTCCAGTAGGTGTATCCGCAAGACCACCTTCTCCAGTTTCCCGAAGTGTGGAAGGCATTTGTTTACCAATTCGGTACATTGCCCCAATCACTTCATCACATGGAATTCTGCTGGTAACACCAGCTAAAGCCAAATCGGCTGAAACAATCGCTAAGGAAGAACCAGCTGCATTTCGTTTCACACAGGGGACTTCAACTAGTCCTGCCACTGGATCACAAACTAGACCAAGCATGTTTTTCAATGTCATCGCAAACGCATCTGCCGATTGTTGCGGCGTGCCTCCCGCCATTTCTACGATTGCTGCTGAGGCCATCGCACCTGCTGAACCAACTTCTGCTTGACAGCCACCTGCAGCACCGGAAATAAAAGCATTATTTGCAACAACGAAACCAAATGCACCTGAAGTAAATAAATAACGAAGCATTTGTTCACGGGTTGGGTTTAATTGATTTTTAACGGAGAATAAAGTTCCAGGTACAACGCCTGCACTACCTGCAGTTGGTGTTGCACAAATTGTACCCATTGCTGCATTAACCTCATTAGTCCCCATTGCTTTACTTACTGCATCGAGTAGTAAATTACCTGATAATGGTGTCTTTTCTTTCATATAGTTTTGAATTAACACAGCATCTCCACCAGTTAATCCCGTTACAGATTGTACCCCTTTCAATGCATCCTCAATGGCATCTTCCATAACCTGTAGATTTTTTTCCATTTCAGCAAATACTTGTTCACGAGATTTATTTTTAACGTCCATTTCCTGACGAATCATTACTTCGGATAGTAATAGATTATCTTCTTCTGCCAGTTTCACTAACTCAGCCACTGTTCTAAACATGTAAAAATTCCTCTCTTTCTCATTGGGTTAGTTACTAATTTTTGAGATTTGAATGATGTGATCAGCGTTTTCCAATTCTTTTAAAATATTATCTTCCACATTTTGATCAACTTCCATTACCATTAATGCTTCTTTTCCAATATCTTTTCGATTTACTTCCATATGACCGATATTAATTTCGTATTTTGCTAAAATTTTTGTAACAGAAGCAATTGCCCCGTATCGGTCATTATGCATAATTAATATAGCTGGATGATTACCTGATAACCGTAGTACAAATCCGTTTAATTCGGTAATTTCTACTTTTCCTCCACCAATTGAAATTCCAACTAATTCAATAGAGTCCATATCGTTTCCAATAACAAGACGTGCTGTATTTGGATGATCAACCGCAGCACTGTCTTCGATAAATTCAATTTGTAGATTTCTTTCCTTAGCAATCTCCAGTGCCTTGCTCATTCTTGGATCATCTGTCTCAAACCCCAAAAGTCCTCCAGCTAAGGCAAAATCAGTTCCATGCCCTTTATAAGTCTTAGCAAATGATTCATACAAATAAATTTTTGCCCATTTCGGCTCTTCACCAAAGAGATTTCGGGCAGCCTTACCAATTCGTGCTGCACCTGCTGTATGTGAACTGGATGGTCCAATCATAACAGGACCAATAATATCAAAAACTGAATTATATTTCATACAAATTCACCGCCTATTTCCGTATAAGTTTTATCCCTATTGTAAATTATAACAAAAACTACTATAATAAGCACTTGTGGATTATACACGCAGTAAGTGTTTAAAATTTACGATAGTGAATGATTAACACTTTTTATAATCGGGTGGGAGAGGGACAGCAACAACCATGAGGAGATCAAATGCCTTATAACAAAAAACAACCAAACCTTAAATACAGCAACTGGCGAACAGAAGTCATTGCTGGATTAATTGGTTATCTTACTACAGTGTACATTGTAGCAGTCAATGGGGCTATCCTTAGTGAAGCTGGCATTTCATTGGAAAGTGGTATGATTGCTACTATTTTGGCAAGCTTTTTGGGTACACTGCTGATGGGGATTTTTGGCAGGCTTCCATTACTTCTGGTTCCTGGTATGGGAATCAATGCTCTTTTTGCTTATTCCATTGTGGAAGGTACTCAGTTAACTTTTCAGGAAGGCCTTGCAGTGGTGTTAATTGCTGCAGTAATTTTTTTAATTACAGCATTTAGCAAATTGGGAATTGTATTAAGAGATTCAGTACCAGATTCACTAAAACACGCAATCAGTGTTGGATTGGGATTTTTCCTGATTTTAATCGGCTTGGAAAAAAGCGGTTTGGTTATAAGTGGAAATAATACAATTATTGCGATTGGTGACTTTACTTCACCAACTTTTATTGTCAGCTTATTAACATTATTCATTGCGATATTTTTATTTATGAGAAATATCCCTGCCAACTTTCTCATTACAATGATCAGTGGGACTATTCTTGCCTTCCTTTTTGGCGTAATGGAAACTGGTAAAAATGCTGTAGATATTAGCTTTAATGAAGTAATATTCATCCCTTCATTTACGGCGATTAATGAGTTATCATTTTGGCTGGCAATCTTTCCACTTGCGATGATTCTTATATTTGAAAACATGGGTTTATTACATGGACAGCTTCACATGCTTAAAAAAAATAAAAGCTATAGTAAAGCTTATCAGATTACAGCATTTTCAACACTTACCTGTGCCTTTTTTGGTACCTCACCGACTGTTTCTGCCGCTGAAAACGCTGCTATTATCACATCTAATGGTAAAACAGGAAAAGCAGCTGTAACAGCTAGTATATTATTTTTGGCGACCCTTTTTATTATTCCATGGATTTCAATGATCCCAAATTCAGCAATCAGCCCGATATTAATTATTGTAGGGGTGCTCATGGCTCAAAGTATTCGCAACATCCCGATTGATGATTTATCAGAATCATTACCCGCATTGTTAATTGTTGTAATGATTCCATTCACTTACAGTATAGCAGATGGAATGGCATTTGGATTTATTGCATACCCAATCGTAAAAATCGCTCTAGGTAAATTTAAAGAATTACCAATCCCCTTAGTCATTATTTCATCGCTATTCTTATTTGACTTTGTGATGAAGGTCGTTGGAGTATAACAAAATTCGCTTTCTGAAATCAGGAAGCGAATTTTGTTACTGCTTAGGAAATTATAAAATTTAAATGCTGTGGATAACTTAGTTGCCGGAACAGCCACGTCCAGCTCCAGCGCCTTTGTTACTGTGCAATCATAATTATGCCTTCTTTTAAATCAATTACTCTACAGATAATATATAAGAATAAATAGGCTGGTTCCCTTTATGAACTTCAATCTCAATCTCTTCGTAAGTTTCTTCAATGTGCTTCACTAGTTCTTCAACTTCCTTATCCTCAGCATCCTCACCCTGTAATACAGTGAGAATTTCATCGTCTTCTGTGATCATTTCATTTAATAATAATTTTACCGCTTCTGTTTTATCCTGATGGGTTGCTTTTATTTTCCCATCAGCAATTCCCATAAAGTTACCATTTTCAATTGTTATTCCATCAATCTGAGTATCTCGAACAGCATATGTAACCTGTCCTGTTTTTACTTTTTTTCTTGCTTCATCCATTGTCTCTTTATTCATTGTAATATCAGCCTCTGGATGAAACGCAAGCATAGCACTTATCCCCTGTGGAATCGTTTTTGTTGGTACTACCTGAACATTTTCTTCTGCCAATTCTGCTGCCTGATCTGCAGCCATTACAATGTTTTTATTGTTTGGTAAAATTAACACATTTTTAGCGTTCGCCAACTTAATCGCATCTGTAATGTCCTGCGTACTCGGGTTCATTGTTTGTCCACCTTCAATTACTACAGAAGCGCCAAGACTTTCGAGAAGTGTTGTTAAACCGCTTCCCATCGCAACAGTAACGATCGCATATTCTGCTTTTTCTATAGGAAGTGCTTTTTTATTTTTATTCCCTACAATAGCAGTGTGCTGTTCTCGCATATTTTCTATTTTCATATTAATTAAGCTGCCGTAACGTTGTCCCAATGTCATACATGTACCTGGATATTCAGCATGGACATGAACCTTAACCATTTCATCATCAGAAACTACTAGCAATGAATCGCCATGTTTACTTAGTTCATTTCGAA
Source organism: Oceanobacillus sp. NCCP-135 (assembly GCF_059698015.1). NCBI lineage: Bacteria > Bacillati > Bacillota > Bacilli > Caryophanales > Bacillaceae > Oceanobacillus > Oceanobacillus sp. NCCP-135. The sequence continues at coordinate 334,327 of NZ_BAAKSZ010000001.1, read as the reverse complement.
ATTCTTCTTCATTAAATGGATTCTCAGCAAGTTTCCCATCTTCAAACTTGACCATGAATTCTGTGCAATAGCCAAATTCAATTTCTGAAGTATCCATGAAATCCTGAATAACCTTATGATGCTCAGCGTTTACCATATCTTCCATATCAATATCGGGCGAGACCTCTTTAGGTAATTCTTCACCTTTGAGTGCTGCCAGGAAGCCTTCATAAATAGTCACAAGACCTTGTCCACCAGAATCAACAACACCTACTTCTTTTAATACGGGTAATAAATCAGGTGTACGTTTTAATGAAGCTTTTGCTTCTTCTAATACATTCTCCATTAAAGCGATTACATCATTTTCTGTTTTCGCTTCTCGCACTGCGTGTTTTGCAGCATCTTTTGCTACTGTTAAAATTGTACCTTCCACCGGCTTCATTACTGCTTTATAAGCTGTGGTTACACCAATATCAAAGGCTGTAGCCAGATCATTTGTTGTTACCGTTTGTTTTTTCTCCAGCCCTCTTGCAAAACCACGAAAAATCTGGGACAAAATAACACCGGAGTTTCCTCTCGCTCCCATTAATAAACCTTTTGCAAAGGCATTAGCTACTTCAGAGACATTAGTTGTGTTAAGCTTCTTAACTTCACCAGCTCCGGAAGTCATGGATAAATTCATATTAGTTCCAGTATCGCCATCTGGTACTGGAAAAACATTTAGTGTATCTATTTTTTTGGCATTGTTCGATAAATGATGGGCTCCAGAGAGTACCATTTGTGCAAAAGTAATGCCATCCAACTTTTGTAACGCCACTTTACTTCCTCCTCTTATAACAAAAACAAATTATTACATCTTAAAAATTTCATAAAAAAAACAAATAAGCAAAGTTTAATCCTTTGCTACCCGAACGCCTTGAATATATATATTTACTGAGTCAATTGCCAATCCAAGAGATTGATTTAATGTGTATTTAACCTGCGATTGTACATTATGTGCTACTTCAGAAATCCTCGTTCCATAGCTGACAATAATATACATATCTATATGCAAATGATTCTCTTCTTGCCGGACAACAATTCCTTTAGAAAAATTTTCTTTACGCAGTATTTCTGCAAGACCATCTTTAATTTGACTTTTGGATGCCATTCCAACAATACCGTAACATTCTATTGCTGCACCGCCTGCGATTGTGGCAATAACTTCATTTGTAATTGTTACCTGACCATCATTTGTATTAAGTTCAATGGACATAATAATCCTCCTTAAATACCTACTCTAATAAGCATATTTTACTACATACGGACCGATTTTAAAAGTAGAGTTTACATTTATGTATAAAAATACCCCTTTATACAATGGGCGATTCATTTTAATCTGTCAAGTGATTTTTCTCAATATCCTTATGACAACAAATTAACGTAAAAGATTAATTGCATTCTTTGGCTACTTGTGATAAATTAAGTAAGTATTAAATGACACATGTTAGAGTAGGAGGGATTACCATGGCTAGAAAATGTGTTGTTACTGGACGTCAAACTCGCAGTGGAAACCTACGTTCTCACGCTATGAATTCCAACAAGCGTAATTGGAAGGCTAATGTACAAAAAGTACGTATAATGGTAGATGGAAAACCTAAACGTGTTTATGTCTCTGCACGCGCCTTGAAATCAGGTAAAGTTGAGCGTGTATAAACCTAAAGAATAAAGTACAGATTAACATTAGTTATTGACCAAAAAGGCCTCCATTGTATACATACAATGGAGGCCTTTTTACATTTCAGTACTTAAAAAAACAAGCTTCTGCCAATTTATTGACAAAAGCCAAGTTAGGTTATTTATCCTTTTTAAACGTACCGATTACAATCCTTACAAATCCGCCGATAAATCTTGGGAGCTTAATAGTATAAAATTTCATGAGTTCGCCCTCCTCTAAATACAAACAAAGCCTACCTTTGAATCGTATCACGACTCTTTATTAATAATAGTATGCCTTCTTTATATGAAAAAGTACCACTTTTTGAAAGAAGCTTGTTTGATATACAGAGTGTAGAGCCCCATGAAATGTTTTGATTTACTAATGGATAGTAAAAGTCTGATAATGTTATCCCTCTTACCTCTTTTGTAAAAGGGATGAATGAAATATATGGATAGTTTTCAGAATATGTAACAGTGTGCTTACCCGGTGTTGTTAATTCCAATTGATTTAAATTATCGACAATTATCCCTCTAACCCCTTTCTTTTCTATCAGACTTAGAAGTTGGATATTAATTAATTCATGATCCAGCCGCCCACCTGTAACGCCAAATAAATAAATTTCGTCCGGATTTAATTCAAAAGCCGTTAATAATGCAATCTCAAGATCTGTTTTATCTTTTTTAGAAGGAAATTCCTTAAAAACATTAGCGTATTGCTGAATAATTACTTTTTCTTTCTCATCAATTGAATCAAAATCGCCTACAGCATATTCCATTGGAATTTTATTTGTTACTAATGTTAATGCACCTCGATCTGCACCAATCCAAATATCTATCTTGTTTTTATATGCTCGGAAATCCGGATGACGTTCCATCGGTCCATTACCTACAATTGCAACTGACAGCATATAATTTATTTCTCCTCTGCTGCATTTAAAATATTTCTAATTGCAAGATGTCTATCTTCTTTATTAAAAATAGCACTTCCTGCTACTAACACATCAGCTCCCGCATCCGTACATAGTTTTGCAGTATCCGTATTTACACCGCCATCCACTTCAATTTCAAAAGTAAGATGCTGATCATTCCTCCATTTAGCTACTTGCACTATCTTATTCAATGTACTCTTAATAAATGATTGACCACCAAATCCCGGATTAACGGTCATGATCAGTACCATGTCTACATCTGGCAATATAGGCAGAAGTACTTCAGCTGGAGTTGCAGGGTTAATTACTACTCCAGCTTTTACACCATTATCTTTAATTAGTTGGATGGTCCGGTGCAAATGTGGACACACTTCCTGGTGTACTGTTATAATTGTTGCTCCCGCACTCGCAAACATAGGTATATACACATCAGGGTTCTCAATCATTAAATGAACATCTAAAGGAAGTTTAGTTACTGGCTTTATTGCCTCTACGATTAAAGGGCCAATTGTAATATTGGGAACAAAATGCCCATCCATTACATCAACATGAATGTAATCGGCTCCACCTTTTTCTACATCTTCTATTTCTTTACCTAGTTTTGCAAAATCTGCTGACAATATCGATGGTGCTATTTTTATCATCATTAATACCTCGGCTTTCTTGATTGAATTTCTTCAAAAAAACTTAAATAATGCTCATATCTGTATGCAGCTATTTCTCCTTCTTCCACGGCTTGTTTTACAGCACATTTTGGCTCTTTATAGTGCATACAGCCTCGAAACTTGCAAAAGTCTTTACGTTCTCTCATCTCAGGAAAATAATCTGTTAAGTGCTCCAATTCCAATTCACTGAAATCCAACGCACTGAACCCTGGAGTATCAGCTACCAAGCCTCCCCCTATCTGCACGAGCTCCACATGCCTTGTGGTATGTCTACCCCTCCCAAGACTTTCAGAAATCTCTGCTGTCTTCAGCAGCAGTGAGGGATTCAAAGCATTTAATAGGGATGACTTACCTACACCAGACTGACCAGCAATGACGGTTACTTTATCTTGGAAATAATGTTCTAATGTAGATAAGCTGTGCGGTTTCTTTGCTGTAAGCAATTCCACTTTATAACCTACTTTTTCGTAATCTCTTTTAAAATTCTCTATTTCCACATGATTCAGATCATCTATCGCATCCATTTTTGTAATAAAGATTACTGGTTTAATATCCTTAGCTTCTATCAAAACGAGAAAGCGATCGAGCAATACAGAACTGAATCCAGGCTTGGTGGCAGAACTCACAATAATTGCTTGATCAATATTTGCTATTGGTGGACGAACAAGTTCGTTTTCTCTCGATTTTATTTCCATGATATAACCTTTATTGGCTTCGTTCATATCGAAGGAAACAAAATCACCTACCAAAGGCGATATTTTCTTATTGCGAAAAACACCTCTGCCTCTGCATTGGTATACCTGTTCATCTGATTTAACATAGTAAAATCCACTCAATGCTTTTATTATTCTGCCTTCTGCCATTTATTCACCCTCTTCATAGGAAACTGTTTCCTCTGTAATAACATCATCATCAAGCATAACTCTGTATTGCGCAACTTCATCCGGAGCTATTGTTAATGTGATCGTATATTCCGTGTCTTCTGTGATTGTATCCTCTTTAAATACATCTGAAATATCAGGATTATTCGCATCCTTCACATAGATTCTTACAGTTTGTTCAATTGGCGTTTCCCCTTCCTGTTCACCCTCATTTCCCTGCGTTTCATGGTTATAAGATACAGTAAAAGTAATCGAATGTGTACGTGGCGGTTTTACTTGTGGTCCAGTTGATAAATATACATTAACTGTAGAACCTTCTTCTAAATCCGTACCAGCTGACGGTTCCTGATTGATAACTTCTCCCTCAGCAACACTGTCTGAATTTTCTCTAATAGGGTTCATTTTTAAATTTTTACTTTCCAAATAATCTTTTGCTTCCTGCTCTGTCATTCCTTTGAGGTTGTTTAGACTGATCAATTCCGGCCCTAGACTTACTTCAAAGATAACCTTTGTTTCACTTGGTACAACCTCTATATCAGGAGACGGTTGAATCTGACCTATTATTTCCCCTTGGGGTCGATCCGAGTATTTCTCAATCGGAATTATCTCACTGTATCCCGCTTCATTCAAAATTCGCTCCACCTGGTCAAAATCTCTGCCAACATAATCTTTAAATTCTTCTTTTTCTTTCCCTTGACTCACAAATACATTTACGGTTGACTCTTCTTTTCTTGTACTCCCTGCCTTTGGATCTGTCCTTACAACTTTTCCTTCTTCGATTTCATCAGAATAGGTTAATTCTCTTTCCACCTTTAGATTAATGCTTTCCAATTCTGCCTTGGCTTCTTCATAATCCATTTCAACTACATCTGGAATTTTAACATCTTTTGGCTGCAATAATTCAGGTATAAATAATGCAGCAATCCCTGAAGCGAGCAGCATAAATAATACAACAATTATAATGATCCATTTTTTCTTACGTTTTTTATCTTTTTTCGGCTTTTTCTTTTTGTTTTTTTTGGAAGATTTTTTTACTTTTTCTTGTTCTGCAATGTTTTTTGTGTTTTCATTTGTCTGATGTATGATCGTGTCTTGGTTCTCATTTGGCTGCAGCTGATTATCTGTAATAATTGGTATTGCTTTCGTTTCTTCCCCTGCTTCGATCGGTGGAGTAAAAACTTCTTCATCCAATTTACTTGGATGTAAAGCCATCTCTAATGCGTCATTTAAATCATATACTGTTTCAAACCGATGAAAAGGATCTTTGGCAGTTGCCTTTAGAACAATATTTTCAACACTTTGCGGTACATCCTGATTATACCTTCTTACAGATGGTGTATCATTTTGTAAATGCTTTAAAGCGATCGAAACTGGAGATTGTCCAGAGAATGGCAGACGACCTGTCAGCAGTTCAAAAAGCACAATACCGATTGAATAGATATCAGATTTTTTTGTAGCCATTCCACCTCTTGCCTGTTCTGGTGATAAATAATGAACAGAACCCAAAATTGAATTTGTTTGAGTTAATGAGGTTGCACTTAATGCTATCGCTATACCAAAATCTGTTACTTTAGCTTGTCCATATGTATCAATTAATATATTCTGTGGCTTAATATCCCGGTGTACAATATCATTGGCATGTGCATGTGCTATAGCATCCGTAATTTGTTTCATAATATCAAGCGCTTCCTGAACGTCAAGAGGGCTATAACGCTGGATGTATTCTTTGAGCGTCATACCATCGACATATTCCATTACCATGTATAATATATTATCTTCATCGCCTACATCATAAATATTTACAATATTAGGATGAGATAAACTAGATGCTGATTGCGCTTCCCTGTCGAAGCGAGCAATAAACTCTTCATCATCGGAAAAATCCAATCTCAATACTTTTATGGCTACATCACGATCTAATATGGTATCATTTGCTAAATACACATTGGCCATGCCACCCCCGCCAATGGTTGCTTTTATTTCATAGCGGTCATTTAACATATAACCATTTAACATGAGCTTTCACCCTCTTTCGGTAAAGGATCATGTTGGATAATAATAAGTGAAATATTATCTTCACCACCCCGGTTATTAGCTAATTCGATCATTTTTTCTCCAATCACCTTACTATCATCTGATGATTGGAGTAGTTCAAGCAATTCGTTATCCAAAACCTTATCCGAAAGCCCATCTGTACATAATAGAATCTTATCTCCAAAGTCAAGACCGAGCGACTGGATATCAGCATCTATATGTTCTTCAGTCCCCAATGCCTTCAATACTACATTTTTTCTAGGATGTCTTATGGCATCATCTTTGGAAATCTGACCAGACTGAACGAGTGCATTTACAAGTGAATGATCTTCGGTGATTTGATTGAATCCGTTGTCATTCAATATATAACAACGACTATCCCCAATGTGTGCTACTGTAATAATATCCTCAAAGCAAATTGCTGTAACAATCGTCGTTCCCATACCAAAACATTCTTTATTTTTTTGTGCATGTTGGTATACTTTTCCATTTATTTCCATTACTATTTTTGTTAACCAGTCTTCTGCCTCATCGGGAGAATTTAGTTTTTTGCAATTTGTCCATTTTTCTTTTAACAAAGTGATTACCATTTGACTGGCCACATCTCCAGCTTGATGACCACCCATTCCATCAGCAATAACAGCCATAAATTGTCCGCTGGAATTATAAAATATCCCGCCAGCATCCTCATTATGACTTCTCACTTGCCCAGTATCTGTTAAAAATTGTCCCTTCATCATATCCCCCCTTTTATAAAAGCTAGCAACCTGATATTAGTATTAGATTTACTCTAGTTAAAGTATTGCACATTTTTCATTAGAAAAGAACAAGATTTTTCATTTTTTTCTTTTTAGTCTCGTTAGAAAAAACCCATCCGTTCCATAATTTTGCGGGAATAATTGTAACCCTGCTTCCGTTATGCCCTCAGAACCCTCCAAGTGCTCTGGTAATTCTTCAAAAAAATTCGGGTCAATCTCGTAGTACTCATTTCTTTTCAAAAAGTTTTTAACAACACGTTCATTTTCCTCCGGATCTACTGTACAAGTACTATAGATTAATAATCCATCCTTTTTCAATAAAGGGGCAACACTTTCCAAAATATCTAGCTGTATAGTGGCAAGCCTTTGAATATCTGATTCCTGTTTATGATATTTGATTTCTGGTTTTCCCCTAATTACACCTAAACCGGAACACGGTGCATCGACTAAAATTCTATCAAAGCTTTCATTCACATGCATAGTCTGCAATATTCTCGCATCAGCTGTGTCTGCAATAATTATGGATAGGTCGAGTTCCGAAGCTTTTTTCTCAATTAATTTTACTTTCTTATAATGGAGATCATATGCATTAATCGTACCTTTATTTTGCATTTTTTCAGCAATATGGGTTGCTTTTCCTCCAGGAGCGCTACATGCATCCAATACATGCATATTTGGTTTAGGATCAAGCATTTCAGCTACAAGCATGGAGCTTTGATCCTGAATGGTTATATAACCATTTTCAAAGAGATTAGTTTTTAATATATTTCCTTTATTAACAATAATTCCCTGCTTAGAAAAAAGAGAAGGTCTTGTTTCAAAGCCTTGTTCATTTAAAATCTGCATTGCTTCCTCACGATTGATCTTTAAAGGCTGAACACGAATAGTCATTAACTTCCTATTCTGATTTTCTTCACACATTTCTTTTGTGGTTTCAAGTCCATAGGCTGCAATCCAACGATCAACCAGCCACAGTGGATGGCTGGTTTCTACTGCAAGCCGTTTAGAATCACTTTTGATTGCTTGCGTATTTGGTACTCCACTGCGTTGCACATTTCTTAATACACCATTTACGAATGAAGCTAACCCTTTATGCCCTCTTTTTTTTGCTATTTCCACAGCTTCGTGAATAATTGCATGATCTGGTACTTTATCCAAAAATTCCATTTGATAGATAGACATTCTTAGAAGCATTCTCACCCAATCGGCCATCTTTTTCTTTTGCGTGACAAAGCTGTCAATATAATAGTCCAATGTTAATTTACGTTGAATCGTTCCATAAACTACCTCTGTTAGTAAGCCCTCGTCTTTCGGATTTATTTTCTGCCTTTTCATTTCATGATCAAGTATTAAATGGCTATAACCATTATCCTTTTCTATTCGGAGTAATACGTCCAATATTGTATTTCTTAATTGATAATTGTTCATATCATTCACCCATCACTGTACCAACTTTTATTCGATCAGTAGATCCTTTTAAATATTCTTCAACAGTCATTCTTTTTTTACCTGCAGGTTGGATTTCTGTTACACGGATCCCTTTGTGATTCCCACAAACTACGATAAATCCTTTATGATCCTTGTGGACAATTTCTCCAGAAGTAGCATCATATTCTGTATTATCTGGTTCACCCCACCAGAGTTTCATGATTTTTTCTTCATATGTAGTAAAGGCAACTGGCCATGGATGCAAACCGCGGATGTGATTATAAATTTCCTCGTTACTTTTTGACCACTCGATTTTCTCTTGTTCTCTTTTAATATTTGTTGCAAAAGTTGCTTTGGTATCATCTTGTTTAGTTGGAGTGATCTTATTCTCAAATAATAATGGCAATGTTTGAATTAAAATATTCGCACCTGCTTCTGATAGCTTATCATGCATCGTTCCAACATGATCTTCTTTCTCAATTGGAATGACTACTTGTGTAAGCATATCTCCAGCATCCAATTTTTCAACCATATACATGATCGTTATACCTGTTTCTTTTTTTCCCTGCATAATTGCATAATGAATTGGAGCACCACCGCGTAATTCTGGAAGTAATGAGGCATGAACATTTATGCAACCAAATTTAGGGGGAGTTAGTAATTCATTGGGAAGCAACTGCCCATATGCTGCTGTAACAATTAAATCTGGTTCATACGTTAAGATTTCTTCATAATCATCTTTTAACTTTTCCGGTTGAAAAACAGGAATTCCATGTTTTTCTGCTTCAACTTTTACTGGTGGAGGTGTAATCATACGTTTCCTCCCTTTTGGACGATCCGGTTGTGAAACAACAAGCACAACTTCATATTCCGAGTTTACTAATGCTTGTAGAATAGGAACTGAAAAATCAGGAGTTCCCATAAAAACAATTCGTTTCATATCATTAACCTACTTTCTTAAGATACTTTCGTATATACTGTTGCTTTTAATCTTCTCAAAAATGCGGCGTAGTTACTGTTTGTTATAAGTCGGTAAGATCCGTGAACGAGAAGGCTCACCAGCCGCCCTAATATCTACATAATGTGTTTTCGGAGCGCTGGATTAGTACCCATTTTCTAATGTAAGGTGAAAAAATCACGCTAAAGTTACGTTGCATTTTATATCTTTTGTGACAATAAGAGCAAATCCTTTTAGCAAACAGTCTTCTATACTACATAAGATGGTATGGTTGCATATCTACTGAGATTAATAAATCCTCTTTACGAGATTCTTCTGCGAATAGATCTAGTATTTTATTTATATAGTGACGTAATTGTGGTTCATTTCTGTATTTTATCATGCATTGGTAACGATATCTATCTTTGATACGTGGGATTGGGGAAGGTGTTGGTCCCAAAACGACTGTATCCGTTTGTACATTTTTCATTAGCAGTTGAACAATCTTCTGGGTGGTCTGAACTGCTTTTACTTTATTTTGATGCGAAACTGTTAATAGAGCAAGAAAAACATATGGAGGATATTGGAATGTTTTTCTTGTCGTCATTTCTTTCCGATAAAATTGATTAAAGTCATATTTACTTGCAAGTTCAATACTGTAATGATCTGGTGTATATGTTTGTACAATTACTTCCCCTGTTAATTCGTGTCTACCTGCACGTCCACTTACCTGTGTCAGTAATTGGAATGTCTTTTCAGAGGAACGAAAATCTGGTAAATGAAGCATGGAGTCCGCTGTTAATACACCGACTAATGTAACATTTTCAAAATCCAGCCCTTTTGCGATCATTTGTGTTCCCAGTAGGATATCTGCCTGCTTTTCAGCAAATTGATGAAGCAATTTCTCATGAGAGCCTTTCCTGCGCGTTGTATCCACATCCATTCGAATAACTCTTGCCTCGGGAATTATTTTTGTTAATGCTTCTTCTACACGTTGTGTGCCAGTGCCAAAATAGCGAATTAGATCACTTGTACATTCTGGGCAACTCATTGGCATTGGTTCCTCATAGGAGCAATAATGGCATTTTAATTGATTGTTATTTTTATGATAAGTAAGTGCAATGTCACAATGCGGGCATTCTTTCACATGACCACAGTCTCGACACATTACAAATGTCGAATAACCGCGTCTGTTCAATAGTAAAACAATTTGTTCACCCTTTTCGATACATTGTTCCATACGTTCTTTTAAACTGCGGGAAAACATGGTACGGTTACCTGCATGCAATTCATTTCTCATATCGACAATTTCAACTTCCGGCATGGCTTTTTCATTTGTCCTCTTGCTGAGTGTTGCCAGCCTGTAGACACCTTTTTGTGCTCTTGCATAGGATTCAAGTGTCGGAGTGGCACTTCCCAAAATCACTGGACATTGATGTGTTTCTCCACGATGAATTGCAACATCACGAGCATGGTAACGCGGTTGGTCTTCCTGCTTATAGGTCGTTTCGTGTTCTTCATCAATGATAATGATGCCAATGTTTTCAAACGGTGCATAAATTGCAGATCTCGCTCCAACAACAACCTGTACCTCTTTTCGCTGGATTCGTCGCCATTCATCATATTTTTCCCCTGCAGACAGTGCACTATGCATTACTGCAACATTAGATCCGAATCTTCCTTTGAATCGTTTCACCATTTGAGGAGTGAGTGAAATTTCAGGAACAAGTACAATTGCTTCCTTCCCTTTAGCAATTACATCCTGGATTGCCTGTAAATAAATCTCAGTCTTTCCACTTCCAGTTACTCCGTGTAAAAGAAATACATCATGCTGACGTTTATCGATGTTCTCTTTTATTGGTCTGATGGCAAATTCCTGCTCTTTCGTTAACTCCATAGCAGTCGTTTTGGAAAAGGTATCATCATTATAAGGTTGGCGATATACTTCAACCTGATAAGATTCAAGAAGTGCTTTATCTGTTAATTTTTTTATAGTATTAGTAGTAGTTTGCAGCTTGTGAAGTAGTAACTTTTTATCAATTGACTCCGGATTTTCAAGAAAATATTGTAGTAGCTGTTTTTGTTTCTTTGCATTTTTGGATAAATCTTGAAATGCTTCCCCTAATAAATGGAGATCACGAGCAGGCTTAATCATCGTGACATATTTTTTTGTGATTTTTGATTTCACTAAATAATCAATTGAAATATCTCCATCCTGGACTGTTTTTTGTAGTTGATAATAACTGATTCCTGATCCTTCAAATTCTTCGTAAGCTATTACATCTCTTCCAACAAAAAGCTCCTCCAAATTCGTTGGCAATTTCGAATCGGTCATTCGTACTAATTCTTTTTTATACTGCGCTTTTAATACTTGGGGCAGCATCGCTTGAAATGCTGTTATATAAAAACTAACGGTTTCATTCGCTATCCACTTACCCAGGTTCAGCAATTCCGGAGTTAGTACCGGAGTTAAATCCAAAACATCGACGATCTCTTTTAATTTATCAAAATCTGATTCCGATGATCGAGCCACAACAAACCCCATTATTTTCCTTGGACCAAACGGAACAATAACCCTCATACCAATGGACAAAATATCCTGGAATTTTTCTGGGATAAGATAATCAAACGTTTGATTAATAGAACTAACAGGCACATCGACAATGACTTTTGCTATATTCACCGAGATTCATCCTTTATTTCACGATCAATTAATTTCCATATCCTTTCAGCAACTTCTTTTTTTGTAGCTAATGTAATTTCATCAGCCTGTCGATTTTTATTAACAAATGTTACGATGTTTGTATCTCCTCCAAAACCTGCTCCTGCAACTGTTACATTATTAATAGCAATGGCATCTAAATTCTTTTCTTCAAGCTTTTTTAACCCATATTCCAAAGGGTTGGTTGTTTCTGCTGCAAATCCAACTAAATATTGGTGATTTTTTACTTCCCCAAGTGATTGCAAAATATCTTTGGTGCGAACCATTTCGATATTCCAATCACCAGCCTGTTTCTTCATTTTCTGATCATAAACCTGCTTTGGACGATAATCAGCAACTGCAGCAGCTTTAATAACTATATCACTTGATGGAAAATAGTGATGCATTGCTTCATACATTTCCTCAGCTGAAGTAATATTAATTCTGTTAATTAAATGATTAGATATTTCGAGATCAGTTGGACCGGTTACAAGCGTAACCTCAGCGCCATTATCAGCCGCCGCTTCCGCTAGGGCAAATCCCATTTTACCTGATGACCGATTGGTAAAAAAACGAACGGGGTCAATTTGTTCATGGGTTGGTCCTGCCGAAATCAGCACTTTTTTGCCTGCTAAAATCTTATCTGCAGACTGATGATTTTCAATTGCTTTGATAATACTTTCCGGCTCTTCCAGACGTCCTTTTCCAACATAACCGCATGCTAAATAACCATCACCTGGTTCGATAAAGTTATATCCCCATTTTTCCAGTTGCTTCATATTGTTAATTACAGCAGGATGTGCATACATATGCACATTCATTGCTGGAGCAATATAAATGTCTGCCCGTGTGGCTAGTAATGTTGTTGAAAGCATATCATCAGCTATACCGTTTGCTATTTTACCAATTATATTAGCAGTAGCTGGGGCAATCAGCGCTATATCTGCCCAATCAGCGAGGTCAATATGGGCAATGGTTTTTGGATCCTTTTCATCAAAAGTATCGATGTAAACAGAGTTTCTAGATAATGCCTGAAATGTTAAAGGGGAAACAAATTCTGTAGCACTAGCTGTCATCATCACTTTTATATTTGCCCCAGCTTGCGTTAATTTACTTGTCAGGGCACATGCTTTATATGCTGCAATTCCACCTGAAACACCTAATAGAATATTCTTTTTGTTAACCATTTATGAAACCCCCCTCAATTTATTCTCTAGTTTATTTATATCATAAATACGTAACAACATCTTGTGAAAAGGATTTCTTGTGGACATTAAAAAGCCCTCGCAAGTATAAAGAGAGCGAGGGTGAACTTATTATTTTATTATTCTCCTACTAGAGTTAACTTGTCCTGCTGTATTTCTTCCAAAGCCATCCCAACATATTTATTAGATTTTGGGTTTTCTATCAATGTTTTTTTTGTTTCGCTTAGTTGTCTTGCCCGTCTCGCTGAGAGAGTCACAAGTATATACTTTGAACTGATTTTCTCCTGAAGTTCATCAATTGATGGTTCTAACATCATTACTTTTCATCCTCCAATAACTTTTTATATTGTTTTTCAATACGTTCCCTTTTAAGATGCTCACTTTGAATAATCGATTGGATTTTAGCCACTGCATGCTCTACTTGATCATTTACAACTACATAATCATAAGCATCCATCATTTCAATCTCTTTTCTCGCTTCTTTTAGCCGGTTTATTACTAACTCAGAAGACTCTGTTCCCCGATTAACAATTCTATTCTTCAATTCTTCCAGGCTTGGCGGAAAAAGAAAAATAAATACACCGTTAGGAAAATTTTCTTTAACCTGCAGTGCTCCCTGTACTTCTATTTCCAAGAAAACATCATGACCTGCTGCCAATGATTCCTCAACATATGCTCTAGGAGTCCCATAATAATTATTAACATATCGAGCATATTCTAGTAGTTGATTCCTCTGTATTAGGTTCTCAAATTCTTTCCTTGATTTATAGAAGTAATCCACTCCATCTGTTTCCCCAGGGCGTTTTTCCCTTGTTGTCATGGATATAGAATATTTCAAATCTGTTGCTTGATCAAATAGTTCTTTTCTTACAGTTCCTTTTCCAACACCAGATGGCCCTGAAAGAATAAATAAAATTCCTTTTTCATCAATCAAAACATTTCCTCCTATTTATTTCACCTATTCATCAGTAATCTCTTCATGACTCAACACTCGCTGCCCAACGGTTTCAGGTTGTACAGCAGATAAAACAATGTGATCACTATCTGTAATAATTACAGCTCTTGTACGTCTACCATATGTTGCATCAACCAGTTTATTATTATCTCGAGCAATGGTAATAATTCGTTTAATTGGTGCTGATTCTGGTGATACGATCGAGATTACTCGATTAGCAGAAACAACATTACCAAACCCTATATTAATTAATTGTAAACCCACAGTGAATCCCCCTCAATTGTTATTTCTATTATAAGTACAAACCATTACAAAACTCAAATGTTATTCAATATTTTGCAGTTGTTCTTTAATTTTTTCAATTTCGCTCTTTAATAATACCGTACTTTCACTAATTTCAGGGTCTGTTGACTTGGAGCCAATCGTATTTGCTTCCCGGTACATTTCCTGAACTATAAAATCCAATTTCCGACCAATCGCTCCACTCCTGTTTATTGTCTCCATAAAATGATCTACATGACTTAATAAACGAGTTATCTCCTCCGTAATATCCCCTTTCTCAGCTAAAAGCACAATTTCCTGGTATAGACGTGCATGATCAATGGAAACGGAATCTGTTAACTGTTCTTCGACACGTTTTTGAATTCGTTCACGATATTCCTCAATTACATTAGTACGTCTGTTTTGTAATAAGGAGACCATATGCTCAATCGAATGAATTCTCTCTTTTAAGTCCTTGAGCAAAAAGGTGCCTTCCTCTTTCCGCATCTCTAGTACTTGGATACAAGCCTGTTCTGTACTAATAAGAATAGACTCTTTTAAATCATCTTCCTGTTGTTCTGTCTCCTGTACTGTAATCATATCAGGGAGTGCAGTAAGTATTGTTGCAGGAAGCTCTCCTGATAAATGGTAACGATCCTTAGCGGTATTTACTTGACTAATAAATTGATCCATTAACTTCCAATCCGTTTTCAATATCTTTTGAATAAATCCATCCCCTTCTATTCCGATATAAACTTCTATCCTGCCTCGTTCGAAATGAGATTGGATTATTTTTTTAATCTTATCCTCCAAAAATAGGAATGAATGGGGGATTTTCGCTGTAAAGTCCAAATATCGATGATTAACACTCCTTATTTCTACTGTAATTGTAGTATTACCAATATTTCCGATACTTCTCCCATACCCCGTCATACTTGCACCCAAAACAATCACATCCAATATAATTAATCGTTATTAAATTAAGACTTTTTTGTAGGGATTGTTGCTTTAATTAATCTTCGTAGTCGATATAAAATGCAACGTAATTTTTAGTTTATATCCAAAGACATGTGCTGTTGCTGCCGTCTGAGATCGCTTCGGGCGGATACTTTTTCGGAACGATGGATTAAACCTATTCCCATCGATTTTACTTTCGCAATTTATATCGTTTGTAACAAATACAACATTTCTTTTTCTTTTATAATCAGTTTTAAATTATAATGAAACTCTATTATATCAATGATTCACCAAAATATAAAACCCGAAACAGGAAATTTCCTTTATTTTGGGTTTAAATCTTCTATTATTTTTTAGTAAATCCAAATAGTACCGTTGGCAATGCGCTTAACACAAGGATTAGCATCCAATCTCTCAAATCTAAAAACGTTGTGTGGAAAATCGGCTGCAAAGGTTCCCAATAAATAACAACTAATAATAGAAGTAAAGAAGATAATACGGCTAATACCAGATACATATTTTCAAATGGATTTCTCGAAAACACTGAATTTTCGCTACGACAATCAAATACATGTATTAATTGTGCCATTACTAATGTAGTGAATGCCATCGTTTGACCATAAACTAAATTTCCAGGAGTGTTTTGATAGGATACCATAAAGGCAATCAGTGTTACTACCCCTATCAAAAATCCTCTGCTAACTATCTTATATCCCAATCCCCTAGCAAAAATACCTTCTTTCGGATTTCTTGGACTTCTCTTCATCACATCGTTTTCTGGTTTATCCAGTCCAAGTGCCATTGCCGGTAGACCATCTGTAACAAGGTTAACCCATAATATTTGTACAGGTACTAACGGTAAAGGAAGTGCTAAAAGCATTGCAAATAGCATAACTAATATTTCTCCGACATTGGACGCTAACAAATATCTGATAAATTTTCGGATATTCTCATATATATTTCTTCCCTCTTGAATCGCTGATTTAATTGTTGCAAAGTTATCATCCAATAATATCAAGGAAGAGGCTTCCTTCGTTACATCCGTTCCACTCATACCCATACTAATACCGATATCACTTGCCTTGATTGCCGGCGCATCATTAACCCCATCTCCTGTCATTGCAACAATATGCCCCTTTTGTTGAAATGCTTTAACGATTTTCAGTTTATGTTCGGGAGTAACTCTTGCAAATACATACGTATCCTCAATAACATCCTCCAGTTCATTTAAGGACATTTGGTTTAATTGATAGCCTTCCAAAACCAGTCCATTTTCTGGAATCAAGTTAAGATTATCTGCAATCGCCCTTGCCGTTTTTACATGATCACCTGTTATCATTACTGTTTTAATTCCCGCTTGTCTACATTCTTTAATTGCAGATTTCACTTCTTTTCTTGGTGGATCGATCATTCCATACAATCCAATAAAGGTTAAATCTTTCTCTAAAAATGTGGAATCAAGCGAATCATTTTTAGAAATTGGTTTCATTCCGATTGCTATTGTTCTTAGTGATTTTCCCGCCATATTATTAATTGCTTGATTTATATTCTCTTTTTCTTTTTCTTTCAATAGCTTTCTTCCACTCTTATCAAGTTGAAAGGAAGATCTTGGAAGAAGTACTTCTGGAGCCCCTTTAGTTATTAAAAAACGCATTTCATTTTCATCTTCTAAAATGACACTCATTCTTTTTCGATCAGAATCAAAAGGGATTTCCTTAATTACCTTATATTTTTCACCATTCATTGTTGTTAAACCTATTTTTCTTGCAGCAACTAATAGTGCACCATCAGTTGGATCCCCATCAATAAAATATTTCCCCTTTTTTATATTTAAACTGGCATTATTACATAGCATTCCATATAAAAGCATCGATTCCAGATTTGGAAAGTTAGTGTCTACTTTATTCTTATTTAAAAAATAATCCCCGCGTATATCATATCCATCACCTGTCACATATATATGCTCGCCATTTAAATAGAGTTCTTTAACAGTCATTTGATTTTCTGTCATTGTCCCCGTTTTATCTGAACAAATAACAGAAGCACACCCCAATGTTTCCACAGCTGATAATTTTCGTACAATTGCCTTTTTCCTTATCATTCTTTGAACACCTAGGGAGAGAGCAACGGTAACAATTGCAGGCAGTCCTTCCGGGATAGCTGCCACTGCTAATGAGACCCCCGCTAGAAACATATTATATACTGGATGTCCTTGCATGACACCAAGCATAACTACTAACGCTGTTAAAACCAAAGCAACTGCAATTAAGATTTTCCCAAGTTCCGCCAGTTTTCGTTCCAGTGGAGTAATTGCTTTTTTTGTACTGATCATCAACGAAGCAATTTGCCCTATGACCGTATTCATACCAGTTCCTACTACAATACCAATACCTGATCCCCTTGTAACCAATGTTCCCTTAAAGCCCATATTAATTTGATCCTGGGCATCGAGACTATCTGTAACAATTGCAGTTGCATGCTTCATTACCGGAAGAGATTCCCCTGTAAGAGCCGATTCCTCTGTTTCCATCCCACTTGATTTCACAATTCGAATATCTGCCGGGACACGATCTCCGCTTGTTATTTTTACAATATCTCCAACAACAACATCTTTGGAAGAAATTTTCATCCATTTTTCTTCCCGTAACACATTTGCCATTGGTGCTGATAGCTCTTTCAATTTTTCTAGTGACTTTTCTGCCTTTTGTTCCTGAAAGAATCCTATAAATCCATTTACCAATACGATAACCATTATTGCAATCGCATCAATAAATTCCCCGAGCAAACCGGCAATAAGTGTTGCTGCAAGTAAAACTAAAACCATAAAATCCTGAAATTGTTTTAGAAAGATTAACCATTTTGATGTTCCTTTTTGTTCACTCAACACATTAGATCCATATTGTTTACGACGTTGTTCAACTTGTTTAGAAGTAAGTCCTCTATTCGTTGTTACATGCAACTTTTGCTCAACACGTTCTACATCTAATTGATACCATCTCATACTGCATTCCTCCAAATTGGCTGAAGTCTACTTTTCCCTTTTATATTCTTAATGAAATCTATGCAGACTTGTCCAAAAAAATGCTATAATTATAGCATGAGGTGATGATATGCCATTTGATGGTATTGTTACACGAGCTGTAACAGAAGAATTAAAAAATGAATTAGTTCCAGGAAAAATTACAAAAATTCATCAACCAACCCTTACAGAGCTTGTTTTTACGATTCGAAGCCAAGGAAAAAATCATACATTATTATTTTCAATTCATCCAACTTATGCACGATTTCACATTACAGATGATACGTATAAAAACCCTCAGGAACCACCTATGTTTTGTATGGTTCTTAGAAAGTATTTAACAGGAGCGATCATGGAAGAAATTGAGCAATACGGGATGGAAAGAATCATAACGTTTACCATTAAAGCTAGAAATGAAATTGGGGATATGACACAGAAGACCTTAGTCGTAGAACTAATGGGAAAACATAGCAATGTCATGCTGATCGATCAGGAAAAAGGCCATATTATAGATAGTTTGAAACATGTGTCAATAACGCAAAACCGGCACAGAACAATTCTTCCCGGACAGGATTATAAGCTTCCTCCAATGCAGAATAAATTAAATCCTTTACAAATTGAGAAAGAAGCTTTCATAAAAAGACTAGACTTCAATCGTGGTAAATTAGAGACACAAATCGTAGAGATACTTGTAGGGTTTTCTCCGTTTATCGCAAAAGAAATTAAATATCGAGCAAATTTAGGATCATGGAAGGTATATCAGGAAAGTTTTAGTGAGATCCAACAACAAATAATTAATAATCAATTTACACCAATAATTTACCGAAATAAGAAAGAAGACTTTCATGTACTTCCAATTACATCCTTTGAGGGAGAAAAAACATTTTTTACATCTACAAATAAAATGCTGGATCAATTTTATTCGGGTAAAGCAGAACGTGATCGCGTAAAGCAGCAGGCGAAAGATCTATATCGATTTATTAAAAATGAGAAAAAGAAGAATGAACGGAAAAAGAAGAAACATTTACAGACAATTAAAAAAGCAGAAGGTGCAGAACACTATCAAAAATTAGGAGAACTGTTAACCGCTCATATGCATCTGGTGAAGCAGGGGGATACTAATATCTCCGTGGTTGATTATTATGACCCTAAACAAAGTGAAATGACCATTGATTTAAACCCGAGTAAAACAGCAAGTGAAAACGCACAAAACTTTTACAAAATCTATCAGAAATTAAAAACGTCGAAAAAAGTTATTGAAAAGGAAATCTTTAAAACAAATGAAGAAATTTCCTATTTAGAACAATTATTACAACAAATAGATGTTGCCAGTGTCGCTGATATTGAAGAGATTCGCGAAGAACTTCGGGAGGAAGGTTATCTTAAAAAGCAAACAAAACAAAAGAAAAAACATAAGAACAAACCAACCAAACCAGTACCGGAAGAATATGTTGCAACAGACGGAACAGCAATTCTTGTGGGTAAAAACAATAAACAAAATGAATATGTAACTACAAAACTTGCACATCGTGATGATATATGGCTTCACACGAAGGATATCCCTGGTTCACATGTTATTATCCGGTCCATAGATCCCAGTGAGGAAACATTATTAGAAGCAGCTCATATTGCAGCATATTTTAGTAAATCTCAGAGCTCTTCATCTGTTCCTGTAGATTACACAAAAATAAGGTATGTTAAAAAACCTAATGGAGCAAAGCCTGGATATGTCACTTATGATAATCAGAAAACGCTTTTCGTGACACCAAGCAAACAATTAGTTGATAAATTAAAAGGAAAAAAATAGGACGACCCCAATGGGATCGTCCTTTTTGTTATTGAACATTTGGATTTAATGTTACTTCAATATTACCCCTAGTTGCCTTTGAATAGGGACAAAATTGATGCGCATCTTCAGCAAGCTCTTCTGCCTCTTCAGGGCTAACCCCCTCAATAGATATATTTAATGTAACTCCAATCTTAAATCCGTTATCTTCTGGATCTTTCATAAAATCAACTTCTGCTGTAGTTTCAGAACTAATTTTCTTTTTTTGTTCTTTAGCAACATGATTCAATGCTCCATCGTAGCAAGCCGCGTAGCCTGCAGCAAATAACTGCTCGGGATTGGAGCCTTTATCCTTTTTATTGTTGGCTGGATTTACCAATTGTAAATCAATGCATCCATCATCTGATTTCACATGCCCGTCCCGTCCATTTTTAGCGGTTGCACTTGATGTAAAAATCACTTCACTCATTATTACACTCCTTATAAATAGATTCTATTATTTATATTCCACCAAATTAGAAATGGTAAACGATTAAAGAAAAGTTTGCTTTATTAAGGTATTAATAAATTGATCCACTTGAGGAAGTTTTCTTACTCCTTCCTGAAAGCAAACCCAAGTATCTCTTGTAACTAGCTCTTCATCCAATTTTAATGGAATGTGAGGATATTCTTCCATCATGGTATCAGAAACACTTTCAGGAAGTACCGCCATCCCTATTCCTTGTTTCATAAATTGTTTGCATGTTTCAATTTGGTCAACAGTAATTGTCTTTAACGGCTTTATTTCATCTTGATGAAAATACAGCCAGTTATCTACTAGTTCATGCATACTATCATCACTGCTGAATGAAATTAATGGACGCTCTTTTAATTTACCAGTTGGAAATGGCTCTGTATCAAAAATATATAAAGGATCATCGAACAGACGCAGACAAGTACTTTCTTTCAGCTTATCACCGCGAATAATACATACATGGTAATTTTTGTGATTCCGTTTAATATCTTCACTTATCCCTGTTACCAGATCTATAGCTACTTGGGGAAATATATTAGTGAATTCTCCCAAAATTGCTGGTAAGAAACGTTGACTAATCAGAGAGGAACAGGCAATAGATAATGTACCCTGAACTTCTTTACTCGACTCCGCAATTCTATTTTTAATTGATTGTTCTCTCTCGATAACAGTCTTTGCATGGTCCAAGATCATTTCACCACTTGGGGTCAATCTTAGCCGTTTAGGGGTTCGGATAAAAATTTCCTGACCAAAGTATTCTTCTATATATTTCAGACGTTGAGTTACTGCTGGCTGTGAAATAAGAATTGCTTTAGCGGTACCTCGAATTGTGCCAACTTCATTTAATTTTAATAATAATGCATAATCATCAATTTTCATTTTAATTTCTCCTATTTATAAGTATTAGTTATTACCTTTGATTATATAATAGTATTTTACTTATTGCATTAGGCAACATATGATAAACATAAGGAAAAATTACTTGGAGGTGTATTAGGTTGAAAGAAAAAGATGCTGTTCTTGAAGTATTCTCAAAAAGTAGAGACAAATATGTTACGAGTAGTACCCATTCGAAGGGAAGCGATCTGCCCATGTTAGCAAAGTGGCTGAACCCTCATACAAATATGACAGTTCTAGATATTGCAACGGGTGGTGGTCATGTAGCAAAACAACTCTCCCCTTCTGTAAAAAGAGTAATTGCCACAGATATTACGAAAGAAATGCTTGAAAACACAGCAGCCCATTTAACAAACTTAACTAATATTGACTATGTGGTTGCAGATGCTGAAAACCTGCCTTTTCTGGATAATTCCTTCGATATAGTAACATGCAGAATTGCAGCACATCACTTCCCTCATCCCGAAAAGTTTATCAGTGAGGTACAACGTGTTTTAAATCGTGATGGTAAATTTCTGTTCATAGACAATGTGGTCTCCGAAAATCTATCATATGATGAGTTTATTAACACACTGGAGAAAATGCGTGATTACAGCCATGTCCGTTCTTTGAAGATTTCAGAATGGAAACAGCTTCTCAACCATTATAATTTATCTATTTCTAGCCACCAAAATAGGAAAAAAACACTACCATATGATGAGTGGATAAATCGTACGCTGGACAATGAAGATGACAGGAAAAAAGTCAGCAGGTTTATTTTGAATGCAACAAAAGACTTACAGGAATACTATCAAATTGAAATTACCGGTGAAACTATTCACTGCTTTACCATTGATGAGTGGATGGTATTATGTCAAAAGAAATGACCTTCACTGAGGTCATTTCTTTTAAGGTTTTTTTCATAAACTTTGGACCTGTACTTCGTTCGCCCCACCAAAATACTGGCCAGCGCACTGCTCGCCCCATCGAAACCATTTGTTGCTTTTTTAACTTTTGTATTTTCTATAAAAGACGACTTAACTACTATTTGCCATATACACCGTTCGGGATCGCTCCGGGCGGATGCTTTTTAGCGGACACGGCCTGCCTCGGGCTAACAGGATGTTAGTCATGAAAGCGTTGCGACAGGACGTCGCATTTTTAGCCTTCCATCCCATAACTACTCTGCTCAGATCTTCGGACACGTGCTGGGACGGGCAATGTACAATCCCAATCAATACGAACAGCCTAAGTTAAAGTTTATTGCGCCACAACAATAATTCATTTTTCTCTTCCGTCGTTATTTTACCATCTTCAACTAATGCTTCTACTAATGGATCAAATCCTGTAATGGTTTGAAATGGAAATTTTGCTGCTGAAAATTCCCGAATCGATTTTTGTAATCCATAGGTGAAAATTGCTAGAACACCGAGTACTTTTCCACCTTGTTTTTGCACTGCTTTAGCTGCGTCAATGGATGACCCTCCTGTAGAAATGAGATCTTCTATTACAAGAACCTTCGCACCTTTTTCGAATTCTCCTTCCATCTGGTTTCCTTTACCATGTTCTTTTGGTTTTGAACGAACATATACCATTGGCAAATTAAGTGTATCAGCCAGCCATGCTGCATGTGGGATTCCAGCAGTGGCACAGCCTGCAATCACTTCCGGATTTTCATTCATTTTATTGATAATCTCTACAAATGCATCTGTTATTTTTCTGCGAATTGCTGGATATGACATGGTTAGCCTATTATCACAATAAATTGGTGATTTTATTCCAGATGTCCATGTAAAGTAGTTATCTGGATTTATTTGAACTGCTTTAATTTCTAATAAGTCTCTTGCCAGCTCACGATGTAATTCCATCTGCTTCCCACTCCTTCACTGCTTGCTTATACGCTTTGTATGGATTTACTGCTTCGGTTATACTTCTTCCTATCACCAGAAAGTCTGCTCCGTTTTCCCTAGCAAATCCAGGTGTAGCTACTCGTTTCTGATCATCAGTTGTAGAATCCCGCAGTCTGATCCCTGGTGTAACAGTAGAGAATGCTGCACCGCAATTTTTCTTGATTTTCAATGCTTCATGGACAGAACAAACAACTCCATCTGCTCCACTCTCTTTAGCCAATTTCGCAAAATGAACCGTATTAGTATCCAGATCTCCTGGTAATAATAGTTCATCATGCATTGTTTCGTTATCCATAGAGGTTAGTAATGTTACTGCAATTAATTTCGTCTGGTAGCCCCCAGATCCGTTCATCAATCCTTCTTTTGCGCGCATGATCATTTCAGTTCCACCAAGTGCATGAACATTAATCATGTCCACTTCCAGCTTAGCAAGATTCTTCATTGCCTTCATTACTGTTGTCGGAATATCATGTAACTTTAAATCAAGAAAAATTGGATGATTCCTTTCTTTTAATCTTTCAATAACGTTTGTTCCTTCACGGTAAAATAACTCCATTCCCACTTTTACTGGGATGCCATTGAGATCATTGGAATCAAGGAATAGTTTTGCTTCACTCCAGGTTGGGAAATCCAATGCCAAATAGATAGACTTGCTCATACCGCTATCCCCTTTCCGATTGCTTCCTTTACAGAATTAAATCCATATTTATTTAATACACCTGGTAATTGCTCAATAATTTCCGGACATACTAGCGGATTTTGAAAGTTTGCGGTGCCAACAGCTACAGCACTCGCACCTGCTAATAGAAATTCCAATACATCGTCCGCATGACTGATTCCCCCCATACCAATAATCGGAATCGAGACATGCTGTTTGACTTCATAAATCATTCGAATCGCAACTGGCTTAATTGCAGGACCTGATAAACCACCTGTCTTATTCGCTAACAACGGTCGCTTAGTCGGCAAATGGATTTGCATTCCTGTTAAGGTGTTAATCATGGATAATCCATCCGCTCCAGCAGTTTCCACGGCTTTGGCCATTGAGACTATATCAGCAACATTTGGTGAAAGCTTTACATAAACAGGCAGATTACTGGCTTTTTTAACTTTTTCTGTTACTTTTGCTGCCATGTTCGGATCTGTCCCAAACTGAATTCCTCCTTCTTTTACATTGGGACAGGAAATATTCAATTCAAGTGCATAAACCTTCTCTGTTTGCTTAAATGTTTCCGCTACAAACTCGTATTCTTCTATCGTGCTACCAGCTACATTAGCAATTATTGGACTGTCATAGTTTGCGAGGAATGAAACCTCTGTTTCAATTATCTTTTCCACACCTGGATTTTGCAGACCAATTGCATTCAACATTCCAGAGGCTGTTTCAGCTACACGTGGAGTGTTATTGCCAAATCGCTCACTCCCCGTTGCAGCTTTCATAATAACTGCACCTAGTTTACTTAAATCATAAAATTCACTATACTCACGACCAAAGCCGAAACATCCAGAAGCAGGCATGACTGGATTTTTTAATTTTAATCCAGGTAAATCCACAGCTAAATTCACCATATACTTACCTCCTGACTTGAAAAGACTGGACCATCTTTGCAGATCTTTTTATATCCGTCTGACGTCTCTGTTGGGATTACACAGGCGAAACAAGCACCTACCCCACATCCCATCCGCTCTTCCAATGAAATATAGCCTTGTTTATGTTCAAGTTTTTCTGTTATTGCTTTAAGCATCGGAGAAGGCCCACAGGAGTAATAGCAGTCGAACTCTTCAACTCTATCTAGAACATTTGTAACAAATCCTTTATCCCCGTAAGAACCATCATTTGTAACAATAAACACCTCCCCAAGTGCTTGAAACTTTTGCTCATAAAATACACTTTCAGCTTGTTGAAATCCAAGAACAGAT
Source organism: Oceanobacillus sp. NCCP-135 (assembly GCF_059698015.1). Classification (NCBI taxonomy): domain Bacteria; kingdom Bacillati; phylum Bacillota; class Bacilli; order Caryophanales; family Bacillaceae; genus Oceanobacillus; species Oceanobacillus sp. NCCP-135. The sequence continues at coordinate 308,914 of NZ_BAAKSZ010000001.1, read as the reverse complement.
ATAACGTTCCTTCCTTCTTCAGCCAATGTTTTACCAAGGTAGTAAAGTGGTGGTACACCAATACCGCCACCTATTAATAACACCGTTTGTGCATCTTTATTTTCGATCTTGAATCCATTTCCGTTTGGACCAAGCACATTAAATGTCATACCAGTTTGATAGAGTGATAACTGTTTTGTACCGGAACCAATCACTTTAAATAGAATCGTTACCGTCTCCTCTAATTTATCTACATCCGCAATGGATATCGGTCTTCTTAATGTGTACCCCTCGACATTCACATGAAGAAATTGCCCTGGTATTACTACCTGGCTAACATACCTGTTTTTAAGCACCATCTCAATTGTATCTAAGGCTATGGATTTCACTGATTTAATCAGCATTTCTTCTTTTTTCATCATAAAACAACGACCTCTTTGTTTGTCATTGGTTTTGCACTAAAAGTAGTTGAATCAATAACATTTAAGATGGCATTTGCTGTATCCAGATTGGTTAAGCAAGCAATCCCATGTTCGACTGTTTCCCTGCGGATTTTAAATCCATCTGATCTTGGTTTCTTTCCAGAATTAAGTGTATTTATCACAAACTGCACATGTCCATTTTCAATAACTGACAGTACGTTGGGCTCAGAAGATCCTATTTTAGCTACCTCTGTTACTGGTATTCCTGATTTTTCTACAAATGCAGCGGTTCCTTTTGTTGCATACAGCTGAAAGCCGAGCTGGTGAAAACGATCGGCGATTTCCAATACTTCCTCTTTATCCTTATCAGCTACCGTTAAAAGGACGGCACCTTCTTGAGGGATTGACAGACCTGAGGCAATCAATCCTTTATACAGTGCCTTTTCCAAAGTTTTGTCATGGCCAATTGCTTCACCTGTTGATTTCATTTCAGGACCAAGAATGGTATCGACACTACGCAATTTTTCAAATGAAAATACGGGAACTTTCACGGATACTTGATCATCTTCTGGTAAGATTCCGGTTCGATAGCCTAAATCAGCCAACTTTGTACCTAGAATACTTTTGGTAGCAATATTCGCCATCGTTACACCAGTTATCTTACTAAGAAATGGAATCGTTCTGCTGGCACGCGGATTTACCTCCAGAACATAAACGTTATCCTTACGAATTATAAACTGAATGTTAATCAATCCTTTCACATGCAAGGCATTTGCAATACGTTCTGCTGCATCCATACATTTCTGCTTCACAGTATCACTAATTCGTTGTGGTGGATAAACTGCAATCGAATCTCCTGAGTGTACTCCGGAACGCTCAATATGTTCCATAATACCTGGTACAATTGTTGTTTCTCCATCACTGATCGCATCAACTTCCACTTCGATTCCTGTAATATACTTGTCAATAAGAATCGGATGTTCATGATTAATGTTATTCGATTTTGCCAAGTATGCCTGTAATTCTTCATCATCATATACAATTTCCATTCTACTACCACCAATCACGTAGGATGGTCGCACCAATACCGGATAGCCAATATCGTTTGCCACTTCGATTGCTTGATCTAGCTTAAGGACAGCCTTTCCTTTGGGACGTAATAAGTTTAGTTCCTCTAGCAGTATTTCAAATTTATCACGATCCTCTGCACGATCGATTGCTTCCAGATCTGTCCCTAAAATGGTTACTCCTCTTCTTTCAAGTCCTGCAGCTAAATTAATTGCTGTTTGTCCACCAAATTGGACGATTATCCCTTCAGGCTGCTCCAATTCTACAACGTGCATAACATCTTCCAACGTCAATGGTTCAAAATAAAGCTTGTCAGATATACTGAAGTCCGTTGAAACGGTTTCTGGATTATTGTTCATTATAATTGCCTCATAACCCATTTCCTTAATTGCCAATACCGAATGAACTGTTGCGTAGTCAAATTCAATCCCTTGACCAATTCGAATTGGTCCTGAACCTAACACTAGAATTTTTTTACGATCAGATTTTATTGATTCATTTTCGTCTTCATACGTACTATAAAAGTAAGGCGTTGCTGATTCGAATTCAGCAGCACATGTGTCAACCATTTTATAAACAGGTGTGACTTGTTCTATTCGTCTTTGCTCATATATTTCGTCAACAGAAACATTCCATAATCGTGCTATTTGTGTATCAGGAAAACCAGCTTTTTTAGCTTTAACCAGTAATTCCTTTGAAAATTTATTACTGATCAATTCATTTTCTAATTTAATAAGCTTTTCCAATTTAACTAAGAAAAAGCGGTCAATTTTTGTAAGGTTGAATATTTGCTCTGTGGACATTCCCCTTCGCAGTACTTCAGCCAGTACAAAAATTCTTTCATCATCTGCTTTCTTCAAGCGTAATTCCAATTCTTCATTCGGTGCTTCTTTTAAATTATTTAGCCAAAGATCTTCTGTCCCAATATCAAGTGAGCGAATCCCTTTTAATAGCGACTCTTCAAAACTTCGCCCGATAGCCATGATCTCACCAGTTGCTTTCATTTGTGTTCCCAGTTTGCGATCACCAGTAACGAACTTATCAAAAGGAAACCGTGGGATTTTTGTAACAACATAATCAAGTGCAGGTTCAAACAATGCATAGGTGGTTTTCGTTATTGGATTGATGATTTCATCCAAAGTTAAACCAACTGCTATTTTAGCTGCCATTTTTGCTATTGGATAACCCGTTGCTTTAGATGCCAATGCTGAAGATCTGCTCACTCTTGGATTAACTTCGATAATATAATAATGAAAGCTATTAGGATCTAGTGCAAGCTGAACATTACAGCCACCCTCAATTTCAAGTGCACGAATTATTTTTAAAGAAACATTTCGAAGCATTTGATATTCTCGATCACTCAATGTCTGAGATGGTGCTACAACAATCGAATCACCAGTATGAATTCCTACTGGATCAACATTTTCCATATTGCATACAACAATCGCCTGATCCTTTTTATCACGCATTACCTCATATTCTATTTCTTTATAGCCAGCAATATTTTTTTCAATTAAACACTGGTTCACCGGCGATAATGACAAGCCATTTGCCGTAATGTTTTTCAAGTCTTCTATATTGTTACACATTCCACCACCCGTACCACCAAGTGTATATGCGGGACGAACAATTAATGGAAAACCAATTTCTGCTGCAAAGTCACATGCTTCTTCTACAGCTGTAACAATCCGACTATCAGGAACGGGCTCGTTTAATTCATTCATCAGTTCTCTAAATTTTTTTCGATCCTCAGCCTTTTGTATTGCATCTAAAGAAGTTCCAAGCAAATTCACATTATATTCCGCTAAAATACCTGTTTCCTCAAGTGCAACCGCTAAGTTTAATCCGGTTTGTCCCCCAAGTGTCGGAAGTAGTGCATCAGGTTGCTCTTTTCGAATAATCTTAGTCAAAAATTCAACGGTTAACGGTTCCATATAGACCTTATCCGCAACCGTATGATCCGTCATTATTGTAGCAGGATTGGAGTTAGCTAATATTACGATATATCCTTCTTCTTTCAACGCTTGACAGGCTTGAGTTCCTGAATAATCAAATTCCGCTGCCTGACCGATAACAATAGGACCCGAACCAATAACGAGTATTTTTTCGATTTCAATATTTTTAGGCATAAGCTTCCTCCTTTTGTTCTAATTGATTATTTTTGATCATCTGAATAAATTCATCAAACAGGTGATTTGTATCTTCAGGTCCTGGTGAACTTTCCGGATGGTATTGTACCGAGAAAGCAGGGTGCTTTTTATGTTTTATACCTTCGACCGAATTGTCATTCAATGCGATTTGAGTTAATTCCAGATCCGTATTAGCCAGTGATTCTTCTCTAACTGCATAGCTGTGATTTTGCGTTGTAATGTATGTTCTGGCTGTTCTGATATCTTTTACGGGATGATTCGCCCCCCTATGACCGAACTTCATTTTCTCTGTATCTGCCCCGCATGCCAATGCCAGCAATTGATGTCCCAGGCAAATCCCGAATACAGGAATTTTACCAAGAACCGCTTTAATCATTTCGATTGCTTCCGGTACATATTTTGGATCTCCAGGACCATTCGTCAGCATAATTCCATCAGGCTTCAACCTTAAAATATTCGCTTCACTGTAATTATGTGGGACAACTGTTACATGACAATTTCGCTTCGTTAATTCCCTGAGGATACCATGCTTCATTCCAAAATCAACTAAAACAATCCGCATCCCGCGTCCTGGTACAACATATGGCTTTACAGTTGAAACTAATTTAACTTGATCTGTTTGCAAAGTGAAACGCTGAAACTTCTCGAATAGTTCAGCAAAGGACTCATCTATATTTGCAATCAACGCTTTCATTGTTCCATACTTTCGAATGATTTTAGTTAGTTTTCTTGTATCAATCCCTGATATACCCGGAATGTTATTTGCTTTTAAATAACTGTCAAGGCTTTCCTCATTTCGAAAATTTGAAGGGAAATCAGCAGCCTCTTTTACAATAAACCCCTGAATAAATGGTGTTACTGTTTCAAAGTCATCTCTATTTATCCCATAATTACCTACCAGCGGATATGTCATTATAACGATTTGTCCACAATAAGATGGATCTGTAATTACCTCCTGATAGCCTGTCATTCCCGTGTTAAAAACCACTTCACCTGTTACTATTTGTTCACTTCCAAATCCTTCACCAATAAAAACCGTTCCATCCTCAAGGATCAATTGTCTTTTAGCCATCGATATCCTCCTCGTATACTATTCTGCCTTCTACGATTGTTAAGACAGGTAATCCAGTAATTTTCCAGTTATGAAAAGGTGTATTTTTTCCTTTTGAAAGAAACCCTTCTTTATCAATTACTGATTTTTTATCTAAATTTACCAATGTAATATCAGCTATTGCCTTTTCCTCCAATCTACCATATGGAAGATTAAATACTTTGGCAGGCTTGATTGTCATCCATTCAACTAATTGATGAAGATTTATTTTATTTTTCAGCACAAGATTCGTATAAAGCAGTGTAAACGCTGTTTCCAATCCAACGATTCCAAAAGGAGCTTTTAGAAAACCTGCTGCTTTTTCGTTATCAGCATGTGGCGCATGGTCTGTTGCAATAAAATCAATCGTACCATCCAGCAAGCCTTCCAATAATGCAGCCTGATCCTCTTTTGATCTTAATGGCGGATTCATTTTTAAATTGGCATCATCGACTGTGATATCTTCTTCATTCAAAAGCAGGTGATGTGGTGTAACTTCTGCTGTAACGTGAATTCCTGCTTTCTTTGCGTCATGAATAACACGAACAGATTCCTTTGTACTTACATGACATACATGATAATGACATCCTGCTGCTTCAGCTAATAACACATCACGAGCAATTTGTACCGATTCACTTAATGAAGGGATACCTGGTAGCTCCAATGCTTTGCTTACCTTTCCTTCATGAACAACACCACCATAAACAATTGAGTTATCTTCACAATGAGCGACTATTGGTTTGCCGCAAGCTGCTGCTTCCTTCATCGCACACAACATTTGATCAGCAGTCTGAATACCTACACCATCATCTGTAAATGCAAATACTTCCATGTCTGCAAGTTCAGTGATGTTTGTCAGTTGTTTCCCCTTTAATCCCTTTGTTATTGCAGCATATGGCAGGACACGAACAACTGCATCCTGATTTATTTTTTCTAAAAGCTGATTAACAACAGAATCATTATCTGGAACAGGATTTGTATTAGGCATTGTACATACAGTTGTAAATCCTCCACGTGCTGCAGCATTTGTGCCTGATTTAATCGTTTCCTTATGTTCTCCACCAGGTTCTCGCAAGTGAATATGAACATCTATGAATCCTGGCAAAAGCAGGTTACCTCCGCAATTAAAAACCTTATCTGCTGCTTGAGAAATATTTGTGCTAATTTTTTCTATTTTATTATCGTTTATTAGTACCTCACAATCTTCCATTTTATTAGTTGGCAATAAACGTTTTGCATTCTTTAATATAATCTTCATTCCATATCCCCCAATCCGCTAATATTTTTGTAATTATTGCCATTCGTATAAAAACACCATTTGACATTTGTTTGAAAATTCGTGAGCGATCACATTCTACTAAAGCTGAATCTATTTCTACTCCTCTGTTGACAGGAGCAGGGTGAAGAATTATAGCATGTCGCTTCATTTGTTTTTCACGGACTTTCGTTAAACCGTAATTTTCTAAGTACTTCGTTGTTTCTTCTACTTGTACATGCCTTTCATGCTGAACCCGGAGTAGCATAGCAACATCACAAAATTTAATTGCTTCATCAATAGAGATATGAGGTAAATCCAACGAATTATCTTCAAATCCAGGTGCTGCACTTATAAATACATTTGCACCTAATTTTTTTAGTGCATAAGCATTGGAATGGGCAACCCGACTATGCTTTACATCTCCAATAATCACTACATCCAACCCTTGAAAACTTCCATATTCCTGATAAATAGTTAGTAAATCCAGTAAACATTGTGTAGGATGCTCTTCTTTGCCTGCACCTGCATTGATTATAGGTATGGTTATTGTTGAATTTAGTTCTTCCATCCAAACATCTGATCGATGACGAACTATAAGCAAATCTGCTCCAATTGCCTCAAACGTTTTTGCGGTATCGTATAAGGACTCACCTTTTTTAGTGCTGGAGGTTTCCGCATGAAAGTCCAATACTTCAAGTCCAAGTTTTTTCTCAGCAACAACAAAACTCGTTTTTGTTCTCGTACTCGGTTCAAAAAAAAGATTTGCTGCAAACAATTGCTGATTGATTTGATAATTTGTATTTCGATAGGATTCAGCAGCTTTCAATATCGAAAATACTTCTTCCACAGAAAGTTGATTTACAGAATTAAAATGTCGCATAAAACCCCCGCCTTCTTATTGGTATCCTGCTTTAAGAATATAAAAAAACTCCTTGCAAAAGGTTGCAAGGAGGTATACGTGTAGTATTTTACCCACGTCTATCCGATGGCAACCTTGAAAATCTCTCTGGATTTAATTAAAGGTTAAATTATTCACTTTTCGTATATGGATACCCGATCCACTTCATCAATTTCAGATAATTGAACTACAATTATTTCTTTTTCAGATGTCGGTATATTTTTCCCAACATAATCGGCACGAATCGGCAGTTCCCGATGACCTCGATCCACCAGGACTCCCAATTGAATTTGTGATGGCCTACCAATATCCATAACTGCATCCATTGCTGCCCTTACCGTCCTCCCTGTATAAAGCACATCATCTAACAAAATTACTTTTTTACCGGTTGGATCGACAGCAATATTGGTCGCTTTTAACTCAGGGTCATCATGCGTTGAGACTTTTTCTAAATCATCACGATATAATGTAATATCTAATTCCCCAATTGGAACTTCTATTTCTTCAATTTGCCTTATTTTATCCTGTAATCTTTTGGTTATTGGAACACCCCTAGTTTTTATTCCAACCAATACGAGATCTTTTCCACCTTTATTTTTTTCAACAATTTCATGCGCAATTCTTGTTAGTGCTCGATTGATTGCGGGTTGGTCAAGTATTTCAGTTTTTTTCTTCATAACTACACCCCTACATAATTAAAAACCCTATTCTCCATAAGGTGAATAGGGTTTGGATACACGCAATACGTATACATACATTCCGACCCCTTTCAGCCTCACAGGACTAAATTAAAGGTTCATTGATTTATCAAATTTATTATTTCAAATTTGACTTGAAATGTCAATACATTTTATTAATGTATGAAAGTACTTCATTAAAATATTCCGGAACCTCTGCTTCAAATTCCATCCATTTATTAGTTGTTGGATGTGTAAAACCAAGAATTTTTGCATGCAAGGCCTGCCCTTTTATATCCATCGTTTTGCGTGGACCATATTTTTGATCGCCGATAAGTGGATGTCCAATATATTTCATGTGAACTCTGATTTGGTGCGTTCTACCTGTCTCTAACTGACATTCCACATACGTGTAATCAGGATAGCTTTTCAACACTTTGAAATGGGTTACAGCAGGTTTTCCTTCATCAACAATCCCCATTTTTTGTCGATTATTTGGGTCGCGTCCAATGGGCGCATCAATCATACCCGTTTCATGGGTTATCTCACCATGGACCAAAGCTACGTATTTACGCTTGATTTCCTTTGCTGATAATTGCTCAGCCAATTGAACATGTACCTGATCCTTCTTGGCAACCAGTAATAACCCACTCGTATCCTTATCAATTCGATGCACAATCCCTGGACGTTCTGCTCCATTTACTCCCGAAAGTTCTTTACAATGGTAAAGCAGTGCATTAACAAGTGTGCCCTGTCTGTGGCCTGCTGACGGATGAACAACCATTCCCTTTAGCTTATTTACAATTAGTAAATCACTATCTTCGTAAAGAATAGATAATGGTATATTTTCTGGTTTAATATTTAATGGTATATTTTCTGGAATTGACCATTTTATTTGATCTCCCATTCGACATTTATAATTTGCTTTCACTTGTGCTTCATTCACATTAACAAGCTGCTGCATAATCCATGACTGAATCTGGGAACGGGTTTGTACCGGATTCAGTTCAACTAATAATTTATCCAGCCGTGTTTTTTCCTGTTCTTCTGTTACAATATGATAAAATGAAGTCATTTTTTAGCTTTTCCTTTCTTTGCTTCATCGATAATCGTTGCAATAATAATTAAAAATACTCCAACCACCAATGCAGAATCTGCTATATTAAATATAGGAAAATCGTAATTAAAAATGATAAAATCAAAAAAATCAACAACTTCTTTACGGAAGAGGCGATCAATAAAGTTACCAATAGCTCCACCTAAAATAAAGCTTAAGGATATTGCCAATAGCCTACTATTCTTGGCATATTTTTGCATGTAATAAATAATCCCGATAACTACAATTACTGTAATGATATAGAAGAAAACCATCTGTCCTTCTAAAATACCCCATGCCGCACCAGTATTTCTGTGTGAAGTCAAATAAAAGAAATTTTCAATCATCGGAATTTGTTCTTTAAGCTCCATGTTTTTTACAACGGTCCATTTTGTCAGCTGATCAATTGCAATAATTACCAGTGCAACTATGTAGTACAAATACATCATTTTTCCCCCGATTTCATATCTAATTCTTATTAATCATAAACGTAAATGAAAAGATTTTCAATTTATACATTAGATAATCTAGTTAATTGACATGCATTTATTATATATGCCTCTGGTGAACTTACACGGATATTCTATATTTTCGTTATAATAAAAAATACTCCTCAATTTGATTTTATTAAAAGTCAAAATAATAATTACGAAACCCTATAATTAAACGATTTATTTTAATGTCACACATTATATAGGGCAAAAAGAAAAGGATAGATGAACAGGAGTTATACCTGCTAACATCTATCCTTTTTGTACAACATATGACCTCATTTACAACAACAACATCAAAGATTACTCAACAACAAAATTTATAAGTTTCTTCTACAATAGCACCTGTTATCCCAACAATTAAATTTAAGATGGCATTTTAACGATAGAGTATATCCTTTAGGGTTTCACCATCGTAATAACGGTCAATTTTAAATCCATCCTCAGTCTCTACAATATTCATTTGACCTTCTATGTTTACTTTATCTACCTCATTTCCTTCTGAATCAGTAAATACCAAAGTAAATGAATGATTATAATCTTGCGATTCACTTTCTGATTGGTCTTGTTCACTTTTTTCAAGTTTAATGTTTTCTAAAGAAATAGTATTATCATTTTTGCTCGCTACCTCTTGTGGTATTAAAAAAAACCTTTTGTCTGCTAGGTCCTTAAATTCCTTTTCTGTAAAATAAGTTGAAAATTTATTCTGATGATCAATGAGTTGTTCCTCGTTCATTTCGTCCAAATCAACATTTGAATCTTCAACATTATAGAATTCTTTTAGAAACTTTTCTCCGATCTCTACAGATGTGTCTTCTTTGTTTTCGCAAGCACTAATCAAGAATAAAACAGAGACGGAACAACACAGTAAAACAAACAATTTTCGCATAAAAACATCCTTTCCCTGGAAAACATAGCTGGATTTTGTTCCTAATCGTACTTGTTTATTTAATTAAAAATTACTACCAAATTAATAAAATCTATAACCAGGTAGAGAGTAGTTTGATGTGCTTTTAACATTACTTGTTGGAGTTACATATGAAACATGTCCACCTATCCCAATAACTGGTGTGGGGTCAGTTGCGTATTTACCTAATGGACTACCTGGTGGTCTACCCGTTACTACAATAGTGGAACCACAGTTACATTTATACATAGTGCCAAGTGTTATTGCATTTTTACCAGTTTCTTTATACTTTACTGTAGCTGTCGATTTTGCGTACATTCTATGAACTCCATACAAAGCACATGGTCCAACTTCAGTTGGATTAATTTCACCCTCATGTTCGTGCTCATGAGCATGTGCTGTGTTTACGAAATTAGGCATTAAAAAAAATGAACCGAAGACAAATGAGACAACTACCAGTAATTTAACAATTCTGTTATCTATCGTTTTCACATAACTTTCCCCCTTTTTTAAGTAACTGATAACCTGAATTCCCGCCAAGTTATACCTAGGTTGGAATATTAATCCTTAGGCACTTATAAAGGTTCATTTGAATTTTGATCATTTCAACAATGTAGTGCTTGCACCACGGCTGTTACTGGTGAATTCATAAAAGTAAGCCACACCATTCCTCTTGTTTATTAAATAAACAAAAGGCATGCGCATAACTCCCATACCTTGGTATAATTATACCAAGGTATGGGTTAAATACTTTTGATAAATTAGATCAAATCTCTGGTATCAAAGGGTTTACGCAAAATCCTTAGTATAATTTATTCGGGAATGCAGGTGATAAATTAAAATTAGATAGTGCCCAGGAATAGAACGTTTTCAGACAATTAACAATAGTATATCATAATAAATTTTTGATTACAATGCTATATTCTGGATATTAATTCATTAATATTAGAGGTCCGTTTTAACGCAGTGACTTTTTCGTTACTACTATACAAAATCGCTATGTTAAAATGGAGTTCTTGCAAGAAATTTAAAAGTTAAAAACCATAGGGGAAAGTTTTTACCATTTCCTGATTCAAAAAAACAACTATAGATCTAAGGTGTGTGATAATCCAAAATATACCTAGTTGTGGCTGTCCATCATTATTGCCAATAGTTTGTTGCTTTTTAGCAAACGGGCAGGATTGTTGGAGAAAAACTAATGTTTATTCTTCTAAAATCCTGTAAAGTTGAATAAGAGGTAATACAAGTAAATCATTACCTACTTAAACATTTCAAAATGTTTTGCTACCCATTTTGAATTATTTTCTGCGATATACTTCTCCGCATTAATCAAGCGGTGTACGAGTTCCTTTTTTGATAACTTCATATATTTCCTATGTGCATTTTCCAAGTTGCGATTGGGTTTAATCTTCCGAAAGTCTCTTTCATCTATATCAGTATTGAAGTTTGATTTCACATTTTCGCTATTAACTTTCTGCTTATACGTTAGACTATGTTCCTTGTAATATTCATATAACTTTTCATTAGGACTCATAAAATAATAACATACCATTTTAAAATTTAAGGCTTGACATTTGGATGAATTGTGTAATTCCACTTTGGTGTATGAGTAGTGTTGTACTTAATATTGATACGTTTCATTTCCTCATCACTCACTTTCCTGCCTAGTTCATAGTGTTTTTCATCTAATGCACTTTGGATTTGCAGACCTGTTTTAGTAGTGGTTGATCCAATTAAATTCACTACTACCTCATGTGATGTTAGTGGTCGACCTCTCCAATTCATACTGATTTCCGAAAACATCCGGTGTTCAATTTTATTCCACTTACTTGTTCCAGGAGGGAAATGACATACTAAAATAGGCATACCAATTTCATCGCTTAATTGCTGTATTTCGACTTTCCACCTTCTGGAACGGGAACTATTGCTTCCACCACCATCTGCAGTAATCAAAAGTTTAGTTGCTTCTGGATACGTTAGCGACCCCATTCGATACCACCGTTGTCTAATGCTTTCAACAGCAAATTCTGCTGTATCATGGTCTGTGCCTACATTGACCCATCCCTCATTTTGCCGTATATCATAGACACCATATGGGATCGCCTTGCCCTTTTCTTTATCGGGAAAATCATGGTCGTTTACATCAATTGGTTGTCCTTTCTTTTGATACTCTTTCCCGTTGTTTTTATAATTGCCTATCAACTCTTTCTTTTTTGTATCCACAGAGATGATAGGATTTCCCTCTTCTTGAAATTCCGTGACTGTTTGATTGATATGTTGAAATTGCACGTCGCGATCCGGGTGATCGGCCCCTGCTCCCAATCGTTTATTGTTTGATTGCAGGCTATAGTTATTTTTGGCAAGCAGCTGTGATACGGTCATTCCACTGACTGGATAGCCCATATCTGTCAACGCTCCTGCAAGGTGATCCAAACTTTTGGTGGTCCACAATAACGGTGACTCTGGGTCGCCTTGCGTACTGTCCGCAAATAACTTCAACAATTCTTTCTCTATTTCGGGATAGATTTCCGTGATTGGTTTTCGACCACCACCGTGTCGGCGGATTCGTTCATCATCCAAGGAAGCAATGCCATTCAACTGCTCGACCCCAAGTTTTAGCGTATCTGGCGAGACACCTGTAAGTTCATAGATAACCTTTTGGCCTCCGAATCCTAGTGTTTTAACCATAGCCGCAGCTATTAGTCTCCTAGTTTTTTCGTCAATGTGGCCAGCCAATTCATTGAAAATAGTTTTATATCTGATTCGATCCTGATCAGTAAAATTAGTCATTTTTTTCATAAAGATACACTCATTTCTTTTTATATTATCCCAATGTAGTGGGCTCTTTCTCAAATAGAATGATAAAAAGGAAACATAAACGGTCTTTACGCAGGGGAGGCAGCCGAGCTAGTATTGAACTGATCAACGTCTATACTGTTCTAAAAGCAGGGGAACTTACGGATGAATATCACCGTCTTTGAGAAAGAGCCATGTAGTGTATCATCTGCATAAAAGTATGTCCGGGTTTTTCTGATTTAGGAGCTTTATATTTTAAGATCCCTAAGTTATCCACAGCATTTAAATTTTATAATTTCCTAAGCAGAAAAAAAGTACACCACTCAAAAATAGTGATGTACCTTTAGTAATATAATGTGCAACATTAAAGACAAATCGTTGATTTTAAGGACTTCATATACCATCACCTGTCTTTAATTTTACAAAGTATGAGGAGTAATTTATTAAAATTTATGCTCCGTAATGTTCTTTTACAACATCTGCACATCGTGTACACAGTTCAGGATGATCATTATCTTCTCCGACCGTATTGGATGCCATCCAGCACCGTTCACATTTTTCACCAGGATGCTTTTCCACTGCCACATCGACATACTTATATTCTTTGGAATCTGCATTGCTGTCACTAACTACAGCTTCAGATACAATTAAATATTGATGCAGATGTTCCATTGAAGTTAATACTTCTTTTGTTTGCATATCTTTTGGAACGACTACTATTTTAGCTTCCAATGATTTTCCAATTACTTTTTCATTTCTTGCTTCTTCCAATGCTTTATATACATCATTACGAATAGTCATAAAGTGATCCCATTTTACTACATCTAAATCCACTATTTTTCTTGGCTCAGGTATATCTGTCAACTGTACACTTTCTTCTTCCACTCCTGGGATATACTCCCATACTTCATCCATTGTATGTGGAATAATTGGTGTCAGTAATTTAACCAGGGTTGTTATTGTTTCATAATAACCTGTTTGAATACTGCGGCGGCGTTTATGATCTTTAGCCTCAATATATAATATATCTTTTGCAAAATCCAGATAAAACGAGCTTAAATCAACCGCACAGAAATTATGGATCTGATGAAAAATCGGTGAATACTCGAATTTCTCATAATTTTCACGTACATCGCTTACTAATTGCTGCAGCCGATGAAGCATATAACGATCCACTTCTTCTAATTCTGCCTCAGGAACTCGGTCTGTTTTCGGATCAAAATCAGCAAGGTTTGCAAGCATAAAGCGGAATGTATTACGGATTTTACGGTACGCTTCGGATGTCTGTTTTAAAATATCATTGGAAATACGTACATCTGCCTGATAGTCAACAGACGATACCCATAATCGTAAAATGTCTGCACCCAATTGCTTTTGCACCTTAGCAGGAACCATAACATTCCCCAGAGATTTACTCATTTTACGACCATTACCATCTAATACAAAGCCATGACTGATAATATTTTTATATGGTGCTTTACCTGTTACAGCAACAGCGGTAGATAAAGATGAATTAAACCAACCTCGATATTGGTCACTACCTTCCAGATAGAGATCTGCCGGGCGCTTATGATCCTCTCTTCCGAGTAATACTGCTTCATGTGATGAACCTGAATCAAACCAAACATCCATAATATCCGTTTCTTTTGTGAATTTTCCATTTGGACTATGTTCACTAATAAAGCCTTCAGGTAAGAGATCTTTAGCTTCCAATTCAAACCAAATGTTTGAACCATGCTCACTGAATAATTTAGATACATGTTCAATTGTCTCGTCGGTAATGATAGGTGTATTATCTTCACCATAAAAAACAGGAATCGGTACACCCCATGCACGTTGACGTGAAATACACCAATCTTCACGATCACGAACCATATTATAAAGTCGGGTTTCCCCCCATGATGGATGCCAATTAATACGCTTGATTTCATTTAAAATATCTTGGCGGAAATCCTTAATGGATGCAAACCATTGGGATGTCGCTCGGAATATCGTTGGCTTTTTCGTACGCCAATCATGAGGATAAGAGTGTGTTATAAATGTAAGTTTTAACAATGCTCCGACTTCTTCCAATTTCGCAGTGATTGCTTTGTTTGCTTCATCATAAAATAAGCCTTCAAATCCAGGAGCTTCATTCGTGAAATAACCTTTATCATCTACCGGGGAAAATGCGTCAATACCATAAGACCTAGCAACAATAAAATCATCTTCCCCATGACCAGGAGCTGTATGAACACATCCTGTCCCTGCATCTGTAGTTACATGTTCTCCAAGGATTATTAATGAATCACGATCATAAAACGGATGTTTCGTAATAATTTTTTCTGCTTCTTGACCTTTAAAGGTTTTTACAACTTGTGGGTTCTCCCATGCTAATTCTTCTGTAATAAACTCAAGTAATGCATTTGCTATTATATATCTTTCATCATTGACTTCAACGACAACATATTTTAAATCTGGATGCAAACTAATTGCCAAGTTAGCCGGAATTGTCCATGGAGTTGTTGTCCAAATAATAAATTTTTCTCCACCCTCAAGCAATCCTTTTCCGTCAGTAACTTTAAATGATACATAAATGGAAGGGGAACGTTTGTCTTGATATTCAATCTCAGCTTCTGCTAAAGCAGATTCAGATGAGGGTGACCAGTAAACAGGCTTTAAGCCTTTATAAATATACCCTTTTTTAGCCATCTCCCCAAACACCCGAATTTGCGCAGCTTCATAATCCTTCGTTAAAGTTATATATGGATTATCCCAATCCCCACGTACACCCAACTGTTTGAATTGTGTACGCTGACTATCGACTTGATCTAAAGCATATTCAGCACACAGTTTTCTAAATTCAGCAATGCTCATTTCCTTGCGCTTTACTTTTTTATTTTTTGTCAATGCTGTTTCGATCGGTAGTCCATGTGTATCCCATCCCGGAATATATGGTGCATGATAACCTGTCATAGATTTATAGCGAGTAATAAAGTCTTTGAGGATTTTATTAAGCGCATGCCCAATGTGCAAATCTCCATTCGCAAATGGAGGGCCATCATGCAAAATAAACAACGGTCTTCCTTTTGTTCTATTCTGAACCTTTTCATATAACTTTATTTCTTCCCAATGCTCTTGTCTTTTTGGCTCCTTATTAGGCAAATTTCCCCGCATCGGAAATTCTGTTTTTGGCATTAATAATGTATCCTTATAATCCATTTTAAGCTTCCTCCTTTTTAAATAGAAAAAGTCTTCTGCATCCCAAAAGGGACGAGAAGACTCGCGGTACCACCCTTATAAATTTAAAAAAATCATTTTAAATTCACTCGAAATTCGTAACGTGAATGAAACGTCCATTACTACTGAAATTCATAATGGATACTCCAGAGTGATTTTCTAAAAACAGTTCTGTATCAGGCTTTCACCATCCCTGACTCGCTAACCAGCTCATTGCTCTTATACTGTCTCTGTCAACGTATTTACAACATGTATTTAACTGTATATGTATGAATTATATGTAAAATTACAGATTACGTCAAGATCTATGATTTATTCTCAATAAGTTCACTTTCCTCGCCCAGCTCTTCATTGAATAAATCTTCCCAATCATCTGTACCAATCATATCCAGCTGTGCTTCTACAAGCATCTTCAAACGAGTGCGAAATACTTTTGCCTGTTTTTTTAATTCTTCTACATCCATGGAAATTCGGCGTGATTTACTTAATGCTTCATTTATGATTCGATCAGCATTTTTCTCTGCTTCTTTTATAATTAATTTGGATTCCTTTGTTGCATTACCTTTTAATTCTTCCGCAGTTTCCTGAGCAATAAGGATTGATTTATTTAAAGTTTCTTCAATGTTGGTAAAGTGACCCAGTTTTTCATCCAGTTGATTTACCTTTTCTTTTAATTCCTTCTTTTCTCTTATTACTATTTCATAATCTTTAATAACCTGATCTAAAAATTCATTTACTTCATCTTCATCATAACCGCGAAAACTTCGGGTAAACTCTTTATTATGAATATCTAATGGTGTTAATGGCACATCGGCCACCTCCTTAGGGGATAGTATAAGATTGCTTATCGTTTAGAAATACAAAGTTACATTAGATGTTTATATTCGACAAAAACCTATTAATTCCTGCAAGATACCTGAATAATTTATTTTAAAATCGCAGCAGTTATCTTCCATTTATCTTTTTTCGTGCGGCCATTTATTTTAACGAGCTTACTTCTGCCTTTTCCTTTGACCGATAATAAATCTTTCTCCTGAACTAAAAATTTGCCATCTTCTATTACCTTATAATTCACTTTTACAAGTAATTTACTGATATATTCAGCCGATTCTTTTCTGGAAATATGATAAATTTCTTTTAACACTACGTCTAACCTAAGTGAAGAGACAGTTTTATCCACTTCCAACCAGTTTGCTGTATTCTCTTTTTTCGTTGAAAGGGGTTTTTCCTCCAGTTTAATAGTAGCTTTATTTATTGAAGTTAAATTTGCTTTAACGTATGAAGCTATTTCATCGGCCATTATTATTTGGACTAATCCATCACGTACGAATATATCTCCTAGTTTCTTACGCTTAATACCGATAGATAAAAACGCACCCATCACATCTCGATGTTCCAAGGTGATAAACTTATCCTGATAAGTTGCCTGCATCAATGTCATCTGATGAGTTTCCTCCGTTACTTCTTCATAGAAAGGAGCAATAACCATGCGACATCTTTCAGCATGATTGCCGCCACCATTAGTATACAGATTCAATTCATCGTTCTCCTGTCCAATCAGCATTGCTATAATTTGCTGTTCTCTTGGATCAAGAAAGTCAGTTAGCTTATACTGATAGGTACGTTCCACCTGCTCTTTCCAAGCTAGAACTTGATCGATAAATGGTTGTTCTTCTTTTCTAAAATGTTGGTAAATATCCATCATGTCATTCCTTTAAAATGGGAGCATTTTAAACAATTCATTGAGACCGGATCTCGCTAAAATCAAAACGAAAATTGCAACAATCGGCGATAAATCAATCATTCCAAGTGGTGGAATAAACTTTCGAAATTGTTCTAAATAAGGCTCACAAATTTTAGCTAAAAAGAGACCAAATGAAGATTCACGGGCCCCAGGAAACCATGACATAAAAATATATACAATTATTGCATAGCTATATATTAGTAAGGCATTGTATAGTACTACATGTAAAAGATCCATTATTAACTACCATCCTTTTTGAAATTCATCTTCCTCGACAAATGCCTCGGATATTGTTCCAGAAACATCAACATTATCAGGTGCACATAGAAATGTTTCAGCACCCAATTTCTGAATATCGCCATTAACAGCATAAACAGTACCGCTAAGGAAATCAACAATTCTCTTTGCTTGATGATTATCTACCCGTTGCAAATTAATAACGACAGCTCTTCTATTTACTATATTATCTGCTATTTCCTGTGCTTCATTATATGTTCTTGGTTCACAAAGAACAACTTTAGATGTCGGCTGCTGCATCGTTGTTAAATTAACAACATTTTTATTTTTTTGTTCCGCGTTTATTTTGTTACCTGGTACTGTTTCCTCTTCAACATATTCATATTCATACTCGTCATCCATCGTAAAATAATTTTTGATTTTATTTTTAATACTCATTTTTTCACTCCTCGATAATATTATGATCCAACTAAACGTGAGCCTAATCGAATGTGAGTTGCTCCTTCTTCAATTGCTATTTCATAATCATTGCTCATCCCCATGGATAAGTATTCACAAGGAGCATGAGGTAGTTTTTTCTTCGTGATGGAATCTCTCAAATCAGCCAATTTTCTAAAAACCTCTCGTAAACGTTCATCATCTTCAATATGTGGTGCCATTGTCATTAAACCGACGATATGTACTTTTTCATATTTCGCTACTTCTTCTATAAAATCAAACACTTGATTATACTCGAGCCCATGCTTCGATTCTTCACCACTCACATTGACCTGTACAAAACAGTCAACTTCCGAAGCAGCACGTTTATCAATTTCTTTCGCAAGTGATATACGATCCAATGAATGAAGCGCATCAACTTTATTGATAACGTCTTTAACTTTTCGTGTTTGTAATGTTCCAATGAAATGCCATTTCACCTTATCTTCAAAGTGATTAAACTTTTCAAGGAATCCTTCCAAACGATTTTCGCCAAGGTTCTTAATCCCTGCATTAATTGTTTCTTCTGTTCGTTCTATTGTAACATATTTCGTTACACCAACCACTGTAATTTCATCTGGATTTCGCTGGCTTTTTTCACAAGCCTGTCCAATAGTTTTTCGAATTTGTTCAAGATTTGCTGCTACATCCATTATAACCATTACTCCTCCCTAGTATAATCATGTTGAAAAGCCCAGGAATCCTAACATCCTACCCGTTTTCCCATTGTCTCTTCGATGTGAAAAAAATAAATCTTTATCATTGAATGTGCAATAATTTGTTATATCTATATTATGACGTAATACACCACATTGTAAAAGGATTTCTACATTTAATTGCTTTAAATCTAATAAATAGCGATTATTCTCTTTAGGAATAACTGTCTTTGCTCTATCTTTAGAATCAATATATTTAATTATATTTTCACCAACTTCATAGAAAGGTTGTGAAATACTAGGTCCAATAACCACATTTAAATTAGTTTTATTTACCCCTAATGCTTGTAGCTCTCGAACCACTTTTTCAGTTATTCTGAAAATAGTACCCTTCCATCCAGCATGTGCAATACCAATATATTCGGTTTTAGGATCAAAAAAATATAATGGAACGCAGTCAGCAAAAAAAGCTGTACATAGGATTCCTTTATCATTCGTAATTAAACCATCTGTTCCTTTTATTGAACTTTTATACGTAATAGCTCCTTTTCCTCTATCATCAAGATTGATGTGCTTTACAGTTGTATCATGCACCTGTTCCCCAGATACCCAATTACTCAACGGAATATTTAATTCTCTTGCCAGTATTTCCCTGTTCGTAATTACATCCCGTTGATCATCCTGTACATGTAATCCTGTGTTGAATGTATTAAATGGGGGAGTACTCACACCCCCATTTCTAGTTGTAAATCCAGCTTTCAATTTAGGATTCATTTTCTGCCATTTTTCTATATGTAAAATGACCTCGTTACTTTGTGTAAATGGTTCACTCATTAAAGATACCTCCAAAAAGGATATTTGTACCATTTTATCATATTATGTTTTTATTATAAATTAGTGCCATTAGAGAATGCTTTTGAGTATAATGTTGGATTTTTAACCTCATTTACAAGAATTACATCAGATCCGATTCTTACAATTTGATCCCAGTGGATAATCAGCTCATCCGGTTTACCGAAAAATCCACCAGTTTTTTCTTTTAAAATAATTACAATTGCAATAATCTTGCCACTGTCTGTATCGATCTCTAAATCAGAAATATGTCCTAAACGCCTGCCGTCATCAATAATTATCACTTCTTTCACTTGTAATTCTGAAAGTTTGATCATTTTATTCACCCCACCTTACTTTAAATATATGCATGCCCCTAAGATATTTTCATAGAAATCAAAAAAACAAAAGGAAATGATTTATAGAAACCTTTTCCTTTTGTTTATATAAATTAATTTTATCTTGTTAACCTCTTAGGTACTGGGCAAGCCCGCTTTACTTTTCTCTGTCTAGTATTGCGTGGGCTAGCGACTACTGTCATATGCAATTGACTCTACGAGTACCAAAACCAGGCACTCTCCGGTCCCTTGCTTATGACCTTCGTCGCTGGGCAAGCCCGCTTTACTTTTCTCTTTATTCAAACATTTGCTTATTCATTTGGCTTATGGCGGCTTTTTCTAATCGGGATACTTGTGCTTGAGAAATACCGATTTCATCAGCTACTTCCATTTGTGTCTTCCCCTGGAAAAATCGTTTATTTAATATCATCTTTTCTCTTTCGTTAAGTTTATACATTCCTTCCTTCAATGAAAGTTTATCCAGCCAAGTTGAATCCTTATCTTTATCATCACTTATTTGATCCATCACATAAATTGGATCTCCACCATCATTATAAATTGGTTCAAATAATGATACTGGATCCTGAATGGCATCAAGTGCAAATACAATGTCAGAATGGGGAATTCCCATCTCTTCAGAAATCTCCATTGCTGTTGGTTCTTTAGAAGATTTATTAATGAGTTTTTCCCTTACTTGCAATGCTTTATATGCAATATCTCGCAAAGATCTCGATACTCTGATTGGATTATTATCCCTTAAGTATCGTCTAATTTCACCGATAATCATTGGAACAGCATAGGTGGAAAATCTAACATTATGTGCTAAATCAAAATTGTCAATTGATTTCATTAAACCGATGCAACCTACTTGGAATAGATCATCTACATATTCACCACGATTATTAAAACGTTGAATAACGCTTAAAACAAGCCGCAAATTTCCATTTACAAGCTCTTCTCGTGCAAATAAATCATCCTTCTGCTGCATTTTTATAAAAAGCTTTTTCATTTCCTCATTCTTTAAAACAGGTAGCTTCGATGTATCAACACCACATATTACAACTTTATGTCTAGTCATTTTGTTCAACCCTCCCAGTTGGCGATGCTGTTCATGGACAGTATCTCCGCATGAGAGGATTTTTATGCAAGCTTATCCTGCCTAAAAATTCACTAAATCACATTGATTCTTCTTCTATCAAGGCTAAACCATTTTATTAAATTCTTTTTTTAACCGTCTAATTATCTTTTTCTCTAATCGTGAAATATAAGATTGTGAAATACCTAACATATCAGCAACATCCTTTTGCGTTTTTTCCTCTTCCCCTATCAATCCAAAGCGTAGTTCCATAATTTGTTTTTCGCGATCACTCAATTGCGAAAGTGCACTTTTCAATAAACTTTTATCGACATTTGATTCTAGATTTTTTGTTATAATATCTTCTTCAGTACCTAGTACATCTGATAAAAGTAATTCATTTCCATCCCAATCAATATTTAAAGGTTCATCAAAAGAAATTTCCGATTTTAATTTATTATTTCTGCGTAAATACATTAAAATTTCATTTTCAATACATCTTGATGCATATGTAGCTAGCTTTATCTTCTTTTCCGGATTAAAAGTATTTACTGCTTTTATAAGACCAATTGTACCAATACTTATTAAATCCTCAATATTTATACCAGTATTTTCAAATTTACGTGCAATATATACAACTAAACGTAAATTGCGTTCAATTAGGACAGCACGAGCAGCTTTATCACCTTTTGGTAATAAGATTAATAATTCCTGTTCTTCTTGTTTAGACAATGGCGGTGGTAGTGCTTCACTCCCGCCAATATAGTATATTTCATCGGATTTAACTCCTATTTTCATTAAAAATTTATACCAGTTTAATTGAAAGCGCAATTTCCATGATTTTACCAACATGTCTCTCTCCTTTATGCAGAGTTAACAACTGCTAATTTTAATATTTGTGGTTGCAGCAAACAATGATAGCTTTGATCCTTTGTTAAGTCAGCAAACTGGATACCGATCAGTATTTTATTTGTCATTATTTTTTGCCCATCGTAGTGCACAACTAATTTTTCTGGCTTAATTCCAATTAAAAACATTCCACTTCCCTGTACCCCCTGATACGGTATAATATGAATGTGCTTCTCCCAGCCTCTTGGGATCTTTTCAAAATTAAGCTGATCGTTTGCATCCTTTAATAACTTCCACTCACTTTCAGAAAACCATTGTTTTAAAAATGACTCATCACAAATAATGACAGGTTTTTTTGTTAAAGGATCTACCAATTGATTACCACTATCGATATATCCAGTAGTTGAATAACTCTTATTTTTTAACTTGATAGTAACTGGATATTGTTGATCATAGCGAATCTTCTCAGCCGCATGCTTGTCCATACGGGTCTTCGTAAAAATCCAAACTAGAGGAAAACCGATACATAGAAAAATCCAACTGACCGGGTCGCCATAACCACTGTTAAATGTGAGTAAACCATTTGCAGTTAGACCAATTGGATTTTGAAATAGAAAATGTATTGCTATTAGTCCACCCCCTATAGCAAATGTTGTGAAATAAAACATTAACAGCAATTTCATTATTCGGTATATATTCATAAAACCAAAAGCACAAATAATTATAATGATCGAGTAAATGAATTTTCCGACTGTACTAGTAATTAAGGAATCAGGGAAATAGATAGAAATCGGAACTAACAGCGATGCTATAAATGCACCAAAAACGATTCTGATTTTTCTTGTACTGTCTCTTGCCAAAGCTTGTGTAAGCATTAACAGCATCATATCCAGAAAAAAATTTAATGTCCAGACAGCATCAAGATAAATAGTCAACTTACTCTTCCTCTCCAATAACCGTCATATCAAAGTATTACGTTTAATAATTAATAGGTTTCCTAAAAGTATATCGAAGGGCATGAGCAAAGTCTGTCACTTCTTGTATGTATAATGGGGCTAATTTTAACTAGTTATCGGGGAGTTTGTCGTGAGAAAAATAAAGAAGTATGTGCAGTAGGTTTCAAATAAAAAAAGCAAACGAGGTATTAAGGCTACTCGTTTGCTTACTATTTTTATAGAATCGGGCGTAAAATCACTATCCCTTAAGGGTAGTTGACTGTTGACTCCTCATTACCGCCGATTACGATTACGATTACGATTTCTTAGGAAAGTAGGAATATCTAGCTCATCTTCCTCTTGCTTCGGACGCTGTTGTTGTGGTTGTACTGGTTCTCTTTGAACATCATCCGTTGTTCTTGTTGCTGCATGCTGATTATGATTAATTAATGGACGTTGTTTCGGTTGATTTTCTGTTTTTTTAATAGATTCATCAAATCCCGTAGCAATTACCGTTACAATTATTTCATCATTCAGGTTCTCATTTATAACAGAACCAAATATAACATTTACTTCGCTATCTGCTGCAGATGTTACCAAATCAGCTGCCTCTTGAACTTCATACAAGCTAAGGTTTGTTCCACCTGTAATATTCATTAAAATACCATGAGCTCCATCAATAGAAGTTTCCAGTAAAGGAGAAGAAATTGCCTTTTTCGCAGCTTCAGTAGCGCGAGTTTCGCCTGTTGCGACACCAATTCCCATTAATGCGGACCCCTTGTCAAACATGATTGTTTTTACGTCTGCAAAGTCCACATTAATCAAACCTGGTTTTGCAATTAAGTCAGATATACCTTGTACACCTTGTCGCAGGACATTATCTGCTTCACGGAATGCTTCCAGCATCGGGGTATTTTTATCGACAATTTCAAGCAGGCGATCATTAGGTATAACAATTAATGTATCCACACTATTTTTTAATGCTTCAATACCAGAAATAGCTTGTGTAGAACGTCTTCTTCCCTCAAAAGTGAATGGTCTTGTAACAACGCCGACTGTAAGAGCCCCTAAATCTTTAGCGATTTGAGCAATAACAGGAGCTGCACCAGTACCTGTTCCCCCACCCATTCCTGCTGTAACAAAAATCATGTCTGCCCCTTGCAATACTTCCTGGAGCTGATCTTTACTTTCCTCAGCTGCTTTCTTACCTACTTCCGGATTAGCACCTGCACCTAACCCGCGTGTAAGTTTGCCGCCAATTTGTATTTTAACTTCAGCTTTTGATAAATTCAATGCTTGTGCATCTGTATTAACAGCAATGAATTCAACACCTTCAACACCGTGTTCGATCATTCTATTTACAGCGTTATTACCACCACCACCAACACCGATAACTTTAATTGTTGCCAATTCCTCCATATTTGTATCAAACTCTAACATATATCGTTCCTCCTAATATGCAAAATTACAAGAATTCTAGAAGCTAATTTATAAGTAGATGGTCAAAAGTAACATACCTTATCTATTTGAAATGAAATTTCATAGGAAGACTTAGTTAATCAAAGAAATATTTAAACAAATTAGCAAATCCAGAGTCTTTTTTCTTTTTTTCTTTGTTCTCATTTGATTTTGGTTGCTTTTGATTTCGTTTGGGCTTCTGTTCCTGCGCATTGGCAATAACAGAAGGAAATAATTCTTTACCTTGGATTTTCGCATTACGATAGGCAAATTGCAAGATCCCTACACCTGCAGTAAATTGTGATTCTCTTACACCTATGTAATCGGGAATAGCTACACGAACATTTGAACGGAATAAATCTTCAGCCAGTTCTAGAACACCTGGCATCGCCATCGTTCCACCTGTTAATACGTACCCTCCAGGTAATTCATGGTAACCCATTCTTCTAATTTCTCTTTGGGCAAAAGCATAAATTTCTTCCATTCTAGCTTCAATCATATCAGATATTTGAAGCTGATTATAGGTTTGTTTCGTATTACTTCCAATAATAGACACATCAAATGTTTCATCTTCCTGGGCATCATCATAAAAAGCATGACCATAGTTCAATTTAACATCTTCTGCTTCTTCGGTTGAAGTTCTAAGTCCGATCGATAAATCCTTTGTAATATTATCACCACCAAGACTAACAACACTTGTAGAAACGAGATGATCATTTTCAAAAATGGAAACTGTTGAACAACCACCACCCACATCAATCAGAGCTACACCCATATTCTTTTCATCTTTTGATAGTGCAACAGCTCCTGCGGCTAAAGGTTGCAGACAAATATCTGTAACCTGAAGATTAGCACGTTCCACACATTTTAAAGTATTATGTAAAACTGTTTTTGAACATGTGATAATGGTTCCTTCCATTTCCAGGCGTACACCAATCATACCCCGCGGGTCAGTTATTTCACTCAACCCGTCAACTATGAATTGTTTTGGAATAACGTCAACTATTTCACGTTCAGGAGGGACGGAAACAACTTGTGCACCTTCAATCACTCTGGTAATATCATCATCACTAATTTCACGATTTTCACTCTGCACTGCTACAACGCCATGACAAGGTTGCAATTGAATGTGGCTTCCGTTTACTCCCACCACAACACTCTCAATCTGCATACCTACCATTCGCTCTGCTTGTTCAACAGCATTTCTAATAGATTGTACGGTCTGATCAATATCAACAATGGCACCTTTTTTCATCCCATTGGATTTTGCAGTGCCGACGCCAATTATGTTTAATGAATCATTTAAAACTTCTCCGATAATTACTTTAATTTTTGTTGTACCAACATCAAGGCTTACTAGTATTTCACTGTTCAAAGAAAGGCACCTCCTAATACAAGTGTCTAAAAATTTATTAGACATGATCTCCTATTTACTATTTCTAATGTTAAAATATAAGAGGATGTTTAAAAAATCCGGTAAAAATGATACAGTGAATTTCTTCGTTGGCTTGCTTCTTCGCTCTTCACGTATGAATTGCATACGTTACGATGATCAAAGCTACGCCGCCTCGAATTTCTTGATCCTTTTTACCCTTCTTTATAAACACGCACTCTAATATTCCTATATTTTAAAGGAATTAATATAAAAAGAAAATATATATAGGTAATTCCACAAAAATAATCGATTCCCTTTATTTTTTTAAAAAAATTTAATTACATACTCCTATTATAGAATTCGTAAAAAACACTAAATATATGACTTTCCTTCTATAATTAATAAGGATATAGTTTACTCTACATCATTCGACTCTGTTTGTGATTCCATTTCTGTCCTATTTTCAATGTCTTCATCTTCATCTTCAGTTTCAGATGTAAGGAAGGACTCAAAATAAGCCCCAACACCAATATGGATAATCCCTTTACTTCCCTTTTCTAACTGGGAAACAACTGATGGATAGACTTGCATTTTCTCAGCAAAATTTCTTATTGTACCATCAACCATAAAGCCATCATTCATATAAAGTAAGACTTTATTTTTATTGGCATCTGTTGGTTTCCAATAAATCTCGGAAATTAAGTTTAATATATTCATTGGTAACTGCTGAAGCTCACTGGTCATCTTATGTAAATAAGCTTCGTCTGTAAATTCAGCAATCAATGGGGCATCGCCATTAAATATTTGTTGACCGACAGTATCCATCACTTTACCATTTCCCAGGATAGGATAATAAGTACCATCTTTCTCAATATATCCTACTCGTTTATATTCGTTAACTTCGATTTCAACGGTCCAAGGCAGCTTTCGATTAACCTCTACAGATTCTACGATTGGATTTTTACTGATTTCATTTTCAATATTATCCTCATTAATGGTCCAAATGTTTGATTTTGTTGTCATTTTACTTTGATCAATAATTTCTTCATCCGCAAAGTACACATTCCCTTTAACAGTAATCGTTTTTACATGACTTAAAGGTGATTGCAGATAGACAATAATAGATATTAAAAAGAAGAAAATAGAAAGATAAAATATCAAACGACGATTTGCCTTTTTTTTACGTGCTTGTTTCAACTTTGGGATTCGATCCTCAATTGAAACAATCTTCTTTTTGCTCATCTCCATTTCTTCCTTTATTACAAATTTACAGAATAAATAAGCATATAGATACCATTCATTCATGTTACATGAATTATATCACATAATGCTACTGAACATATAGTATACATTGCATAGTTTATCAAGTTTTTGATACAATCTAGCATATAAAAACTTTCCAATTTAAAAATACCACAGTGTAAAACACTATGGTAAGTGGATTTTTTTATGGTTTCTTATCTTTTAAGTAAAATTGACATTCATTATAGGATTATCGAAAATGTATTTTGCATTTTTGTAGCCCTTATACGCTGGATTGCAAGCCTCTTAAGTGATACCTGCGTTTAGACGAAAAATATTTTTTCGTCTGCAATCTACAGTTTGCTTCGAAGTACTTCTTACGCACGCATACAAAAAGAAATATGGGATATACTTTCTTCCAAAAAAAGCAGTTGAATTCCCGTTAAATTTTAGAATATATACTAACATTTAACAATATACCAACTGAACAAAGGGCTAATGTTAATGAAGATCCACCATAACTTAAAAACGGAAGCGTAATTCCTGTCACTGGTATTAAGCCGATTACTACACTTATATTGATCATTACTTGAATTGCTAGCATCATTACTATTCCCAATGCTAAAAATCTTCCAAACTGATCAGGTGCTTCTAATGATATTTTTATTCCACGCCAAAATAACAAAAGAAATAATCCGATAATAAGACTTCCGCCAATAAATCCGAGTTCTTCACCGATAATCGCAAAAATAAAATCATTTTGCGGTTCAGGCAAATAAAAATACTTTTGCAGACTTTCTCCAAGTCCAAGCCCCATTAACCCTCCAGGTCCGATTGCATATAATGATTGAATGATTTGAAATCCATCCCCAAGCGGATCTTCCCATGGATTTAAAAAAGCTGTGATTCGACTAATTCGATATGGTGCAGAAATGATTAGAAACACTAATCCAGCCAATCCTAGGACGGCCAATCCAAAAAAGTGTGTTAATCTAGCTCCGGCAACGAAAATCATAACCATACTTGTTAATACAAGCACCATTCCTGTACCTAAATCAGGCTGAAGCATGATTAGTCCAAATGCAGTAAAAATTAAGATAATTGATGGAAAAAAACCCTTTTTAAAAGAAGTTATATACTTCTGATTTGCAGCTAAATAAGCTGATAAAAAAATAATTAAGCCCAGTTTCATAAATTCGGATGGCTGAACACTAAAAGCCCCTACTCCAATCCAGCTCTGTGCTCCACCTCGAACCATTCCAACTCCTGGAATGAGTACTAGAAATAATAGAATAAAACAACTAAGCAGCATAATTTTTGCATATTTTTTCCATGTGTTATAAGGAATAAACATTACAAAAAACATTGTTGCAACTCCAGCTCCCGCAAACAGTAATTGCCTTTTTAGATAATAAAACGAATCTGCGTATTTATAATTGGCCCAGACATAGGACGAACTGTAAACCATTATAATCCCAATAATAAGAAGACTGATAATCACACCTAATAGCAGATAATCTGGTTTACTTTGTCCATTTGTTAATTTTCGAAACAAAAAAACACCCCTTTTCCTTAAATTTAGGAACAGGGGCGTATTATCATGTACATTTAATAGTGTGTGAACAACCTCTAATCGTAACTGTTTAAGACAAGCCCCCTACAATAGTTTATGCACGGCTTGAATAAACATGTCACCTCTTTCTTCAAAAGTGCGGTATTGATCCCAGCTGGCACACGCAGGCGATAATAAAATCACATCATTAGCTTTTGAAACAGAATAAGCCTCAGCAACCGCTTCTTCAACATCCTGCGTTAAAATGATTGTTTCGATGTTTGCTTCTTCGGCAATTCCTTTCAAATTCTCTTTTGTTTCTCCAAACAGAATCATCGCTTTTACATTTTTTAAAAATGGTAATAAATCGATAAATTTACTCCCCCTATCAAGACCGCCGGCTAATAAAATGGTTGATTGGTTAAATGATGATAAAGCCTTCTGTGTTGCAAGTATGTTTGTAGCCTTGGAATCATTATAAAATTGGCGACCGTTGATACTATCAACAAATTGCAATCGGTGTTTGACACCTGTAAAAGTGGTTAATACTTTATATATCCCTTCATTGCTAGCACCACAAAGCTTTGCAGCTGCAATCGATGCAAGGATATTTTCTAAATTATGTTCACCAACTAAAACAATATCTTTTCGTTCAATGACCTTCTCGTCCTGATAGAAGATACTTTCCTCATTTGCCCATATCCCTGTTTCCAACCGTTTACGAACTGAAAACGGGATTTTTTTAGACCTTGCTTTTTGAACTGCGTCAACGATGATTAAATCATCTGCATTATATACTAGATAGTCATCCTCCGTTTGATTTTTAAATAGATTAAACTTTGCTTCTTTGTAGTTTTCCATCGTTTTATGGTAATCCAAATGTGCTTCGAATATATTGAGTAATACTGCAATTTTAGGCTTAAATGTATCTATCCCTAAAAGTTGGAAAGAAGATAATTCAAGCACCATACTTTCATTCTCTGCTAATGTCTGTGCTACTTCTGTTGCCACCAATCCAATATTGCCCGCAACTTTAACCGGAAGATTGCTCTTTTTCATCATCTCAGTGGTAAGTGTTGTAGTAGTTGTTTTCCCATTAGATCCAGTGATTCCGATAATTGAACCTGCCACCAGCTGGCCTGCCAACTCGATCTCGGTAACAATTGGAATATCTCTTTTCACTGCTTCTTGAAGAATTAAATTATCATAAGGGATACCTGGATTTTTAACAATAATTTCAATATCATCTAAAACAGAAACAGGATGGATCCCCACAATAACTTCTGCACCCATCGCCTTTAATTCTGTAACAATATCATCGTTTTCTTTTGTATTCCTGTCATTAACACGCACTTTTTTTTCATTAGCTAATAGTAAATGAGCTGCAGCTGTTCCACTCTTCGCAAGTCCAAGCACAAGTACATGAGTATAAGGAAAATCCATTAGTTTATTCAACTTAAGCTCACCTCAATATAAATGCCTAGGGCAGCAAAAATAAGTCCAATTAGCCAGAAGCTTGTAACTACACGCCACTCAGACCAGCCCAGTAATTCATAATGATGATGTAATGGGCTCATTTTAAATATCCTTTTACCTGTTGTTTTAAAAGAGATTACTTGTATGATGACAGAGAGTGTTTCTATGACAAATACTCCCCCAACAATCACCAGAATAATTTCAAGCTTTGTTAAAATAGCTACTGCAGCAATTGCACCACCTAAAGCCAATGAACCGGTATCTCCCATAAATACCTTTGCAGGATGTGCATTAAATACAAGAAAACCTAATAATGCACCAACTACTGCTAAGACGAAGATTGTAACTTCATGTTGAGGAATGCCATACCATGCCAATATTCCAAAAGCACCAAAGGCAATTGCTGCTGTTCCCGCCAATAACCCATCCAAGCCATCTGTTAAGTTGACTGCATTGGATGCACCAACAAGCATAAATATGATTAGTAGCGCATAACCCCATCCAAGTTCCCATTGTATATTAGTTCCTGGTAGCTGAATGTATGTCGGAAAATCCTGACTGCGTAAAATAAAATAAAATAGTAGAGCTATCACAATTTGCCCAAGCATTTTTTGTTTCGAAGTTAAACCTAGATTTCGTTTCATTACCA
The DNA here is from genome assembly GCF_059698015.1 of Oceanobacillus sp. NCCP-135. Classification (NCBI taxonomy): domain Bacteria; kingdom Bacillati; phylum Bacillota; class Bacilli; order Caryophanales; family Bacillaceae; genus Oceanobacillus; species Oceanobacillus sp. NCCP-135. The sequence goes on along the minus strand of NZ_BAAKSZ010000001.1, from coordinate 277,969 downwards.
CTTTAATAAAATCATCCAAAAAACCTAAAAATCCATACCCAGCTAACACAAAAAGTAATAACCATAGTTCATAACCAATCCCCTCTGAACCGGTCTTACTAGCCATAATTAGCGAAGTAATTATAATACTAAAAACAATCATCAAACCGCCCATTGTAGGTGTACCGGTTTTTTTCAAATGAGACTTCGGACCTTCTTCTCTAATACTTTGTCCAAACTTTAAACGTCTTAAAAATGGAATAAAAATTGGAGATAAAAGGACGGTAATCAGAAATGCTATTGCTATTGTTATTAATAATACAGATATATTCACTTGTTTTCCTCCTTGTACAGTGACCGTCCATCATATTATGATGTATGCATAATTTCCTTGATTAATAATTCAAATTGTAGGCCTCTTGAAGCCTTAAACAATAATAAGGAATCTTCTTTTAAATAATCTTGGATTGCATTGATCAGTTCTTCTTTTGAAGTGAAATGATTACAACGAATATATGATTTATGGTGTTTAACATTCATTGTAATAACCTCGACATCTTTACCATATGTTAACAATACATTAATTGGTTCATCGATTACTTCCGCAACAGACCTGTGCAGTTCCTCTGAATGTTCTCCCAACTCTAAAACATCACCTAGTATGAGAACTTTATCAGTAAAACCTTCCATTTGCTTCACAACTTCAATTGCTGCCTTCATTGATGTCGGTGAGGCATTATAAGCATCATTAATAATAGAAACACCATTTGGCCCTTTTATCATCTCAAAACGCATTGAAGTCAATTTTAATGACTGTAACGCTTCTTTACACTTTTCTTGATTGATTCCTAGACACTTACTGAGTGTGATTGCGTAAGTAGCATTTAGTGCATGATGCTTACCAAGTAATGGAACTGAGTAAACTGTATCATTAGCTAGTTCAAAATTGGTGTGATCCAAGTTTATTTCTACATTTTTAATCACTCTATCATTATTTTCGGTAAAACCGCATGTAATGACATTTTTTTGCTTATGAATATGTTTCAATAAGTCTTCATCACCATCAATTATTACATAACCATCATCTTTTAAGCTATTCATTATTTCTAACTTAGCCATTGAAATACCTTTACGAGAACCCAAATATTCAATGTGAGATTCGCCAATATTGGTAATAATTGCATAATCCGGTTTAGCGATTTTCGATAATAAATCAATTTCACCAAAGTCGCTCATACCCATTTCCAGTACCAAGGCCTCCGTATCTCTTTTCATGGCTAAGATGGTTAATGGCAACCCTATATGATTATTAAAGTTCCCATCTGTATAATGTGTACGATAGGTAGACTGAACTAAAGCAGCCACTAAATCCTTTGTTGTCGTTTTCCCATTCGACCCTGTAATTCCGATTACAATTGGATTGATCACATCTCTGTATTTAGAAGCCATTTTTTGTAATGCTGCAATGGTATCATCCACAAAAAACACAGGAAAGCCTTTGGGCAGAAGAAATCCAGGTAATTCTTTTTCCTTATCCCATAATACAGCTACAGCCCCATTATCAATTGCTTGTTTAACATAATCGTGCCCATCAAAGTGATCCCCAATTATTGGGACAAACAACGAATTTGTTGACTCTACTCGACTATCTGTAATAACTTCATCTATTATAATTTCATCTGCTTGATCTCCGCTAAAATCAGTAAAAAAGCGGGATAACCATTTTGTAGTGAATAACATTTTCATTTCTCCTTAGCTTTGATCGCTTCTTTAGCAATTAAACGGTCATCAAAGTCATACTTCATATTTCCAATCTGCTGATATGTCTCATGACCTTTTCCAGCAATTAAAATAACATCGTCCTTATTAGCATGTTTTACGGCCTGATAAATTGCTTTCTTACGATCTAAAATTACTTCATACTTATTTTTAAAGTCCTCTAATCCTATAGTCATATCATCCAAAATTCTGTTTGGGTTTTCTCCTCTCGGATTATCAGAAGTAAAGATTGCTTGATCAGCATATCTTAATGCAATGGCTGCCATCAACGGCCGTTTCGAACGATCCCGATCCCCGCCACAACCTACGATCACATAAATCTTACCCTTAGCAAGCTCTTTAATTGTTTGTAATACATTTTTCAATGAATCAGGTGTATGCGCATAATCCACGATAACGGCAAATGATTGATCTCGGGTAACGGCTTCAAAACGTCCACTGACTCCTGCTATGCTTTCCAATCCTGTTTTTATGGTAGTTAACGGGATTTTACCAGCAATTGCTGCAGCGCTAGCAGCTAACATATTATACACATTAAACATTCCGATTAGTTTGCTGTTTATTACGATGTTTTCATCTGGAGTTATTAATTCAAAAGAAGTTCCATTAGCATCTATTTCTATATTCTTAGCCATTATCTGTGCCTTGTTTTTACAAGCATATGTTATAACATGCTGGGCAGTACTTCTTTTAATCAATTCGCTTGATGGATCATCTCCATTAATAATAGCAAACTTTTGATCTCTTGCATTATAGGTATTCCCTAATTGAGCAAACAACAGACTTTTTGCTCGTAAATAATCATCAATATTCTTGTGATAATCTAAATGGTCCTGTGTAAGATTCGTAAATACTGCTATATCATAATCGCATCCATATACTCTCCCTAAATCAAGAGCATGGGATGAGACCTCCATAATCGCCTGTTCTACCCCTTGATCACGCATTAAACTAAATGATTTTTGTAAGCTTAATGCATCTGGAGTCGTATTTGATACAGGATACGTTGTTTGACCTATTTTCATTTGTATTGTTCCTATTATACCTGTTTTCACTTGATATTTATTATAAATCGCTTCTAATAAATAAGTTACAGTAGTTTTACCATTTGTACCTGTAACCCCTATTAAAGGGATGGTAGCTGTTGGATTATTATAAAACTTTACTGCAATCATAGCCAAAATTCTCGAAGTATCTGTTACGACTATCACTGGCACAGATGTCTCAATGCTTTTCTCAGCAACAATTGCAACCGCACCATTAGAAACTGCCTGTTCCACATAATTATGCCCATCGACAGTGAAACCTGTAATACAAACAAACAATGCTCCTAGTTTAACTTGATGTGAATCCATTTCAATTGAATTTATTTCGATATTATATATAGCGGTTGTAGTTTGATAGATTGGTATGTCGGAAAATAATTCACTTAATTTCATGAACAACACCCTATCTTTATTATTATCCCACACATTGATTCTGTATAATATCATTTTTTTAGAGGGCAGTTACACCCTCTTATAGTAAACCTTATTTATTATAACAAACTTTTTCCTTATTCACGATATTTTTTATTAGATAAATAGATACGCATTTTTGATCCTTGCTCCACTTTAGTTCCCGGTTTTGGAGCCTGATCAATAATGTAATCACCCGACCCATTTGTTTCAATTGACAGATTTGTCATGTACTCAGATAAATCTCCTTTTGATAGACCTATTAAATCAGGAACTTCTATTTTTGGTTGTTCCGGCCACATATATTCTTTATCCAAACCGCCTGTTCTTGGTTCTACATTTAGAGCACTAAGGCTATCTCCAATAATTGTTCCTACAATTGGAGCAGCTACAACGCCCCCAAATTGAACCGTATTCTTAGGATTATCAACCGCAACATAAACAACAATTTCCGGATCATCAGCTGGGGCAAAGCCTATGAACGAGACAACGTAATTATTCTGCATATATCTTCCATCAGGGCCAACCTTTTGGGCAGTTCCTGTCTTCCCACCAACCCTATAGCCATCCACATAGGCAGGTCTACCTGTGCCTTTGGCTACAACACTTTCCAGGGCACTTCGAACCTCCTCAGACGTCGACTCGGAAATAACTCTCTTTTTTAAATTTGGCTCCACCATTTCTACAGTTTTTTCTGTCTTAGGATCAATCCATTCTTTGGCAATAAAAGGTTCGTATAAATACCCTCCATTTACAGTGGCAGCAACTGCCATAATCTGTTGAATCGGTGTTACGGACACACCTTGACCAAAAGCAGTTGTTGCCAATTCAACTGGTCCAACATTTTCTGGTTTAAATAGTATTCCATTTCCTTCTCCTTGTAAATCTATTCCGGTTTTTTTACCAAATCCAAAATCATTTATATAGGAAAATAATTTTTCCTTTCCAATGGTTAGACCTAAATCAACAAACCCAGGGTTACATGAATTTTGTACTACTTCAAGGAAACTTTGATGTCCATGTCCTCCACTTTTCCAGCAATGCAGTTCTGAACCACCTACAGAAATATCGCCATCATCATGAAAATGATCATTTTCCAAATCAACCATATTTTCCTCCAATGCTGCTGCTAATGTAATTATTTTAAAGGTTGATCCTGGTTCATATGTGCTCCAGATTGGTAAATTACGATCAAAAATTGATGATTTAACTTCCTGATAATTTTCAGGACTGAAATTGGGTCTCGTTGTCATTCCAAGAATTCCACCAGTTTTAGGATCTACAGCAATCGCAAGGGCTCCATCCGGATTGTATTTTGAAACAGCTAGATCCATTTCCCTCTCTAATATTGTTTGTACTTTTGAGTCAATCGTTGTTTTCAAATTCAACCCATCTTCAGGAGGACTATACACATCGGCAAGACTGTCCAGCCTTCGACCTTTCGCATCAGAATAAAATGAAAGACTACCAGCTTCACCACTCAGTTTTTTATCATAGTAAAGCTCAAGCCCCATCAAACCTTGATTATCAATTCCAGCAAAACCTAAAACATGTGATAAATTTTTCCCGTTAGGATAATGTCGTTTAGAATCCTTTGCTAGGTATACTCCATTCATATTCAAAGTTCTTATTGCTGATTCCTGTTCTGCGGAGATTTTAATACCTTCTGGGCGTATATTTACACTTGATGCAACTTTTGTAATATCCTCATAGACCTTATCAACAGATACATCCAGGATTTTCGCTAATTTTTCAGCAGTATTTTGTGGATTTTCTATTTGTCTTGGAACCACTACAATGGATGGAGCAGTTACATTTTCGGCTAATATCTCACCATTAGCATCTAATATATTTCCACGTTCTGGTTCAAATACAATATCTCTTGTCCACAAATCATTCGCTTGTCCGACTAATTTTTCTCCAACAACAAATTGCACATAGCCTAATCTTATATCAATAATTGCAAACATAAGTAGACCAAAAAGAAAAACAGTGACGATTCGTTTTCTAACTGTTACAGTAGATACACGTTTCATAATCCATCCCCTTCTCGATAGGCAGGCTTATATCCACTATATGTGTTATAAAAACTGAATAGAACACTGTTTGGATCTGGCTTTATTTACATCTATTCTTCTTCATTTCCATCCTGACTTGAAATATCTTCCTGTTCGTTTTTATCATTGCTATTTGGAACCTCTTCTATTTCGTCAGGTGGTAATAATTCTACTCCCAGGTAGTCCTTCTCTTTAACAGGAGTATCTTCTTTAATATTTTGAGTAATTACAAATCCATCTCCTAAAATCTCCATTTTCAAGGTGAGTAAATCACCTAGTTGCATGACTTCACGTTTCGACCAGCCAAGGATATTTGGCATTGTCGGATTATCTGTTACAAGTATCACCCGTTGATTAGGTAAGATTTCATCACCTTTTTCAACATTGGCAGAAACTACTTTTCCTGAGCCGACTACAGTAACCTTTAACCCTTTTTCTGTTAATCCTTTTTTAGCTGTTTCTGAAGCAGTTCCAATTATTTTTGGTATGATTGTTGCTTCAATCGAAGAGCTTTCTCCTTTATCGGGATCAATATTTAAATAATGTAAGCTGTTTTCCATTACATTATTAAAAATAAAAGAACTGGGCAGAGTGGTCGGCTCTGTTGGTTCAAGTTCTGGTTGCTGGACAGATACATACATCATTAACTGCGGATCATCGATTGGTGCCATTCCTAGGAACGAAAAAATATAATTTTCTCTTCCCGTTAAGTACGGTGTTGGTCCATCAGGATTTGGAATTTCTGCAGTCCCAGTCTTACCACCAACAGTATAATCATCAAGCTTATATCTTTTTCCTGTTCCTTCCTCACTATATACCACAGATTCCATTAACTTCAATACGTGTTCAGAGGTTTCCTTTGAAATTGGTTCACCAACTACGTTTGGTGATTTTTCCTCCAGAATATCCCCTGTGTTTGGATCCACAATTTCTTTGATTATATATGGCTGAAGCATTTTACCGCCATTTGCAATGGCAGTTGCTGCTTTCATTTGTTGAATTGGAGTCATTGTACTACCTTGTCCAAAAGCTGTCGTTATCTTTTCAAGTGGCCAGTCATACAATATCTGACCAGGAATTTCTCCAGGTAAGTCAATTTGAGTAGACTTATCGACTTCAAATGCTTTCAGGTACTCGAGGTAAGTTTCTGAACCAAGTTTTTCCCAGGCTAGCTTTGCTGCAGCAACATTGGATGAACGCCTAAACCCTTCATCGTAGGAGATCGTCCCCCAGCCTCTTCCACCATTATGGTCATGTATTTTTTTTACTTTTTCATTCGGGCTATAGCTTCCCGACTTAAATTCTTCGCTTCCATGATAAACGCCTTCTTCAATTGCGGCAGCCCATGTAAATATTTTCACTGTAGATCCCGGTTCAACGGGATTTGATATCACATCATTGTACCAATTTTCAACATTTGCAGGGTTATTCGGATTATAACTTGGTCGATTACTCATTGCCAAAATCTCACCCGTTTTTGGATTCATTACAATGGCTGTAATACGTTTAGGATTATAGTCTTCTTCCACCTGAGTTAGTACATCTTCTAACAATGTTTGAATTTTTTGATCGATGGTTAAATAAACATCATCCCCATCCTTTGGCTTTTTAATTACCTCATTAGGATCTAATAACTTTTTGCCATATTTGTCACGCTGATAGGAAATATGACCATCTTTTCCAGCTAGAATATCATTCATTTCCTTTTCCATTCCAGCTATTCCGGTAATCTCTTTTGAAACTTTGTCTTCCCTAGCGAAGCCAATGATGTGTGAAGCAAACATACCATTTGGATAGTACCGAATAGGTTCTTTTTCAAATACAATCCCTGGTATATTAAGTTCTTCTATTTCATCTTTTTCTTGTTGGGAAAGTTCTCTTCCTTCTTTTCCAAATTCAACTTGCCATTTTTTATTTTCAATCCCATTTTCTAGTCGTTCCAGAATGTAACTTGCATCAACATCTAATAAAGGAGCCAGCACTTTTGCAGTTTGCTCCGGATCTTTAACATGCTTTGGTTCCTCTGAATTTCCGGAATAAGCTTCATCTACGATTGCAATAATACGAAATGTAGGTCGATCGTAAGCGAGCGTCATCCCATTCTTATCAAAAATCTTACCTCTTTCAGCACCCAAAGAATAAGAAGCTGTTCTCTTTTTATCCGCCCACTCTTCCAAGGAAACATTGTTAATCTCACCGGTTGCCTGTATGTACATAAATCTGCCTGTTAATACGAGAAAAACACCAATGAAGAGTATGATGAACATTCCTGCCATGAAGTGAGTTGTTTTGTTTTTCCTCATACGACATTCCCCTTGGTTAATTGTTGAATGCGTGCGCTTGCTTTACTTCAGCATCCTGTATTTTTAACCCATTATCTTTAGCTATTTTCGTAATTCTTTCGGGTCTGCTTAATTCTTTCATTTCAAATAATAGCCCTTCATTCGTTACTTGCTGTGTTTGGACAGTCTGATTCATTTCCTGTAATTCACGATTTAGTGTATCTGTAGATGAAGAAAAGGAGACAATATAAATTCCCGCTGCAATTATACATACACTTACTAAAGTATATAATACTTTTTCCCCTTTTGTAATCCATCCTTGCTTTCGGACTTTTACTGCTACTTTTTGTTCTTTATTTGGGGTTTGCTGTGTGCTTGTTTGTTGCCAGCTTCGAGCATGATTTGCACTCATTATTTTTTCCACCCTTCCTCATACATAAATTCGTCTTTCCATTCACTAACTTTTTCAACAATACGTAATTTCGCTGAACGTGATCTTCTATTTTCAGTTAATTCATGATCACTTGCTATAATTGGTCTTCTCGTTATTAATTTAAATGGAGCCTCGTGCTCCTTTGGTAATATTGGTAAATTTCTTGGTGTTTCTTTAGCTGTGCTCCATTTTTTAAAAGCTTGTTTACACACTCTATCTTCAAGTGAGTGGAACGTAATGACTACAATGCGACCATTCTTATCCACTATCCTAGCTGCTTGATGAAGTGCATCATTAAATGCAGCCAATTCATCATTCACAGCGATTCGGATAGCTTGAAAAATGCGTTTAGCTGGATGACCACCCTTTCTGCGCGCAGGTGCAGGTATGGCATCCTTGATGATTTCTACTAATTGATGTGTGGTGTGAATTCGCTTCGTTATTCTATATGCTTCAATTTTTCTCGCAATTTGTTTGGAAAATTTCTCTTCCCCGTATTTAAAAAAGATCGCTACTAATTCATTGTAGTCCCAGTAATTAACAATCTCAAAAGCGGTTAGCTCGTCAGTTTGATTCATTCGCATGTCCAGTTCCGCATCATGCTGATAGCTGAAACCTCTTTCTCCCTTATCCAATTGTGGTGAAGATACACCAAGATCAAATAATATTCCATCAATATGATGAATCTGATGTTCTGCTAATTGATTCTCAAGTCTTCTAAAATTTGAATGAATGAAGATGATTCGATCATGGTATGCTTTTAGTCTCTCTTTTGCAGCTTTTAAAGCATCGATATCCTGATCAAAGGCAACAAGTAAACCATTCTCCCCTAATTGAGATACAATTTGCTCTGAATGACCTCCGCCACCTACAGTACAATCAACATATACACCATCTGGCTTTAATGACAATCCTCTAACTGTTTCATCTTTTAAAACACTGTAATGTTCAAACATCTATACACCCACTTCTATCTACGTCTAGCTCTAGCGCCCAGCGACTAATTGACTTCCTTCACCTACGTACGATAATGAAGTCTTGCCGATTAGAAACCAGAGGGTTAATCGCACTTATACCCTTGTGGTGAAAGTCAACATCGATTTGCTTACGCTCATCGTGTTTCCTTTTAGATTGACTAAGATTTTTGCTTAAAAAGCAAAAATCTTAGTCAATCTCCTACGGCGCAGTCCATACGTTGCTAAAAGGGCACTCTGCGCTTTTGTTTATCAAATATCGAAATCCATTAGATTTTCGGCAATCTCTGCAAATGATTCCTCTGAATCATTGAAGTAATTTTCCCAATTATCGCTAGCCCAAAATTCAATTCGATTGGATACACCTAATACAACACACTCTTTTTCCAGTACAGCATAATTTCTTAGTGGTTGTGGGATGTTTATTCTTCCCTGTTTATCCACTTCACATTCAACTGCTCCAGAAAAGAAAAATCGAGTAAATGCCCGTGCATCCTTTTTCGTTAGTGGGAGTTTTTTTAGTTTTTCTTCTAATACTTTCCATTCATCCATCGGGTAAGCGAACAAGCATTTATCCAGTCCACGGGTAACAACAAAGCTTTCCCCTAGTTCATCACGAAACTTAGAAGGGACAATAATTCTGCCTTTTATGTCAATGCTATGTTGGTATTCACCCATGAACATATAGTTCGCCCCACTTTCATATTTTTTATTCTACCACATCCCCCCACTATTCACCACTAATTTTTAAATAAATAAGATAGATAACTAAAATTAAGTAATTTGTACTATAAAAAGACATATAAAAAAAGCTATCTTATCAATAAAAGACAGCTTTTCAATAAAATTATTTAATTAGTGGAGGAAAGTGGTAAGATTAAACATAAACAATATAATGTGCATTTTGAAACGAACAAGATTGGTTTGTTAGTTTTTTTATAAAATCATCACCGTGTTCATTCATCCAAGGCAGTGGATTCCAAATTCGTTCCTGTAATCCATCTAGTGGTCGCAGTGAAATATTGATTAGATCAAACTCACTCAGTTCCTTTGCATACTTTTCTTCCAGTGTTTTTATAATTCTGTCCTCCAAGTATTCAACATCACATTGTAAATAAAACAAATTTTTTTCTGCTAGTTCGCCTAAATCTGAACGGATATCTAAAGCAATCTCTCTTAATGGTTTATGAGCTTGATCGATTGTTTGTTTTATTTCTTGAACAATCTGTTGAATTGGAGGATTGTTTTTTGCAGTTAGCCAATTATCCCTTACATCAACTACTCCCTCATTTATTGCATGTTCAGCCGAAATGTTATATTTTTTTAATGCTTTTTCCACATTTCGTTCGATAAATGTAAACGATAAGCGCGGTAGTACGGGAGGCATTTTCATCTGAAAAGCCGAAAATGCAGGTTTTAATAAAGCCCAATAGCTTATCTCTCCAGGACCACCAATAAAAGCCAAAGAAGGGAATAACAATTCCTGCATTAGTGGACGGGTTACTACATTGTTGCTTAATAACTCCGGTTGTTTCTTTGCAATGGTTATTAGCTCATCTGTTGTTAGAATAACTTCATTTTGCTTCCCTATCCATTTTCCTTCTTCATGTCGAGTTAGTAACACCCGTTCATTATTTAAATGATAAAATAGATGAGCGTCACTTTGCTCAACATCTAATGTGAGAGAATAGCCATTTTGTTTCAATTGCCCAGCAGCATTATATACCCCACTGCTGATGTCAGGCTGTCTCTCAATTAATTGTACAAAATGACTGCTTTCCATTTCTCGTACTTTTTGATGACCTGAATCAATTAATACAAGTCCTTCATCTCGAAACAATTGAAAAATTACACGAGCAAAGAAATCCACATATGTAGTTGATTTATCCATACAGTTTTTAATTGTTTCATATAAATCCTTCGTAAACTGTGTCTCCTTAAGATTTTCAAATAGTTGATTTAACCATTGGCTACTGTACGACCTGTCGATATTTATATCGGAAATAGAGCTTTTGTATAAAACACGTTGGAGAAGCTTGTATTTTTTCATTTGTGCAACTTCTGGTAAAAAAATATGATTTATTTCGTCAAAATCATGGTCTTCACCAGCAATCCAAAAAACTGGGATAACAGGAATTTGTAGTTTTTCTTCCTGTTGCTTGGCAAACTGAATAATCGAAATCACTTTATTAATTGAATACATCGGTCCTGTCAATAATCCTGCTTGTTGCCCTCCTATAACTACAACGCTTTCTTCATTTCTTAGTCGTTCAATATTCTGAAATGTCGATTCAGGTGCGTCCCATTCTTGGTTTAACATCTGCAATACATCCGTTAGTTGCCCTCGATTAAACTCCCGTTTACCTAGATCTTTAATTCTTTGCTTGTAATCCTGAAACGGATGATAATCAAAAAACTGCATCATTTTATTTTTGTTACTTCGGTAGTCATTTATTAATTTGCTCTGTTTATTTAACTGTATAGGGTCGATCTGCATAGATAAATACTCCTTCTATTCATAATATCCTCTATGTATTGTACATAATTCTTTAATGAAATTCATTTAATCTGTTTCATATTATGATCAACGGAAGAAAATTTGCTGAATAACTCCAATAAACAATAAACAAACATATAATACCAAAAAGATTAAAAATAATAATCGCCAAAAAACTTTAAATGCTTTTCTAAATATAATTTCTGTATTCATTTTCCATTGAAAAATAATTATTCCTGTCAATAACATTAAAAGTAACCCCAATATAATTCCAATAAATTGCTTCTCAAAAATAATAGTCAACTGTATAGTAACTGCTATAATATATAAAATAGTCGTCCAATTTACCGCTTGATGAAAAGCTTTTAACTTCCCATGTTTAATTTTTCTTGAAATTTTATACACAACCCAAGTGGCAAAAATGGGAAGCGTTATAAAAATCGCAATGAAATAAATGATGAAATCCACCATACTTATCCGATTATCCCCTTTTTCACTTCCAATGCTTTTATACTGTTATAGACAAATGATGTATATGGAATCTTATTATTATTTTTGTTTTCTATCAGGTAGCCTGTAATTGCTTCTATTTCCGTTTTTCTATTTTCTTTTATATCTTTACACATTGATGAAGTATTTTCCCTAGTTTTTTCAGTTACCTCGCAAACACGATCCCACTGTGCTGCAAATTCCAATCCTAAAACTAAAACAGCTTCCCTGCATAGTTCCTCGGCTAGCTTATGAATATATGAATTCGTAATAATATACCCATTCTTACAATCAAATAAAGCAGTTAAGGGATTTATAACAGCATTAATTACCAGTTTTTCAGCAAGTAGTTGTGACCAGCTTTTAGTTCTAACTACCGGGAAGGTCTGTTGATCTAGTAGTTGGACAAGTTCACTAGTCTCTTGTTCAGATTTATTATAACCAGCTAATTTAATTATCCCATCTCCTGAATGCATAACAGTATAATCATTTATTCTTAAGGCACCGTGTTCGACAACACCTAAATAAACTGGCTGGCTCATTTTTTTTACAAATTTGATATGTCCCATTCCATTTTGTAAAAATAATAACCGAGTCTTTGTATCAACCTTACTAAGCATTGGCAAAATAGAAGGTATTTGGGATTGTTTAACACAGATGATAATACAATCTTCTTTCTTCATATTTTCTATATGCATAGAGTTTACAATAAGAGGCTTTGTTAAATGCGAAAAAAACAGACCCTTGTTAATAATACTATCTCTCTGCTCATTTCTTTTTACATATACTGTAATATTATGACTAGATGATAAATATCCACTAACCAATAAGCCGATAGATCCTCCACCAATTACCCCGATATTCATTTGTCTCGCCTCACTTCAATTCCTTATGCAATATTGTACCAAAATACTGGACGAAATAGCTATCCAGAATGAATTATTCCTATCAAAAACGGTATTTAATTGGTTCCTTATTTCAAAATGTTTTTTTTTATATTATAATAGTATTGATAGAAAAACCAAAAGCATTTTGACATCATGTATTGAAAGCGGAATCAATTATTTACAATGAAAAGAAGCATTTATTTTCATTTTTCGCAACCACTTCAATAAAAGGGGGAAATTTTTATGCAACAAATAAAAGTCGAAAAACTATTGATCAATTATAAAACATTGGAAAGATTTAAGTACTTTAAGGCATATGGCAATCAGGAATTATCGATGTTGGATGACTTGCAGAATAACATTGTTGAGAATGATGTGGACTCACCATTTTACGGGATCTATTATGGTGATAACCTTGTGGCAAGGATGAGTTTGTATCGGGTAAAGAAAAAGTATGATGCCTATTTTGAACCGCCTCAGGACTATTTGACATTATGGAAGCTGGAAGTACTTCCAAATTATCGTGGTAAAGGGTTTGGAAAAGCATTAGTTGATTTTGCAAAAAGCTATAAATTACCAATTAAAACAAATCCTCGGATTAATTCCCATGTTTTTTGGGAAAAAATGGGCTTTCAAAAAGCTCGTTATGAAATGGAAAGAGACTTGGGAGAAAATCCACTAATTTGGCTGCCAGATGGGGTAAAAGAACAGGAAGCTCATTAAAACGAAAGACATGAATGATCGTATTTCATTCATGTCTTAATTTTTTTAGACTTCTCGACTAGTCTTCACCCATCCCCAAAGCTTCCCCATTTCTTGCCAAGCATTATCATAACGTAATAATTGCTGTTTTAATCGTTCATTTTCCTCTGTTAATTGTTCTACTATTTTTGTTTGTTCTTGTTGCATTGGATTTTCATCTGGAAAATTCAATTTCATTTTTTCTAACAATAAGATAGCTGTTTCTATTGTATTTTTTTCCTGATTCTCATGTTCGACAAGCTTCCATACTTCTTTGTTAGTCCCATGTTTTCTTTCTTCTTTTGCTAATTGGATTGCATCCTGATAGTTCTTGCGGATGGTTGCATTCCAGCGAAATCCACAAGCGGCAGATGTACGTGATAGTTGTTTTGCCACCTCTTTAAACGCTTCAAGCTGTGTTTTCCCTTCCCGTATATGACGAAGTACTGTTTCTGCAAGGATTATATCTTCGTCTTTTGTCCAAGCATCTTGCCTAGTTGCATTCATAACATCCCTCCTTATATTGCTATCAATGTATGCAAAAAATAGGAGTGATAGAATAAATGTTTTATATTTTTATTAAAAAAGCTCCAAGAAAACTATTTTCGACTTAAAAAATCCTTTATAGCATCTTTATGTTCCTTAGAATCCCATAAATTAGCACAATTACGAACTTCTTCATTCATCAAGGAAGCTAATCCAAGGGTTGCTATCTTTTTCTTATATTGATTTTTCAATACTTTCATTTGCTCATATGATTTCGATATATAAGGCTTTAATAGTTCCTTTTTATTATCCATTTCCTCCTTCGTTACTATGTGATTAATCCATCCCTGTTCTTTTAAGTAGACAGCCTCATAAATGTCTGCTTCCATCAACCATTGAAATGCGAAGTTTGGATTAACTTTCTCATATAGAAGTGCGCCACCGCCCCAGCCAGGGACAATGCCAAGCTTAGTTTGCACAAAGCCAAATATGCAATTTTCCTTAGCAATTCGTATATCACATGCTGTGGCAATTTCACATCCTCCTCCAAGTGCATCCCCATTAAGCAGACAGATTGTTGGTACTGGAAAAGATACAATTTCATATAGGATTTCTTTCATTGGATATAAATGCAAGAAAGCTTCATCAGGTGTTAAGCCTCCATGCAGTTCTTTTAAATCTCCACCTGCACAAAACATCTTATTTCCTGCTCCTGTTATTACTAGAAACTTGAGAGAATCCTGTTTTGCTTGCTTTAAACTATGATTTAATCCTCTAACCATTTCTTTGGATATTGCGTTATGTTTTTCGGTTCGTTGGATATAAATTTCCCCATAATTATCTTGATCGAATTTTCGATATAACACCGTCTCAGTCACTCAAATTCTCTCCCTTATGTATAAAAAAACAGATCACATTCAGGTTGTGATCTGTTTTTCAAGTGAAATTATTTACTTACCACTTCTTTACCATCATAATGTCCACATGATTTACAAACATGATGTGATTTTGTTAATTCACCACAATTTGAACATTCTACCATGCCAGGTACGTGTAATTTTTTATGAGTACGACGTTGATTTTTCACTTTTTTAGAAGTTCTACTTTTAGGTACTGCCATGACTTACACCTCCTTCATATAACGAAAGCAAAAACTTTAGAATATAATTCTTATTTTTCTTTCTTGTTATCATTGAACAAAGACTCCAATTTTTTAAAACGTGGATCTATCGTCGTTTCATTCGTATCCTCTGAAATAAATTCCCAATCTTGTCCTTTAACAGGAGCTGTTTCCTGGTCACTTGTATCTTTGGAAAATACTCGAAAAGGAATCTCTAATATAATATTTTCCTTTATATATGGAGATAAGTCAAGAACTTCTCCATTCACTGGATGAATTTCATTTTCCACTTCTTCTGTACCATAATAAGGCGATGTGGAAAACACCTCATCTGTATTTATTTCAAAGGGATATGGTACATCCACCAATGTACGTGCACAAGGTAAAATCATTTCTCCACTTATTATAAAAGAAACAATAATTTCCTCGCCCTGCTGGATGCATTTCCCGTGCACCCGAACAGGTTTAATCTCACGAATGTCATTATTCATTGTTTCCAATTCAGAAACATCAACCTTTTCATCAAAAGTGAAAGGTTGATTATAAGCACTTTTTTTAATTTGCGCTAATATAAATTTCATTGTAATCACCCCAAGGCAACAAGAGTTATTTTAAAAGAAAAATAGACTTTTGTCAACATATTTTCTTTACAGATAAACCAGTACTATTTTCAATGTGCACTACCTATTAATAGCATTCCCGGTCCATGTATCACTAATCATATTATTTCCTTCAGTCAGTTGCAATGTATCTTTTTTTTGGTACAATAATGATCACCAAGCCATGGATTGGAGTTGTTCTTAATGAATGCATGCGGTTTAATTGTTGAATACAATCCGTTTCATAATGGACATGTTTATCATATACAGGAAGCAAGAAAAAAAGCAAATGCCGACTGTATGATTGCTGTCATGAGCGGGAATTTTTTACAACGAGGTGAACCGGCAATAATTGATAAATTTCATCGCACCCGCGCCGCTCTCGAAACAGGGATAGACATCGTTTTGGAATTGCCATACCCTTATGCAGTACAAAGCAGTGATTTATTTGCAAAGGGTTCTGTTCAAACATTATATGAAGCAGGAGTTTTAAGTATTTGTTTTGGCAGTGAATCTGGTGATATAGCTCATTTTATTACAAGCTATGAAATCTTTAAAGAAAAAGAAGGACTATTTAAAGAAATGCTTCATTCGCATTTGGATCAGGGTTTGTCTTTTCCTGAAGCAAGCAAGCATGCCTATCAGAAAATCGGACTGTCAACGCAGAAAATGGATTTAACGAAACCAAATAATATACTTGGTTTCAGCTATGTGAAAGCAATCCTGGAAAAGGAATTGCCTATTCAGCCCTTAACGATCCAACGAACAAACAGTGGTTACCATCAGCAAACAATCACAGGCTCTATTGCAAGTGCCACAAGTATCAGAAAACAACTACTTGCCGAAAGATCTATCACTGAACAAGTAGTGAAAACGATGCCTAATGAAACAATGAACCAGCTAAAGGGTTATATGGATACTGCCGAAACCTGGCATACGTGGGAAAAATACTTTCAAATTGTTCATTATCGCGTAATGACCATGACTACTCAGGAGCTTGCCGAAATTCTTGGTGTTGAGGAAGGTTTAGAATATCGGATTAAAAAAACGGCGAAGAAAGCTGTATCCTTCAATGATTGGGTGGATCGGGTTAAAACTAAGCGATATACATGGACAAGAATTCAGCGGATATTTGTCCATATACTAACAAACACAAAGAAAGCTGATATGAAGTTGGCCGAAGCTGCTTCCACTGTTCCATACATCCGGCTGTTGGGAATGACTAAAACGGGACAGGCGTATTTAAATACTAGAAAAAGGAATCTGGATGTCCCCTTAATTTCCAGCTTTAATCGTAACAACAGTCCAATACTAGAAATAGAAGAAAAGGCTGCAAATGCATATTATAGTATACTTTCACCCAAGAACAGGCAACAGCTTTTTATGCAGGAATTACAGGCACCAATAATAATGGTGAAATAAAGTGAAACTTCATTCCGTGGGGGTTTCCCTTCCTCCCCCACCTACACATTTGGGATTTCGCACGCTTGATGGTGGGGGTATTGCAACCCGTTAATGCGTGATAAAAATGCATGCAGATAAAAAATCCTTACTTTTTCCGCAAGCTAAAGCCACTTTTCATTCGAGAAGTGGCTTTATGACACACTTCTATTTACTACACATAATCAAGAGAGCTAACTATTTTCAACAGATTATTTTCTCCTGGTATTTTATACCATATTCCATCAACCCATATCATATCCTCTAATCCATGTAGCAAATCATAATTAGAGTGAGTTAGTAAACCTGTTACATTAATTTTAGTGTCAGTCGAGCCCTGTCGATTTATATTAAGAAGATAAAATTAAAATAGACCTCTTAATGGTCTATTTTTTTATTTCAGTTGTTCTAAATAGTTCAGTGCATCTTCAAATGTATCTACTGGAACAATTTCCATCTCTGTTTCAATCGCTTCAGCAGTCTTTTTAGCAACCTGATAATTTGAATCCTCAGCTCCATCTTCATTTGGAGCAAAGAAGATATCAACACCCTCTTTATCTGCTGCAACTATTTTTTTATCGATTCCGCCAATTCGATATACTTTGCCGTTATAATCTATCTCACCTGTTCCGGCAATTTCATATCCTTTTGTCAGATCATTTTCTATTAGCTGATCATATATTTCCAATGAAAACATTAAACCCGCACTTGGTCCACCAATTCTTCCACTGGAAAAACGAACTTCTGGATTTACGCTGACACTGCGATCTGTCACCAACTGAATGCCTATTCCTATTTTATTATCCAATTCTGCAAATTTCTCCAATTGAATATCTTTTGTAATATTTTCTTCCTCCCTAACAACATCAAGCGTAATAATATCCTGAGCTTGTTTACCTTCAATAAAATTGATTAAATCATCGGCCTCTTTTATTTCATTTCCATCGAGTCCAATAATTCGATCACCCATCTGCAATATTCCATCAGCAGGCATTCCTTCTACAACAGAAACGACGTATACACCCTTATATTCAATCGTAATATCTTCATTTGCTGCTTCATAGGCAACAACTGTAGACGCTTCCTGAGAGTTTTCCATCATTTGCAGTTGTGCCTGCATATATTCCTGATCTGTAACCCCTTCTGGTCTTACAGCCTCAAGGGGCAGTATTTCATTATGTGGCATTACCTTAGCCCATAAATATTGTAATGGTGTTGCTTGACCTCCGCTAACCGTTACAAGATGCATATCGCCTTCACTCTCGTAACCATCTACTACTTCAACAATTGGATTTAGAGCATCTGCGCCACCAGGTTTTTGAATATAGTATGGAAGCTTATAGGAAGAAAGAAAAAATGCAACGATAATTACAATGAACAATGAAAATATATGTCTTTTTGAAAATCCCATGCTTTACCCCCGTCCATTAATTCAGGCAATTGACTTAAATTATATATCTTTTAGAAAGTGTATGGCATAAATAAGATGTGTATGTGCGTATATTGATAAAGACTTGTACAAATTGTGTAACAGCTAATATAAAGAACGAACTAGAATTATTCTACTATTAACGGATTAAGTTGTACAGAGCAAGGCTCTTACAGTAGGGGGCTTTATATTGAATCAAAAAATAAAAACGTTACTCTTTGCGGGCATTACAGTTTTTATCGTGTTCTCATTAATTAAATTTCCAGATGACGCATTAGAGGCTAGTATTCGTGGACTGAATATGTGGTGGGAAGTAGTCTTTCCGTCATTACTTCCATTCTTTATCATGGCAGAATTATTACTAGCTTTTGGTGTTGTTAAATTTCTAGGAGTTTTATTTGAACCAATTATGCGCCCATTATTTAATGTTCCTGGAGAAGGAAGCTTTGGTTGGATTATGGGAATGGCAAGTGGCTATCCTACGGGTGCTAAAATTGCAGCACGATTGCGTGAAGACAAACAAATTTCAAGAATTGAAGCAGAACGTCTAGTATCTTTTACGAATAATTCCAGTCCTTTGTTTATTTTTGGTGCAGTTTCCATTGGTTTTTTTGGTGATGCAAAGCTTGGAGTATTACTGGCAACATGTCATTATGTCGGTAATGCCATTGTCGGTATCTGTATGCGTTTTTACGGTCGTAAGGAAACGAAAGAGAAAGCAGAGAAACAAATGCATAATAGAAAAAATGTTTCTATTATCAGAGCATTCCGGGAAATGCATCGAACACGACTAAATGATCAGCGACCCTTTGGTGAAGTAGTTGGTGATGCTGTATTAAATTCCATTAAGACATTGGTCATGGTCGGTGGTTTTATCATACTTTTTTCTGTCCTGATCAAAATGATATTCCTGACTGGTGTTTCTCCGGTTATAGCGATCTTGTTTGAACAGTTACTTAAATTACTTACATTGCCGATTGAATTGGCACTTCCCTTCTTCTCAGGTTTATTTGAAATCACAATAGGTTCCAAATTAATTTCCGATTTAACGATAGATACACATTTGGCAAAAGCAATAGTGGTCAGTTTTATTCTAGGATTTAATGGTTTTTCAATTCAAGCACAGGTTGCAAGTATATTATCAAAAACAGATATTCGTTTTTCTCCTTATTTTTTTTCTAGAATTATTCATGGCACAGTTGCGAGTATTTTAACGATTATTCTATACAAGCCTTTGTATTTAAATAAACAGGCATTCGAACTGGATGATATTCCTGTGTCACAGGAAGTTACACAGAATATATGGATTGTCGCGCTTCATATTATTGAACTTGTTGGCCCATTACTAACCATTTCTTTTTTAGGAATTGCTGCATTTATTTTATATCGAAGAAGGAATTAGAAATCCCTACTAGTGTAGGCAGAACACAGAGGAAGTACATGTGCCCGAAGAATTAGCAGAGTGGGTTCTTAAAAAGGCTAGGGTCATACCCTAAGATCTGTCGAAAGGTTTTGCCGGATCAGGTTTTAGAACACAACCATCATTTAAATTAAAGAAAGCGTCAAAGAAAGGAATTTTCACTATGTCGCATTTCCTATCTACTGCGAGAATCAAAAAGTAACAAAGCTTAACAAAAGAAGAACAAATGCCCGGGGAATCCGTTTAGCGACGTACTGCCTGGACTGAACCGCTGGAGATAAAGGAAACTCAAGCGACCGGAGATAACCGATGTTGACTTTCACCACAAGGGTATAAGTGCGACTAAGCCTTTGGTTCCCAATCGGCAATTCTTCTTTATCGTACGGAGGTGAAGGGGAGTCTGCTATGACTTTAGCGCTGGAGCCGAACGTGGCTGATTCGGTTATTTTGTTATCCACAGCCCACAAATTATAAATTCCTAGACGATGATAAAAAAGATGTTGCAACTAGCTTATGCAACATCTTTTTATGCATATTCTATTTATATTTTTCTTTTAAAGCTTTCTCTACCACTTCTGGAACCAGATCCGAAACATTTGCTTTATATCTTGCAACTTCTTTGACAATACTTGAGCTTAAGAAAGAATATTGATTGTTTGTCATCATAAAAAATGTTTCAATATCCTGATTCAGTTTTCTGTTCATGGACGTAATTTGCATCTCATATTCGAAATCGCTGACTGCTCTTAACCCGCGAATAATAGCATGGGCATTCTGTTCCTTTGCATAGTCCATTAGTAAATGGTCAGAAGAGTCTACGGAAATATTCGTTAAATGTCTGGTAGCTTCCTTAATTAAATGTATTCTTTCCTCCACTGAAAACAACGGTGCCTTTGATTGATTATTAAACACTGCTACAATAACACGATCAAAAATACTTGCTCCCCGCTCGATGATATCTAAATGACCGAATGTAATCGGATCAAAACTCCCTGGACAAATTGCTAATTTTCCCATAGTAATTATTCCTCTCTAGTTCATTTGATAGATAGTTATCCCTATCGTTCCCCCATAGTTTTCTTGCTTCAATAATGAAAAATTATTGTGCCTTTTCGGTAATTTTTCGGAAATATCATGCTCACAATAAATGATTCCATTCTGCTTCATAAGTTGAAGTTTTACAATTTCATTTAAAAATTTTTCATAATCGACTTTTTTATATGGCGGATCAAGTAAAATTAAGTCAAATTGTAATTCTCTTTTTGCCGCTGCCTTTATTGCTCGAAAAGCATCAGTCCGAAAAACTTCCACCTTATGTTCAATTTCCATTGCTTTTACATTTTCATGTATAGTATGTATTGCTTTTGGCTGCTTATCAATAAACAGGCACAGATCCATTCCTCTGCTAATTGCTTCTATTCCTAGAGAACCACTACCTGCAAATAAATCCATTACCGTTCCGCCTTGAAAAAAAGGACCAATAACCTGGAAGACAGCTTCTTTCACCTTATCAGTTGTAGGTCTTGTCGATTTACCTGGAACAGCTTTTAGTTGTCTGCCTTTTAATTCACCTGCTATTACACGCACATGCTCACCTCAATTATACATTATACGACATTAATCCTATCATAGAGAAGATAAAAATAAAATATAAGCGTATAAAAATAATTCTCTTGTGCATAATAACATAATGAGGCAGCTAACTATTAGCTTGGTTGTTTCAAAACGCGGAGAAGACTTAAACTTCCCCATAAGTTCTTTCTCCGGTTTCTCCTCTCCCTTTGCCTTTTTGTTTTTCTCAGAAGGAAAACAAAGGGACCTGCAGAAATTATTTCTGCAGGTTTTTTCTATGGTTTTATTCGTAATTATTGTTGCACTATAACCTCTGCAGAGTTGATATAAACTGCGGCGTAATGAAAATCTTCTTCCGTAACGCTTTTTCTCGTTCTACTGATGGTTAAGTGCTTGGATTCGCTCTGGCATATTAATTCGCTTTTCATGGGCACGGTCTTCTTCTCAGAAGCAAGAACGCTTCTATATGGACCTCAGACATGTGCTGGGACTGCGATTACATGCCCTATCAAAACCTTTTTCCCATAGGAGACTGCTACGAGTAGCAAAAACGTTATTTATCCATATAAAAACCCTTTATGGATAATTGATAATCCATAAAGGGTTTAGATTCCCATTTTATAATCATATTGTTTTGCCTTATCTGGTTTTGCATTTTCAAAATTAGTCTCAACAAAGGGTTTATAAGACCGATCTACTTTGGATATAAATGAATGCTTTAATAATTTATATTCTACATTCGCTAGCTCTGACTGATCAACATAAATTACAGCATACTTTAATTTTTTTGATGCATAAATTAAATGACCATATCTTTTTATTTGTTTAATATTTTTCATATGTTGAAACCATATAATAAGTCCCTGTCGTTTCATTCTCATGATTCGTCCTCACTAACATTTCATTTCATTTCATTTCCAAATAGTGTATCAAAATAGGTAGGCAACTTCAATATATTTAGATCAGAAAAAACAAATACACTACGATGCACAACCACAACCACCACCACTTCCACAGCCGCAACCACTATCACTTAATGCAGCTCCGTCTTTAGGTGCTTTTATCTGATCACTAACACTCAGCGCTACATATTGACTAATTTCATCCAGGAGCTTCTGTAAGTTTCGTTCTGCAATTTTAAAAGTTGCCACTTTATCATTCATATCCATTTCCCGTTTAGTCGCACGAACTTTTTTCATAATTTCATTATAATCCGGATGGTATCTGCCAAACCGTTGTATATCGTCATATTGATCCTTTATATCTGCAAAAGCTTTAATAAGCTGTTGTGCTTCTTTATCTTCATTCAATGCTCTTTGAGAATTGTTGTAGGCTTCCATGACATCTGATTCCATTATCTTTTTCCCCAATGATTCAGATCGATCAAGGATATCTACATATTCCAGCGTAGCTATCATTCATTACACCTCCAACAATATCATATCATTTAATGGATGAGATGAAAATAATTAATCCTTCATAGCTCCAGCAAATTCGATTAACATTCCTATCATTTGTACTTGATTATTTATTTTTTCTACTCGTTGGGGAAATGTTTTACCGTAAAATATTTTTGCTTCTTTTTCCAACTCATGTATCCTATTGGGATCCCGAGAAAGATAGCGATACCAAATCGGATTATACCTAACAAACCTAACTAGATGGGGTTTATTGGATAAATAATTATAACTTATTGAATCCATTGCTTAACACCTCACTTAATCTCGAAACCAATTAAATGGATCTCCAGTACTGTTTTTTGGCTTTTTGGATTCTTGGTATTGACTTAATACATTTTGGACAGTAGTTATTGTATTACTCAATTGATGTACCTGCTCTTGTACTTTATTTATATCCATATTTTCCGTAAGCTTCATCAACTGTGTAAATAATTCAAAGTTCTTTTCCTTTGCGGATTCCGTTTTTTTTCCAGAAGTTTTATCATTAGTTTTATATTGATCCCAAAAAGGATCTTCTTCTCCAAGTAATGCCCATTGTTCATAATATTCCTGCCAGGATCTACCACTTTTTCTTATATTTTCAAGTAATTTCGGATGTTTATTGATAAATTGTTTAAACGCAATAACAGTCGGATCCAGTCTTTCTTCACTCAACTTCTTCACCTCATTAGCATAGTCATCTGTTACTAATTAATTTATGCTATTTTTAAATGACCTGTGAGGACAATTAAGCTCACCTGACAAATAAATAATAAGAATATCTTTTTTTACCGGACTTTTCGAACAATCTCCATATGTGCCTTTATATGCATTAATAGAACGATTCATTCTATTTCCTTGAGCAAAATCATAAGTATTATCAATTATTTTATGATATTATGATGAAAGGAATATGAGGTACAATTGATATGATTTACTTTTACATTGCAACTTACGTGAATTCGTACTATTATAGTTTAGTGAGGACAAATATGTGAGGTGGATAAGATGAGAATAGAAAATACTGGAATAGAAGATGTTATTATAGATTTAAAACCATTAGATCATTTAACAGGAAAACATGCTTTTATTCGTGCCGGTCAATGGGACTATGAACGAGTAACCTATGATTATAAAATTGGGTCAAAAGAAAAAAACATTACATATTATATTCGTATCCAAGGCTATGCCGTTGAAGGTGATGTAGACAGAGGTAATGCAGTTATTAAACTATTAACCCCTCTTCTAGGTAAACATTACTACCCACATGGTGTAGAATATGGCGAAAATGAGAACTTCCCGGAAAACCTGATAGAACGAGCCAATACTTTAGTATCAAAAGTTGCAGATGAAATTGCACAATATAAAAAGTAATTCTTGTAAAACCAACTGCCTGAATAAAGAATAAGAGCAGTTGGTTTTTAAATATCAATAATCTTAAATTTATCTACTAACATTCGGAGTATTATTCTGTTCAAAACGTCAATTCAATGCTATATTTTTTATATACATATTCGATTAAATTTATTTTCACTTGGAAAGGAGACATCGCATTACTTTGTTTCGTACCATTACCAAACGCCATTGGACACTTATCTTTTTAATACTATTTCTTTTATTGATATTTTTCTTCATCTTACCAATATCAGTTCCATTAATTATTGCATTTGTTACCACTCTTGTACTTAACCCATTAGTACGGGTTATTCAATCAAAGGTAAAAATAAACCGGAGAAACTCTGTTATAATAGTTTTTCTTCTATTTTTGCTCGTTATTGGACTTGCAGGCACTTTTGTTGTGACTAAAGCTGTAACACAGGTAGTTAATTTTGTAGAAGAGGTGCCCGCTCATTTCAATCAATTAAATGAAATCTACAAAGATTGGGAAGCAGACCTTCAACAATACACTGATAATTTACCTAAAGAGTTTGTTGATCAAGTTTCAGATAGTATCGAAGAAAATTTGACTTCATTAAGCAATACGGCAAAAGAAAAAATTACTTTAGATAACATAGCACAAATCTTTGCAAAAGTTCCTCAATATTTAATTAGTTTTCTTGTCTATTTAATTGCTTTATTTTTATTTATGCTTGAATTACCAATACTAAAATCAAAATCCTATAATCTGTTGACAAAAGAAACGGCAGAAAAGGTTTCCTTTATGAATAACAGACTTTCAAGTGTGTTTTTTGGTTTTTTTAAGGCGCAATTTTTAGTAAGTCTAATCATATTAGCTGTTACCTTAATCGGATTATTCATCATTACTCCAGAGGTTGCAATAATCATGTCTCTTATCATCTGGATTGTTGACCTTATCCCTATTATTGGATCGGTCATCGTATTAGGACCATGGGCATTGTTCCTATTATTAGCAGGGGATACAAGTACAGGAATCCAATTAGCAGTCTTAGCGGTAATCTTACTAGCAATTAGAAGAACTATCGAGCCGAAGGTCATGGGACAGCATATTGGATTATCTCCACTAGCAACCCTAATTGCTATGTTTTTAGGTTTAAAGTTACTAGGTATTTTTGGGTTTATTCTCGGCCCATTGCTGGTTATTGCGTTTAATTCAGCAAAAGAAGCTGGAATTATTAAATGGAATGTGAAAATATAACGAATTTGTACATTATATGATGAAAGAGGCTGCCTCATCCAAGGTTGGTATTAACAACCAGCTGAGACAGCCTCCTTCTTTTTTTACGAACCTAATATTGCTCTAATCATACTTGTTGTTTCTCCACCTTCAAAAAATATATACAATAGTAGATAAACCACAAACCCTGTCAGTGCACTGAAAAACCAAATAATACTAGTAACAGGACCAATCTTCCTATGAATTTTGATTTTTCGCTTCAAAGCTAATGTAAGCGTAACTAATCCAAACACAGCACCTGTTGTTGCCAATGTAATATGAAATATTAGAAAGATCGTATAATATATTTTTAAATCATCTGGTCCACCGAAACTAGTGTTGCCAACAAAAACTGTTCTTGAAATATAAATAATAAAAAACAATAGTGCGCTTATCGCAGCAGAAATCATAGTTCTTTTATGAGCTTTTGCATTTCCTTTACTTATAAGTCTCCAGCCTATTGCTACTAGAACGGCACTTAAAAGAATAAAAAACGTACTTATAGTTGGTAAAAAAGGCATTTGAGCACAATTCCTTTCCTCATCAAAACATCGTGATCTTAGTTCTTTTTTAAATTTGAAAAATTAATTTGATTCTGCAGGCAATGGATCAACTTTTAGACTTTCTCTATTAAACCATTTATAGAAAACACGTCCTAAAATAATCCCATACGTAATTTCCTGCATGATTTTCATAATAATTCCACCTAATTGCTGGTCTTCCAATGTACTCATGGATGAAAACATCTCCGGTCCTGAAATGGCAAAGGTAATTCCCTGTAATACGTCTCCAGGAACACATAAGGCCATTGCTTGTAACCATGCCCCATCCTGACTATATGCTGCAAACAGAGGATGATCAGCAAATATAATCAAAACACATGCTGGTGTAATTAGTACTCCATTCGCAAAAATATAAGCTATTTTAAGGAGAGGATTCAATGTATCATATTCCTTGATCGGTGTAATGATAGGCCACCACACGATAAATGCAGCAACTAAAATAATAAGTGAAATTGACGTATGTGCAATCTGTGATGATTTTGCAAAATCAAATACAGCTGGTATGTGATACAGTGAAAATAATGAATTAAATAACAACAATGAAATAAGCGGTTTTGTTAACAGCTTTAAAACTGGTCTAACTGCACGTAGGTTAACAAACTTAAACCAAATCCACTCTGGGACACCCTTAATAACCAATATAGGAAATATGAGATAATAAATGGCCATTTGAATCATATGTGCTGTTAGTGTAATATGCGTTAAAAGGTCGATAGGAGAACCTTTTATAGCATATAGTAAAAACAGTGCCAGATAAAAGAATGTTTGTTGTTTTCCAGATGGTTTCTCTGTACCACCAAATTTATAACGATATGGACCAGTAATTAAAAAGTACAATACCCCTAAACTAAATACAAAAAGCAAGAAATATGGACTCCATAATGCCCGAAACCCAAATATTTGTAGTTCTAACCACATGTTTATTCACTCCATATAACGGATTGTATCTATCTATTATAACGTATTTTACTTTAGGATAAACATCATTAATGTGACATTTTAGTAAACAATATTACATTCCAAAAACAATACTTAGTAATCTTAACTAATCGTTTAGGAAACACCTGAAAGCGTATGTTGCTTTATTTTAGAAATCATTCTAATCCGAAGTGCAAACATTCATTCGATAAAAATTGCTTTTCGATTACGACGAAAATGCTTCAAAGTGTTATGCATACACTAATACTGAATCACTTATAAAAATATACATTTTTCTGCCGTAAAAAAAGATCGGGAAAGCCTCCCCGATCTTTTTTTTTATTCATTTACCACCAAGCAATTAAGGTTAAAGCCGCTATTGTTAGTACTGCAGCCCATACCCCACCGTATATCATGGTAGAAGGCATCTCATGTCCTTTATCTTTCAAATGCATAAAATAATAAAACTGAAAGCCTACCTGAACGATAGCTAATATAAACAAGAGGGGAATAACAAACATTTTTTGCATTATTCCGGATCCTACAATTGCGAATGCTACAATGGTGAATGCAATCATCAACACAAAGGTAATCACTTGTTTTTTCATTTCCGCTTTGTTTTTTTGCCTCTGGAACGAATCAATTTTATTGGTACTGGTGTTTTCTGTCATTGATTAAACCACCTTTCCCATTAAATATACAACTGTAAAGATAAATACCCAAACAACATCAATAAAATGCCAGTATAGACTAAATGTGTTAAATTTAGGAGCATTATATAAATTTAATCCTCTTTTAGCATTACGTACCATCAAAGTAATTAGCCAGCTTAGTCCGAATATAACGTGCCCCCCGTGAAAACTGACTAATGTATAAAAGGCTGAACCAAACGCAGATGAACGGAAGGTAAATTCGTAATCTATAATATAGTGTGCGAACTCATAAATTTCACATGCAAGGAAACCTAGCCCAAGTAGTGCTGTTATTCCAAGCCATAATTGCATTTTCTTAAAATCATTGTTTTTCATATGATACATTGCATAAACACTTGTTAAAGAACTGGTCAATAGCAAGATTGTCATTAGAAAAACTAGTTCCAATCCAAACAAATCATTTGAAGTCGGTCCGTCTGCAGTTGAATTTTTCAAAGCAAGATACGTTCCAAATAAACTTGCGAATAGAACTGTTTCACCACCAAGGAAGAACCATAGGCCAAGAAATTTATTCTTGCCTTCAAGGGTTGCTTTTTCTGGTTCTTGTGGCATCGTTTCTGGATTTAAGGAATGATCTTGACTCATATTAGTCAGCCTCCCTTTCAAGTTCTTCTTTGTGTATATGATAACCATGATCATCTTTAAGTGACCTTATAAGCATGGATCCAATAGCTGTTGCCATCCCCACATATACAGCTATTAACCACCAGCTATTATCAACTTGGAAAATGAAACCAAATCCAGCTATGAAGAATCCAAGTGACATAATAAACGGTAAAATAGAACTGTTCGGCATATGAATATCTCCCAATGGTTCTGCAGGAGTCATTTTTTCATGTCCTTCCGTTTTTTCAATCCATAAAGGATCTAGTCCACGAACAAGTGGTAGCTGCTTAAAGTTATAGTGAACTGGAGGGGAAGCAGTTGTCCACTCTAAAGTACGACCATCATATGGATCTGCAGGTGCCTTTTCTCCTTTAATTGCTGTGTGAATAATGTTATATAAGAACACAATCACAGCAATCGCCATCAGGAGTGCACCAATTGTACTAATAAGGTTACCTAACTCCAATTCCTGGTCTTCAAGGAAAACCCAATAACGCCTTGGCATCCCCATCAATCCAAGGAAATGCTGAATAAAGAATGTTAAATGAAATCCGATCATAAATAACCAAAACGTGAATTTACCCATTCCTTCATGCAGGATTCTGCCAAATATTTTTGGCCACCAATAATGTAGACCTGCTAAAATTCCAAATACGGTTCCACCAACAATTACATAGTGGAAGTGTGCAACCACGAAATACGTATCATGGTACTGGTAGTCAGCTACAGATGAACCTAGCATAACACCAGTCATACCACCAATTGTAAATGTCGGAATAAAACCTAATGACCAAAGCATGGCAGAATTAATTTTAATACTTCCGCCCCACATGGTTGCTAACCAGTTAAATATTTTTATTCCAGTCGGTACTGCAATAGCCATTGTTGCTATGGCAAAGATTGAGTTTGCTACAGGTCCCAGACCAACTGTGAACATATGATGTGCCCAGACCATAAACCCTAGAAAAGCAATCAGCATGGTTGCAAAAACCATTGCTGTATATCCAAACAACCTTTTCTTGGAAAATGTGGAGAATATATCACTAAATAATCCAAATGCAGGTAAGATCAGAATATAAACTTCCGGGTGACCAAATATCCAGAATAAGTGCTGCCATATGATTGCATTACCACCTAAAGCAACATCAAAAAATGCTGAACCAAACATACGGTCAAACATTAACAAGAATAAACCAATTGTTAATGCCGGAAAAGCAAATAATATTAAAACACTTGTAATAAACGTAGCCCAAGTGAATAACGGCATACGCATATACGTCATACCTGGTGCACGCATTGTAACAACAGTAACTAGGAAGTTAATACCACCTATTAATGTACCTGCACCAGCTATCTGCAGACCTAATACATAAAAATCCACACCATGTCCAGGAGATTGAATGGAAAGCGGTGCATAAGAAGTCCACCCAGCGTCTGGTGCTCCTCCTAAAAACCAGCTACAGTTTAATAAAAGACCACCAAACATAAATAGCCATAAGCCTAATGAATTTAAAAACGGAAATGCAACATCACGTGCACCTATTTGCAGTGGCATGACTGCATTCATTAAACCCAGTAATAACGGCATGGCTGCAAGGAAAATCATTGTCGTACCATGCATTGTAATCATTTCATTGTACAAACCTGCACTTATGAAGTCATTTTCAGGTTTTATTAATTGAATCCGGATAATTAAAGCTTCTAATCCACCAAGCAGGAAAAAGAAACCACCGCCAAATAAATATAGATGTGCTATTTTTTTATGGTCAACAGTGGTTAAATAATCCCACAAAACAACTCCGAAGCCTCTTTTTTGAGTAGCTGCTATACTCAAGATTTAAACCTCCCTTTATACATGTACCATCCCTGTTATTATTTGTATGTTAATTTCCTGCACTTTCAGGAGTTATTTCAGAAGGCTGCAGTTGCATTAAGTACTCAGCAATACTGCTTGCTTCTTCTTCAGAAAGATCAGGATAATTACCAGTCATCAGGTTTCCTGGTTTAATTGCCTCAGGATCCATTAGCCAATCAACTAAGTTTTCTTTTGTAGGCTCAAGGTAACCTGCAATTCTACTGCGATCACCGAAGTTAGTCAGGTTCGGCCCAACTGCTGCTGGTGAAGAACCTATTGCATGACAGGCCATACAGCTATTTTCCTCGAATGCTGCCTTCCCATCTTGAGCAACTGCATCTTGAGGTTCGGCTTCAGGATCTACACTTTGCATATCCTGCACCCATTGATCATACTCTTCAGGACTTACTGCAATTACTTTAAAGTCCATCAAAGAATGGGAAGGTCCACAAAGCTCTGCACATTTACCCCAAAAGACCCCTTCTTCATATGCTTGTATATACATTGTATTTACGTTTTCAGGGTTCACATCCATTTTCCCGGCAATACTGGGAATCCATAATGAGTGAATCACATCAGATGATAGCATATTCAAATATACTTTTTCACCAGTAGGAATATATAAATCCTGACTTGTTTGGATTTCTTCCCCCGCATAATTAAAGTGCCACCAATATTGATTGCCTGTTACATCAATATTAATATGATCACTTGCACCCGAATCATCAGCTAAATCAAATGTAGCTGCCACAGTTGGCACAGCGAGAATAAGCACTAAAATGATTGGTATTATTGTCCATACAGTTTCAAGTGTTTTATTACCTTCAACTTGTTTTGGTATGTAATTCTCTTGCCCTTTCTTTCTACGGAAACGAACCAAAACAACTACATAGACAAGTATAACGATAACAAATACAAATAACATAATTATTGTTGATAGAATAATCAAATTCATTGAAGACTCTGCACCATAACCCTTCGGAACAAGAGCCGTTAGGTTATCCCTACCGCACCCGGCTAAAATTAATGCTAAAAAACTTAACAGGAATAGGCTTTTAATTTTTCCCATCCAACCTCTCATGTATTTATACCTCTCTTTCTCCTTGTTGATTCCTTATATATATATTTATTTAAGGACGAAATTAATTAAATACAGGCAATGTTACCACAACCATCAACAGAAATAATATGGTTAGATAATTTAATGAATAAATAAATATCAAATTTGCCCATTTTAAATCATTTTTCACAAAAAATCCTCTAATGCCCAAAACTAACCAGCCAATGTTTAATAAGGAAGCAATTATAACAAATGCTGCACCAAGTGATGCTAAATAAAAAGGCATTGGTAGTAAACACGCAATATAAACAACTATTTGACGCTTCGTAAAAGCAAACCCATGTACTACTGGTAGCATTGGGATTCCCGCTGTTTTATATTCCTGCGTTTTCTTCATTGCTAATGCTAGAAAGTGCGGAGTTTGCCAAATAAACATGACAAGAAATAATCCTACAGGGACTATATGAAGACTGGGGTCTACAGCTGTCCAACCAATTAATGGCGGAACAGCACCAGAAAGACTTCCAATTGCGGTATTTAGGGTGTACCTTCTTTTTGACCACATCGTATATAATACCACATATACGAACCATCCAAAAAGTGCAATTAAAGCTGCTTGCACTGTGGTGAATAACAAAAGAATTAAACCGATAACTGTTGCCCCAACACCAAGTAACAAAGCGGTATTAAGTGAAATACTACCAGTAACGGTTGGCCGGTTCTTAGTTCTGGACATAACCGGGTCAATGTCACAATCATACCAGTTATTAAGGATGCAGCCACCAGCAATAACTAATGCACTCCCTCCCATCGTTAATAAAAGAATATCCCAATGAGCAATAAAAGAAGCATTCGTAAAATGAAGTGCTAACCAGAATCCAGTAAAGGCAGTTATTAAATTAGCATTAATAATTCCTATTTTAACTAAAGCTTTAAAATCAGTAATTAGTGCAGTGCTTTTCTTTTTTGGAAGAGCGACATCGCTAATCATCTGTGATGAAGATGGCTCCACTTCGTTCATCTACATCCCCCCTTCAAATCCAATAATAAGGCATAATAAGTGCAAGGATTTATACTTTATTAATACATTAACTAGTTATAATATCCCCTAAAGCTTCCCTAAGTATTATCCCAATTGTATCATGGAATAGTTTTACAATCTAATTAACTACCTAGCATAATTTTACTTTGATCTAAGCCTTCTAAATGTGACAATATTGTGAAAGAAGTACTTAACTAAAGAAAAGGCATAATTGCCTCACGTAAATAAAATGTTATTATGTAGTTACACTCACTAGATTAGGCATAGTGATATAAAGCATAGCAAATATCCCCTACACTATTTCTAGCAAACTACGCTCATTATTGCAAGCGTTTTTTATGTTTTACATCGTGAAAATAAGAATAAACCAGGATAGTATAACAATTGTGTGTCATTTGTCACTTTCTGCACATATTTGATTGCAAAATACAAGAAAATAATATTATTATTAAACTAATGTGTATAATAGTATAAATTATACCTAATCATCATGAAGTGAGGCTGTACAATGATTAGACATTTAAAATGGTTATCTGTAGTCGCTACAATCAGTATGCTGCTACTTCTACTTGGAGGAGCTCTTGTTACAAAAACCGGCTCTCAAGATGGCTGTGGAAATAGTTGGCCACTATGTGAGGGAGAGTTTATACCATCAGTAATAACCTTTGAATTAGTAGTTGAGTTAAGTCACAGAATAGTTACTGGCATCGTTGGTATAGTTGTTTTTGCACTATCCATCATAGCCTGGAAAAAGATCGGGCATATTCGGGAAGTAAAATTCTTGTCTTTTTTATCTGTTTCCTTTTTAGTGTTGCAAGCATTGATAGGTGCGGCCGCAGTACTTTGGGGGCAATCTGACTTTGTCTTAGCAGCACATTTTGGAATCTCATTGATTTCATTTGCTTCCGTCTTTCTGCTGATGTTGCTCATATTTGAAATTGATAAAAAATTTGATGCAAAATCGTTATTTGTACACAAGAAACACCGTATCGAAATATATGCGCTATCCATTTATACCATGCTGGTTGTTTATACTGGAGCACTGGTACGACATACCGAAGCAAATCTTGTTTGTGGTGACTGGCCTTTCTGCACAAACAGTTCACCATTCGCTTTTTCAAATTATAGCTTTGAGCAATGGATTCAAATGGGGCATCGCTTAGCTGCTGGTATTCTTTTCATTTGGACAGTTCTTTTATTTATAAAGATGCTGAAAAATTATCGAAACAGTCGGATTATGTACTGGGGTTGGATCACTGCAGTATCTTTAATTATTTCACAAGTGTTTTTCGGTGCTATGATTATATATACGATGCTAAATCTGGGCATCGCTTTATTGCATGCACTGGTTATTTCCTGCTTCTTCGGCGTACTAAGTTATTTCGTACTGCTTTCTACACGGAGTGCTAAATATGAAAAACAGATGCAGAACAGCGAGGAAATAGAAAAAATAAATCAAATAAAAACAATTTCTTCAGTTGAGTAAGAATAGAATAACCAGGTAGTAGAAATAAAGAATTTCTGCTACCTGGTTTTCTGTGCAGTTTATTCAAATTCAATTAATAAATCATCTACTGCTAGTGCTTCACCACTACTAACGTGTATATTTTTAATCACACCTGCATACGGAGCTTGAACTGTAGTCTCCATTTTCATAGCTTCCGTAGTTAATAAATAGTCGCCTTTGCTTACTTTATCACCTTTGGCACAATTAACTTCTATTACTGTACCAGGCATTGTGGCACCAATATGCCTATTATTATCTTTATCCACCTTTGGACGACTTGCTATTTGTGATTCAATACTTTCGTCTTTTACGACTATTTCACGTGTCTGTCCATTTAATTCAAAGTAAATTACACGTGTCCCATCGTCTTTTGGTTCAGAAATAGAAACTAATTTCACAATTAACGTTTTACCTTGCTCAATTTCAACTTCTATTTCCTCTCCGAGTGTCATTCCGTAGAAGAATGTTGGTGTATCTAATACCGAAATATCACCATATTTTTCATAAAATTTATGATAATCCATGAATACTTTAGGATATAATGCATGTGATATCAAATCAAAGCTTGTAACCTGACGATCAAGTGAATTAAATAAAGCGTTTCTCAACTGCGTAAAATCAATTGGGTTAAGTAATTCACCCGGTCGGACGCTAATTGGCTCTTTTCCTTTTAAAATAATTCGTTGTAGTTCTTGCGGGAAGCCCTGGTATGGCTGGCCAATATACCCTTGAGCAAACTCTACTACAGAATCTGGAAAATCGATTGTTTCTCCATACTCATAAATATCATCTTCAGTTAAATTATTTTGTACCATAAACAAAGTCATATCACCAATTACTTTAGAAGATGGTGTAACCTTTATAATATCTCCAAACATATCATTTACTTGACGGAACATCGTTTTTACTTCATTCCATCGCTCCCCAAGTCCGACAGCTTTTGCTTGTTGTTTTAAATTACTATACTGTCCTCCTGGCATTTCATGTAAATAGATTTCAGTATGTGGTGCTTTCATTCCGCTCTCAAAATCCCGATAATATTCTCTGATTCCATCCCAGTAATGAGATAGTTTTTCATAAGAATTTACGTTAACTTGCGGCTGTCTGCTAGTACCTTCAAGTGCATAATATAGTGTCTGCGCACTAGGCTGCGATGTCAGTCCTGCCATTGGGCCAGCAGCAACATCAACAACATCAACGCCGGCGTCTATTGCACGAGCATACATATGAATGCCATTGCCACTTGTATCGTGTGTATGAAGATGGATAGGTATATCAATTGTTTCTTTCAAACTTGAAATTAATTGATATGCAGCTTCCGGCTTTAATAATCCAGCCATGTCTTTAATACCTAAAATATGTGCACCTGAATTTTCAAGTTCTTTTGCTAAATTCTTATAATAATCCAGATCATACTTAGAGCGCCCTACGTCTAATATATCCCCTGTATAGCACATCGCTGCTTCAGCAATTTTATTGTTTTCTCTAACCGATTCAATTGCCAGGTTCATACCTTCAACCCAATTCAGACTGTCGAAAATACGGAATACATCGATCCCTGCATTGGCGCTTTTTTCAACAAATTCATTAATTAAGTTATCTGGATAGTTTTTATATCCAACTGCATTACTTGCTCTTAAAAGCATCTGAAATAATATGTTAGGCATTTTCTTTCTTAATTTCAGCAATCTCTCCCAAGGATCTTCTTTTAGGAAGCGATAAGCTACATCAAATGTTGCTCCTCCCCACATTTCTACTGAAAATAGATTGGGCAATAGCCTTGCAGTTGGTTCTGCTATTTGCAGCAAATCTTTTGTTCGTACTCTTGTCGCAAGTAGTGATTGATGAGCATCACGGAATGTTGTATCTGTAAGCATTACTTCATTTTGTTCCTTCAACCATTTTGCTAAACCTTCAGGACCTAGCTCATCCAAAATCTGTTTTGATCCTTGCGGCATTTCTTCTAACCTATCTATTTTAGGTAAAATCAATTCATCGAAAGAAGGTTTTTCTTTTTTTACCATTCCTTCAATACCATTGACTGTTGTATTGCCAATATATGTCAGCATCTTTGTACCACGGTCTTTCCGTTTTGGGAAGACAAACAATTCAGGTGTTTTATCAATAAACGTTGTATCATACTGACTTGATAAAAATTGTTTATGCATAATGACATTTTCCAGAAATGGTATGTTTGTTTTTATTCCACGAATTCTGAATTCTCTTAAATTTCGAACCATTTTATGCGCAGCTTGCTCATAAGTTAGTGCCCATGTAGAAACCTTTACAAGCAATGAATCGTAATGTGGTGAGATTACCGCTCCTTGGAATCCATTACCAGCATCTAACCGTACACCAAAGCCGCCCCCAGTACGATAAGCCATTATTTTTCCGGTATCAGGCATGAAGTTGTTTAAAGGATCTTCTGTGGTTACACGTGATTGAATCGCATATCCAATTGTATTAATTTGTTCTTGTTCAGGAATTCCAATTGATTGATCATGAAGATTCTTACCTTCTGCAATCTTAATTTGAGTTTGAACAATATCAACACCTGTAATCATTTCTGTAATCGTATGCTCTACTTGTACACGGGGATTTACCTCAATAAAGAAATATTCTTTATTCGTTACTAAAAATTCTACAGTACCAGCATTTACATAATTTACATTTTTCATTAAGTCTACTGCGGCATCGCATATCTCTTGACGAAGTTCTTCAGACAACGTCATGCTTGGCGCAACTTCAACCACTTTTTGATGCCTGCGCTGCACGGAACAATCTCTTTCATAAAGATGAACAATATTTCCAGCTTTATCCCCAATAATTTGTACTTCAATATGCTTTGGATTTTCAATTAGTTTCTCGACATAAATTTCATCATTGCCAAAGGCGGCTTTCGCTTCGGATTTAGCACGATCATAAGCCTCAGTTAACCCTTTTTCACTGCGAACAA
This sequence comes from Oceanobacillus sp. NCCP-135, assembly GCF_059698015.1. Taxonomy (NCBI): domain Bacteria; kingdom Bacillati; phylum Bacillota; class Bacilli; order Caryophanales; family Bacillaceae; genus Oceanobacillus; species Oceanobacillus sp. NCCP-135. The sequence goes on along the minus strand of NZ_BAAKSZ010000001.1, from coordinate 241,034 downwards.
TCCGCATCCCACGACCACCACCACCCAGTGATGCCTTAATCATAATTGGGAATCTATGTTCTCTGGCAAATTCTTCCACCTCCGCAACTGTTGTAACAGGTCCATCACTGCCAGGAATGACTGGAATACCCGCATTTTCAGCTTGCTTTCTTGCCTTAACCTTATCGCCGAACATATTTAAATGTTCACTTGTTGGACCAATGAAAATTATCCCCTCTTCTTCACAACGTTTGGCAAAGTGAATATTTTCCGATAAGAAGCCATAGCCAGGATGTATGGCATCAACTCTTACATTTTTGGCAAGTTCAATAATACCTTCTATATCCAAATATGCGTCAATTGGTTTCTTTCCTTTTCCTATCAGATATGCTTCATCAGCTTTAAACCGATGGTATGCTTCTGTATCCTCTTCTGAATAAAGTGCGACAGTACGTATATTAAGCTCCGTACAGGCACGGAAAACACGAATAGCAATTTCCCCGCGATTTGCAACAAGTACCTTCTCTATTTGATTTGATTCTGCCATGTTTTTCCTCCTCTGTTATAATTAAAAGCAACTGTATCTTTTTTTTGTGTTGTTTCGACTGTTTCATTCTCTTTTTTCTTCACAGTCATTGCTATATTATTTAAAATCCCCATTGATAGCATTAATACCAGAAGCGACGAGCCTCCATAACTAACAAATGGAAGAGGGACACCTGTAATTGGGAGTAATCCACTTATCGCTCCCAAATTAATAAAAGCTTGAATTCCTACCATGGAAGATATGCCTATTGCTAATAGTGCGCCAAAGCTATCCTGACATTTTCTTGAAATAAAAATACCCCTTAATACAATAATTGCCAACATTCCAATTACAATAACTACACCGATAAAACCAAGCTCTTCAGCGATGATTGCCATAATAAAGTCAGTATGGGCTTCCATTAAATAACCTAATTTTTGAACACTTTGACCTAATCCCTCACCAGTAATTCCACCTACCCCGATAGCCAGATAGGATTGGATTAATTGATATCCATCCGAATCCGGTGTTTGAAATGGCTGATAAGCACCTGTAAATCTGGAGAGACGTTCATCTGTAATCATATAAGGTATGATTAATAGAATTAGCCCAATACCTAGCGCTACAAGTAGCGATAAGTGTTTCATACGAATTCCTGAACTAAATATGACAGAACATGCAATTAAAAATATAATGGAAGCAGTCCCGATATCAGGCTGTAATACGATTAATCCTAAAATTATTCCTGTTAATACTAATGGAGGCAGTACTCCTTTACTGAATTCATTCAGATAAGCCTGTTTTTTTGAGTAAACAGAAGCCAAGTACATAATAAGACCCAATTTCGCAAATTCAGCCGGTTGGAAGCTTAATGAACCAAACCTAAACCATGACTTTGCATTATTGGCATCACTTCCAAAGATCAGTACACCAACCAGCAGAAGGACAATTCCTAAAATAATCAACTTCATTAATTTTTGATAGTATCTGTAAGGGAAAATGCTGCAAAATGTAAATCCCGCTAACCCAATTCCGAAAAACACCGATTGTCTTACCAGATAATGAGTACTTTCATGATCTTGAACAATCGCTAACACCATGCTCGCACTGTATATCATAACAATTCCAAAAGCAGTTAAAAGTATTGGTGTAATGATTAATGTAAAATCATAGTCCTTTAATTTCTGTATCATCTTACTTCTCCCCACTATATGTAATTTAAGTAATGATGAAAATAGAAATTTAAATTAGTGTATCATATTTTCTATTTTTTGAAAGTGCATTTCACCTTTCATCGATCATTAAGGTTGTCAACAAAAAAACTTTGCCATTGTTAGATGCCGGCAAAGTTTTTGCTTGTCGTTGAATAACGCAAATACACATGAACCTATATGTTACAAGGAATTTTGCGCTGCTTCATGCAGTATGTTAAGCTTCTTCTCTAAGTTTTCAAGAAGGGCTTTACCTTCATTTTCGCTGATTAAATTCAAACGCACTGCAAAATCGATCTCTCTGGATAGACCGAACATTTGCGTATCAAGAACATCTTCATACACTGGACATTGTGGCATTGTCAAATTTTCAATTTGCACTTCTATTAGTCGCAAAATTTTATCAGCATCAGCCTTAAGAAGGGCATGGGCTTTTTCACGATGATTTATAGTCACCTCAGGCATCAAATATATCCCCTCCACTTAAAAGACTTTCTTTTCTATTATATTATCGTTTGCTAGAAGAAATTGCAAACAAAATATTAATTAATTTTAATTCTTAACAAGTGAAATATTTTAATGGGTCTGCTATCCTTAGGAAAGATATATTTGAGAGGTGAAAAAGGAATGATTGTACCAATAATAGGAAACATTACCTATCCAATCACGCTGGATCCAACTGTATGGATTTTTGATGATAGAAAAATATTACTAGAGGAAGCTTTCAAGGAAAAAATTGACCAAAATGATGAAACTGATGAATTTGTCGAGGCCTCCAACCGATTTAATAAGGAAGTTTTCCAAATAAGCAAACCACCAGTAAATAGAAGTATTAAACGGTTTGAACGGGAAAAAATTCTAAAAAGTTCTTATGTTATTCCACTTGATGATTTCATAGCAAATGCTGAAGTAAATCCAGACGCCAAAGACGTCACATTGATATTGAAAGACGAAGAAGTTACGATTTCCCTTGCAGCGCTTCAGAATAGTTATTTTCTATTTGCTATTGACGGAAAACCACTAACAGAAGATGGACCAGTACATTTATATTATAAAGATGGTTCCAACAAACAGAACCCGATTAAAAACATCAAAAAAATAATGATTAACTAAGAAGCAAAACAGCTGTTACAGTAGTAGCAGCTGTTTTATTATTCTCCTGTAAAAATCGCCATCCTATTGAACCAGCTCTGTCCTTTTTCTAACCACACGTGACAAGAAAATGAGCAAGTTATAATAAAGGGGATCCACAAACCATTATAACCACAGCTTTAGCTGCTATCCCCTTGACCGAAGTATCACTTCTTCTTAGTGATTGTTCTTGGCAGCTAATTGTCTATCGAATATCAGTATTCATCACGAAAGCTTCCGCATTTCTTGGTATATTTTATTGTATTCTAACCAAAATAAGCATATTGGATTTTCTTTAGGAGGAATGCTGAATGAATTTTCGTTTAAGTATCATCGTTTTTGTATGTTTGCTAATTCTGGTGGGCTGTCAACAAGAGGAGGAAAACTCATTATCAACAGAAGAAAAAAATAATGATCGAATCGTACAGGTTAAGAATTCAGATCCAACCGAGAAGCAAAATTTGACAAACGGGGAAATAGCTGATCATTTAGCTAATCTGGCAAGCGGGGTACCTAATGTGAATAATGCTGCTGGAGTTGTCGCAGGTCCATATGCAGTGGTCGGAATTAATGTAGACAAGGATTTAGATCGTTCGCGAGTTGGTACGATTAAATATTCTGTATTAGAAGCCTTACAGCATGACCCTTATGGGAAAACAGCAGTTGTAGTTGCCGATGCAGATGTAACGGAAAGATTACGTGGAATGGGAAATAAAATCAGGCAAGGTCATCCTGTTCAGGGAGTTGTCGAAGAACTAGCAGCTATTGTTGGAAGGTATATGCCTGATTTCCCAATTGATGAAAACCCGGCGCAAGAACCAGATCAAAATAAAGAAGTTATCCCAGAAGAGGATCAAAAGAAATTGGATGATATTGAAAGTGAACAATCAAATAATCAAGATGAGTAAAAATCACTGTAAAAGGGGTGTTCCAGCGATATAGCTAGAACACCACCTTTTACACTGTTTTAAGTGTTTTGTTGTTTTTCATTTGCGTATTCTTCCTTTTTCTCACTATAATACTGTACGCCAAACTGTGATCCTTCTGATACCATTTTGGCATTTTCTAATTGAGCAAGATCATTGTCTGCTGATTGATCTGGAACACCAGCATCCTCAAATGTGGTATTTGCTGCATTCTCGGAATTTTTAACTTTGCTCGTAACATATTTTGCTTTCTCTTTTACTTTATTCCTGTTATCTTGGTTATTCAGATAAATTCCTGCAGCTGTGACTCCAGCCGCCCCAACAGCTGATATAATATAACGTTTTTTCATCGAATCGTCCTTTCATTTTATCATTATCATTTATATATATATTTCCCCGAATTTTTTATATAAAACATTACGATTACCCCTAATAGGTTGGTATAATATGTTACAATTTAAAAACAAAGATATTAGTAATATAAATAGCCATTTTTTATTTCAAGTACAGAGGTGAAAACATGCAGGTAAAATGTGTTATTTGTGATACTGTCGAAATAATTGACGACTACTCCCTCCAGGCAAAACGTTTAAGAAATCGCAAAATCCATATGTATTTATGTCAATCTTGTGATGAGCGAATTGAATATAGAACTAAACAGCGTCACGCAACCGGTAAGTTTCAACTATATGAAGAAAAGAAACAAAAAGATGATTTTCTCTACTAAAAACGCCCTTCGAGTGGGCGTTTTTAATTTACGTTATCTTTATTTGATTCTCTTTGTTTGTATAAGCGGAATCTATAAATCGCTAACACAATCGCTACAATAATCAAACTTTCGGTTATCGGCAATTTAAAAATGCTGAAAATCGTTACAATAAAAGTTCCTACCGCAAGCATGATATATACAAATATATTTTTCAAAAGTGGTAGTTCTCTTGCAAACCCTAATTTAAAAGATATCGCCCCAAAAATTAAATTAAGAACATAAAATATCAAAAAAATATTATCTGTTCCATTTATCTCCAATATAAAATCAAATAAAAGATTGAAATCCGTATCCATTTATATCCCCCATTATTACTCCTTATGAAAAAATAAAACTCTTTTACTATCATACTAAATCTTTATTTTTCATGCTAGGTTAAAGCTAATCTTCTTTATAATTCACTATATTTCCGATATACTATTCATGAAAAGAAATAGAGGTGTTTTAATGAAAAATATAAATTTCCCTATGCTATTGCTAGCTTTAATAGTAATAGCTATGTTTTTTTGCGTAGGGATTGCAATTGCATTTCGCAATATATGGTTTATATTATTATTTATTATTCTTGGATTTGCATTTATGGGATTTGGAATATCATTGAAAAGAAAAAGAAAGTGACTGCTATATAGAGTCACTTTCTCCCTTTCCGCAAAAAATCTATAATATACTTATGGAGATTAGAGTTGCAAGCAAAAATCGAATTCTTTTCTAACATATTAACCTGTATCCCATCAATGTTAGTTGTTACCCCACCAACCTCAGCAACAATTACGATTCCTGCAGCAACATCCCACGGAGAAAGACTCATTGTTAAATACCCATCAATAATCCCCTCAGCCACATAGGCGAATTCCAGAGCTGCAGATCCATATGTTCGAGTGCCACGAACCTTTTTCACTAATTTTTGCATGGTAAGTTCATCGACTAGACGATTTGCACAAAGCCAAAAATGGTTCATGCCAAGGATCGCCTCTTCCGGTATAATCTCTTTTTTTAAAGGAGGTAATTTTATGTTGTTCTTATATGCACCTTCATTTCTTTTCGCACTATAAAGTACGTCAGACATAACATCATAGATGAAGCCAATTTCCCCAATTCCATCGTGATATATACCTACAGATATAGCAAAATTTCTTTTTTGATGTACAAAATTCATTGTCCCATCAATTGGATCAATAATCCATACCGTACCCTCAAGAACCGTTAGATTATCACCATGTCCCTCTTCACTTATTATGAGATGTTCTGTAAATGTATTTCTTATTCTGGATACAATAAAGGACTCAGTAGCGTCATCCATTGTGGTTACAAGATCATTTGGATTTGACTTTGTATTAATAATTAATGGATCATTTATTTTTTCTCTGATGGTTGTACCAGCTTCTAGTATCCATTCTTTCGCCTGATTGAAAATTGTATTTCTCATATCATTATTCATCAGCTATCCTCCAATGTTAAACTTGCATTCATTGTATCAAATAGAAGGAGTGTAGTCACTTTGCAAATATAATTGTACATTAAATGACCCCAAATTAAAGTTATTTACGCTTTAAATGACTTTAATTTGGGATCATATATCCGCCTTATTCATCTATCTCAATTAATTGCAATCTTAATTGTTCTAAACGTTCTTTCGATTTAATAATTTGAATTTGATCTTCCGCTTTTAATGCATCATACAATGTAACTAGTTCATAATCAATTTCCATACGAATCACTGGCAGCTTTTCCTGAGCTTCTTTCCGTCTTAGTGCTTCCATAACGTATTTCAATTTCTTCACAACCTTTCAGATGGTTTTTTAACACCTTTTTATATAGTTATGACTACTATTTCATTTTGGTTCAATATTTTCTGAAAATTAATACCTTGTTTTATTAAATTACCCAAAATCATTTCTTTTTAAACATAAATTATAAAAGTTCCACCACTTACAAAGCGTTTAAAGCTTGACTAGTGCTGTATTTTATTTAATAATAATTATTATAATGTAGCCTGATTTACACTAATAGGAAGGATGAAGCACATGGAATTTCAAGGGTTCGAACAAAGGGATTTTAATACTTTTTCAATAGATGGTTTAGATGCAAGGATGGAAGCTATCCAAACAAGAATTCAGCCAAAATTCCAAGAAATTGGAAGTTATTTAGTCGATTATTTATCTGTACAACTGGGAAATGAAATGTATTTACATATTGCAAAACACGCAAGAAGGACGGTTAACCCACCAAACGATACATGGCTCGCAATAGCGGATAATAAAAGAGGTTATAAAAAACATCCCCATTTTCAAATTGGATTATTTGATGATCATGTATTTATTTGGCTGGCATTAATATATGAACTGGATTACAAAAAGGAAATTGCAAAATCATTTGTAAAAAGTTTTGATGAAATAAAACAACTTCCAAGACACTTTGTTGTATCGCTAGATCATATGCAAAAGGATTCAATCCCACTTACAGAATTAGAAATGAAAGATTTAGAGCGATTTCGGGATGTAAAAAAAGCGGAGTTTCTTATCGGTCAGCACCTTCCTATCGGTGATGAACGACTTATAGATGGCAGGAAATTTTTGGAAACAGCTAAAAATACCTTTCAATTATTGATTCCATTTTATCAAAAGGCATTAAAATCAAAATAATTTAGAAGCAGCACCTTTAATTAGGTGCTGCTTCCCTTCATTGTTATCGTAGTTTCATTTGATTCTTTCGCTTTTTTTACTGCATGAAAACTTGAATACCCTGATGTTTGTTCAAACGCTGTGAATAAATTCTTTTCTTCACTTTTCGACGGAACAATTTCTTTGAATCTCCTATACATGGCAATTAAATCGGAACTTAAAACACTTTTCTCATAGGCTTTCTCAACTAAATTGAAAAAATTTACTACATCTATAATTTCTTCCTTTGTCCAGGTATCGTCGATAGGATATTGATAATTCATTTACTGTTACCCACCTCGCCTTGAGCCCATTTCTTCTTAATATTTTCTGCTTCCATTACGATTGATTGTATTAATTCATCAACTGTAGGAACATCATTAATTCTTGCTGCACCTTGACCAGCCCAACCAAAACCTTTTGATCCATCACCTTCAATTATATATCGTTTATTTGCCTGACCACTAATATAATCTTTTAACGACTCATAACCCTGCTCTCGTTTTTCTATAATTAATATTTCATCTGTCCAGGAATTTCTTAATGCTCTTGCCGGTGTTCCAAGCGAGCGTTTAATAACTACAGTAGAATTCTCATCTGCATCTAGTATTGCCTGCTTATAGCTTTCATGTGCATCAATGCATTCCTTCGTCGCAATAAATCTAGTTCCCATTTCAATTCCTTCAGCTCCAAGGACTAATGCCGCCATCAAACTGCGACCATCTACTATACCACCTGAAGCAATTACCGGAATGGAAACATGATCAACAACTTGAGGAGTTAATACAAGTGTCCCTGTATCTGCACGTCCTAAATGGCCTCCTCCTTCTTGTCCCACAACCATTACGGCATCTGCACCTAATTTTTGAGCTTTTTCAGCTTGTTTTCTTGCAGCAACAAGTACTAGTTTTTTAATATCATGATCCTTCACCATATCCAATACTGCTTTTGGATTCCCACCGGTTACAGAAATAACTGGTACTCTTTCTTCAATGGCTATTTTTACCATATGTTCAAAAGGGCGACCATGCTGACCAATCGCAAAATTTATTCCATAAGGTTTAGATGTCATCTTTTTCAGCTTATGTATCTCTTTCCGTAATTGATCTGGAGTTGAAAGACTCATCGCGGTTATCTGACCCAAACCACCAGCATTGGATACAGCAGCTGCTAAATCAGCATATGCCAAATAAGCCAACCCACCTTGGATAATGGGATAATCGATCCCCAGCAGTTTCGTTACTCTATTCTCCCACTTCATAAAAACATCCCCTACTATATATAATTAAATCCATCCTATCATTTATTTATTGAATTTGGTAATACAAAACTGATGCTACTATTTTTATTATACAAACAAATTAAGGCTAAAAACCCTGTACCTAAAGAAAAGAGCTGCCAGATGCAACTCTTTTTTTTATTAAAAATTCTATTTTTCATTACATGACGGACAAGTACCATACAGGGTCGTTACTTTTTCTTCATCGAAATGTTCAATTACTTCTTGGCAATCCTGACATACGATTGTGCCCATTTGGTCCAACTCCTTTATTCTAAATTAAGTTATCGTAAGCACATTATAATATAACACATTTAAAGTTTCAACCCTATATAGTATGTCATATTCACTATATATGTGATTCATTAAAAAAAGCCTGCCAGCAAGGATTTGACAGACCGTTTCTTATCTAACTTATTTTGTTTGAATTAAGTAAGGATTTACTATTTCATATCCTTTCTCTTGTAATCCAGATACAATATCTCCAAGAGCTTGAGCAGTCCATTCTCTGTCATGCATTAACAAATTAGATCCATTTCCTAATAACTCTGTATTTACCATAATATCTGCCAATGTTTCCTTCGTTCTGTATTGCTTCTCCCAATCATATCCAAATGACCAATTCATTAATGTCATACCTTCTTCTTCAACAATTTGTTTTGAAAAATCGGTGTTAACACCATGCGGAGCACGAAAAAACTTAGGACGCTCCCCAATAATTTCTTCTACCCTGTTATTTAACTCGACAATCTCTTCTTTTTGCTCATCATCAGATAGATCTGACAATAATGGATGAGTGTATGTATGATTACCTATAAGAAAACCCATATCATGGATTGCTTTCAGTTTTTCTTCCTCTTCAGATGTATCCAGGAAATGACCGTTCACAAAAAAGATCGCATTAACATCTAACTCTTTTAAAGTTGTTGCCATTTCAACTGCATATTGATCTGGTGCGTCATCGATTGTTAAAAGGATAACTTTTTCATTTGTATTCTCATTCATTGGAACAATTGACCAGGTATCCGAAACTTTATATAAAGGCTTAGATTCTTCTTGATGTTCCCCTGAATCCACCTCGTTTTCTTCCCCTTCGTCTTTGACTTCACCTTCTCCTATTTTTTCACCATCTGTATCTGTTCCTTCTTCTTCATACTCCTCTTCATTTTCCACAGTCTCATTGTTGACAGGCTGATTATTATTACAAGCAGCAAGAACAATAAGGACTGATAATAAAAACACAATCGCTGTCTGCTTCATCCTTCTCCCCCTGATGTATAAGTGATCTATTCAATTATAGTAGATTTGTTAAAACGAAGACAATACTATTTTGTTATTTTTTATAGAAAAAGTGTGGACTAATATATAAATTAAATGAATTTTTCCTGCATTTACGTATGGAAAAAAACCAAAAAATATAATGAGATTATATTTTTTCAGATAGGGTTGTAACAGTGTTGTTTATGGTATCTGCAAAAGACAGGGTAATTGGAGGATAATTCGTTGAAATAGACAAAGAGAGCTATAATCGTTCAGCTCTCTTTATCTATGTTTACTTCATCATATGAATTGGTTGACCCAAAGCTACTTCAGCAGCTTCCATTGTAATTTCTCCAAGTGATGGATGTGTATGAATAGTAAGTGCAATGTCTTCAGCAGTCATTCCTGCTTCAATTGCCAAACCGATTTCAGCAATCATCTCACTTGCATTTGGTCCTGCTATTTGTGCACCAATTACAAGTCCATCATCTTCACGAGTGATTAATTTCAGGAATCCATCACTATTATTTAATGATAGTGCGCGACCATTTGCTCCAAATGGGAATTTAGAGGCTTTTACTTTATATCCAGCATCTTTTGCTTCTTTTTCATTATAGCCCACTGTTGCAAGTTCAGGATCTGTAAATGCCACTGCAGGGATAGCAACATAGTCAACAACAGATTTTTCACCACTGATTGCCTCCGCAGCTATCTTACCTTCATAAGAAGCTTTGTGTGCAAGTGCTGGTCCTGCAACAATATCACCAATTGCATAAATGTTATCTACACTTGTGCGGCATTGCTCGTCTACTTTAACCAGACCTCTTTCACCCATTTCAATACCTACCTGTTCCAAACCAATTTCCACAGTATTTGGACGACGCCCTACTGTTACTAATACATAATCAGCTTCAATTGACTCTTCTTTTCCCTTTGCTTCATATGATACTTTAACACCATCTTTAGATTCTTCAACACCTTTGGCCATAGCTTCTGTAACGATGGTCGCGTCTTTTTTCTTCAGTTGTTTTTTCACCAGTTGTGTCATTTGTTTTTCGAATCCGCCTAAGATATCTTTTGCGCCTTCTAAAATAGTGACTTCTGAACCAAGGTTTGCATAAGCAGAACCAAGTTCAGTTCCAACATATCCTCCACCGATTACTACGAGTTTTTTAGGAATTTCTTTTAAATTTAAAGCACCTGTTGAATCTAGTACACGGTCAGAGAATTTAAAGCTTGGTATTTCGATTGTTGAAGAACCTGTTGCAATGATACAATTATTGAATGTATACGTTTGAGAATTTTTGTCATCCATTATTTTTACTGTATTTTTATCAACAAAATAAACTTCACCATTTAAAATATCAACTTTATTTCCTTTTAAAAGTCCTTCAACACCGGAAGTTAACTTATTAACTACACTACCTTTCCATTCTTGGACTTTTGAAAAATCTACCGTAACATTCTCTGTTTTAATTCCCAGTTCTTCATTTCCAAAAGCATTTTGAACTAAGTGTCCTGCTTGAATCAATGCTTTGGAAGGAATACATCCTACGTTTAAGCAAACACCGCCAAGTGCTCCTTTATCAACAATTGTTACTTTTTGCCCTAATTGCGCAGCACGGATTGCGGCTACATAGCCACCCGGACCTGCTCCGACAACTAGTGTGTCAACTTCAATTGGAAAATCTCCTACTACCATAATCTACGCCTCCATCATAATTAATTGTGGATCATTTAATAATCGCTTGATTTGATTTAGAGCTAATTGTGCTGTCGCCCCATCAACAATGCGATGGTCAAAGCTCAATGATAATGCGAGCACTGGTGCAATTACAATTTCCCCATCACGAACAATCGGTTTTTCTGCAATTCGACCAATACCAAGAATAACTGCTTCTGGATAGTTTAGAACAGGAGTAAACCATTGTCCACCAGCAGAACCTATATTTGTAATTGTATTTGAAGCACCACTCATCTCTTCAGAAGTTAGTTTACCACTTCTAGCCTTATCTGCCAATTCATTGATTTCCTTAGAAATATCAAAAATTGATTTACGATCGGCGTCTTTAACGACTGGTACGAGCAGACCTTTGTCTGTATCTGCAGCAATCCCAACATTATAGTAGTGTTTCTGAATAATTTCGTTCGTTTCATCATCGACTGCAGCGTTCAATATTGGGTGTTTTCTGGATGCTGATACAAGCGCTTTAACAACATACGGTAAATATGTTAATTTAATTTCTTGTTCAGCTGCCACAGCTTTAAACTTCTTACGGTGGGCAACAAGTTCTGTTACATCAATTTCATCCATTAAGGTAACATGTGGTGCTTTTGTTTTGGAATTAACCATAGCTTTAGCAATCGCTTTACGGATCCCACTCATTTTCTCACGAGTCTCTGGGTATTCACCTTTTGGAGCTTGAGATGCTTTTGTTTCTTTCGTTGTTTCGGTTTTTTCCGTCGTCTCAACAGCTGGACTTTCTGATTTTTGGTCTCCACTCAGATAACTATCAATATCTTCTTTTAAAACACGACCATTTTTCCCTGTTCCGCTAACAGCTTGTATTTTTACGTTATTGTCACGAGCATATTTTCTTACTGAAGGCATTGCAATGATACGTTTACCAATTGAATCTTCATTTGCGCTGTCATCTGTTTTTTCAGCAGGTATATCTTTTTCCAGTTCTTCTTCTTTTCCTGGTACTTCTTTTTCTGCTTGCTCATGCTCATCAGTTGAATCCTCACCTGCAGATTCATAACCTTCTGCATCAAATGTGATTAACGTATCTCCTACAATTGCTACAGAACCTTCGTCAACATGAATCTTTTTAACGGTTCCTTCTACTGGAGAAGGGATCTCAACGACAGCTTTATCGTTTTGGACTTCACATAGTTCGTCGTCTTCTTTAACTTCGTCGCCTTCTTTAACGAACCATTTTACAATTTCACCTTCGTGAATTCCCTCACCAATATCGGGCAATTTGAATTCAAATGCCATAATTACTACCTCCTATCTCAATTTTAAAAATGGATTACTGTATTTACTTTCTCTACAATATCTTTGTGATTTGGTAGCCATACTTCTTCTGCTTCTGAGAATGCATATACAGTATCCGGAGCGGTAACTCTAAGTACCGGTGCTTCAAGATGCAGGATTGCTCTTTCTTGAATTTCAGCAACAATATTCGCAGCTACACCTGCTTGACGTTGTGCTTCCTGAACAACAACTACACGATTTGTTTTTTCTACAGATTCAATGATTGTATCAATATCAATTGGCGATACTGTACGAAGATCGATAACTTCTGCCTCTATTCCATCTTTCTCAAGCTCTTCTGCTGCTTTAAGTGAAGCATGAACCATTGCTCCATAAGCAATAAGAGTAACATCTTTACCTTCACGTTTTATATCAGCTTTTCCTAATTCTAGCGTATATTCTTCTTCTGGAACTTCTCCCCGAAACGAACGGTATAATTTCATATGCTCCAGGAAAAGTACTGGATCATTATCACGGATGGATTGAATTAACAGTCCTTTTGCGTCATATGGTGTGGAAGGAATGACAACTTTTATTCCGGGCTGCTGTGCAATTAATCCTTCAAGTGAATCAGCATGAAGTTCCGGTGTATGCACGCCCCCTCCAAATGGAGAACGGATTGTAATTGGATTAGTATGACTTCCACCTGAACGGTAGCGCATTCTAGACATTTGTCCATTAATTGAGTCCATTACTTCATAAACAAAGCCGAAGAACTGGATTTCCGGAACTGGTCGATAGCCTTCTAAAGCCAAGCCAATAGAAAGACCACCAATTCCAGATTCGGCTAATGGCGTGTCAAATACACGGTCTTCACCGAACTCATCTTGTAATCCCTCAGTAGCACGGAATACACCGCCATTTTGACCAACATCTTCACCAAATACAAGCACATTTTCATCATTTTTTAATTCTGTGCGCATAGCATCAGTGATTGCTTGAATCATTGTCATTTGTGCCATGATCTACTTCGACTCCTTTTCTTTGTATTCTTCCATTTGTTCCTCTAGGTTGGCTGGAAGTTTTTCAAACATATTTTCGATAAGATCAGTAACCTTTTGTTTTGGATACTCATCCGCTTGCTTAATTGCCTTCTTGATATCATCTTTTGCTTCTTCAATTACTTTATTTTCTTCCTCTTCAGACCATAATTTCTTATCTTCAAGGTATTTGCGGAAACGAACTAGTGGATCTTTCTTTTCCCACTCTGAGTCAAGATCATCTGTGCGATAACGTGTCGGATCGTCACCGGCCATCGTGTGTGGACCATAGCGATATGTCATTGTTTCAATAAGTGTTGGTCCTTCACCATTTACGGCACGATTACGAGCATCCTTCGTAGCAGCATATACAGCTAATACATCCATACCATCTACTTGTATCCCCTCAATTCCTGCAGCAACAGACTTTTGTGCCAAAGTTTTTGCATTTGTTTGTTTTTCAACAGGTACGGAAATAGCAAATCGGTTATTTTGAACGATAAAAATCGCTGGAGCCTGGTAAGCACCTGCAAAGTTGATTCCTTCATAGAAATCACCTTGTGATGTACCGCCATCCCCTGTATAGGTTATCGCAACCGTTTTCTTGCCGCGCTTTTTCATTCCCAACGCAACACCAGCTGCCTGTACATATTGAGCACCAATAATAATCTGCGGGCTCAAAGCACGTACATTTTCGGGCATTTGGTTGCCGTGATAATGTCCTCTGGAGAACAAGAATGCCTGGTAAAGTGGAAGTCCCTGCCAAATCAGCTGTGGTACATCACGATATCCCGGCAGAATAAAATCATCCTGTTCAAGTGCAAACTGACTTCCTAATTGAGATGCTTCCTGACCTGCTGTCGGAGCATAGAAACCCAGGCGACCTTGACGATTCAGAGCAATAGAACGTTGATCAAGTATACGTGTATAAACCATTCTGCGCATAAGCTCTTTTAAATCTTCATCTGATAGATCAGGCATATCATCTTTATTGACAATTTTTCCCTCTTCATTAAGAATCTGGAACATTTCGAACTGACTTTCAACACTCTCAAGTACGTGTTTCAAAATAGTTCACCTCTTCCTTTCTTGTATCCTTTTTAATATTGTCTTTCCTATCCTACCCAAAACAAAAAAAAATCTGTACTAATTTTCTCTTATTCCTGTACCCTTTTTAATTTTTTGCTAATCATTCATGACTGCATATAAAACTGTTACATAAATAATATAGAATTTACTGGTACAATTATTTAATACAATTAAATAATATCCCATTTACATGCATTGGTCAAACACTTTGTTTGTTTTCATATATAATTTTTTTTATGTTTTTACTAACTGTTTCATTAAATGGGATAACACAGGTATATCTGTTATAATTTAATCAAATAACTGTATTATTAATTTGATATTTCCCTCTTATAAATCCATACAAAAACCCAAATCATTTTGAAATGATTTGGGTTTTGAAAGAGAAATTATTTTCTCCCTAACTGTTGGTAGAGGGATTTTCATCATATGACACATCAATTCCTGCTAATTCGTAAAATTCTTCCTTCAATGCGTTATACTCTACAGTATTTTTATTAAATTGTTCATTCGTTTCAAGTACCTGCTGATAGCTTTCATTTATCGTATCTATTTGAGCTGTTAATTCCTCCTGCTCTAAATCCTCCGACTGAAGCATGGTATATAGATCTTTTTCCAAAACTAATGATTTTGTGTAGGCAGTATGCAGCGTATGATATGCTTTATAGCGATCATTCATAATTTCGTACATTTTCTCGGCTTTTTCTTTTAGATCCTGCTCCTCCAGATCTTCGATTAAGTCTTGCGTTTTGTTGAATTCCTCCTGTGATTGATCAATACTTTCTTTTTCTTTTGCTATTTTTTCAGAGCGTTCATCTATGCTTTCGATTGCCTGTCCAGCTAATTCTTGAATTTCATCAAAATCATCCATCCCTAATTCGATAATCTGATTGTATAATTCCTGTTCCTCTTTTTCCAACTTTGTTATTTCGCTCTGCTTACTTTCAAACTCCTCTTCCAAGGCAACTGCTTCTTCTAAATGATGATGTATTTTTTCTTCCGTTGTTTCCCCACTGCAGGCAGTTAAGGTAGCGATTATACTTAAGATCAATAAAAACAATGATTTCTTGATTACCATGTTACGTTACCCCCTCGTTCTAAGTTGTTGTTTTTGATAGTTTTCAGTATAGCACAAACAAGATTCTCTCACGATAAAAAATATATTTTTACGTTATCCTACTTAAAATCTATGATTATTATAGCTTAGTTATGATAAAATATGAAGTTGATGAAAGTAATTGATGATTTACTGAAAAAATTGGTTAAGGAGTTGTATATAGATGATAACAATGAAAGATATTGTTCGTGAAGGACATCCTTCGTTAGTAAAAGTGGCAAAAGAAGTAGAAATTCCAATAAAAGAAGAAGACATACAACTATTAAAAGATATGATAACTTTTTTAAAAAATAGTCAGGACGACGAAATCGCTGATAAATACAAATTACGGGCAGGTGTAGGACTAGCTGCACCACAATTGGGAATTGAAAAACGATTGGTTGCCATCCATTTCGAGGATTCTAATGACAAGTTATACAGCTATGGATTAGTTAATCCTAAAATAATCAGCCATTCCGTTGAAAAAACTTATTTATCTTCTGGAGAGGGTTGTCTTTCTGTTGATCGCAATGTCGAAGGTTATGTTCCACGACATGCACGAATTACTTTAAAAGCAACGGACTTGGAAGGCAACCCATTAAAGTTGCGATTAAAAGGCTATGCTGCAATTGTTTTCCAGCATGAAATTGATCATTTAAATGGGATTATGTTCTACGATCATATAAATAAAGAAAATCCATTTGCTTTACCTGATGATGCAAAACCGGTTGAATAAATTAGGAGAGGATGTCCACTAGTGGACATCCTCTTATCAGATCAGTTCGACTTGTTTTAAGCCCTTTAAGATACCGTCTTTATCAACGGTATCCGTGGTGTAATCAGCAACTGCTTTCAGATCCGGTACAGCATTTCCCATTGCAATACCTGTTCCAACCTCCTGTATCATTTCCAAATCATTTAAACCATCACCAAACGCATAGGAATCTAACATATTCAAACCACTTGCCTCAATTAACTTCTCTACTCCAACAGCCTTTGAGCCTCCTCCAGGCAAAACATCACACGAATAATCATGCCAACGAATATAATGAAATGAATCATGATTGGTTATAAAAGGCTCTTCTTTTCCTTTTTCACAAAACAATAATGCTTGATATATTGTATTATTGATAAAAAAGGATTGATCTACTTCAGGATAACTATATTTTATACTCTGCAAACTTTTTTCAATGTGAGGATGATTCTCAATAGATGCCCGCATTTGTTTTTCATTCATGAAGACCATTGGATAATTACTTTTTGATGATTCATTATACAATTTGATGAGTTCATTTTTTCCCAGTGGATTGTTGTAAACAATGCTTCCTTCAAACACAACATATTGCCCATTAAAGCTAACATAAGAATCGATACCCAACTCTCTTCTTATATCTTCAAACATAAATGGAGCTCTTCCAGTAGCAATTGCAACATATACATCATTTTGTTTTAATTTTTGAATTGCTTTTTTTGTTGAAGGTGGAATTTGCTTTTCTTCATTTAAAATTGTTCCGTCAATATCGAAAAAAACGATCTTTTGATTCACTGTATCCGCTCCTCAGCTTGGTATTTTTATGCTTGTGAATAAAAATCCATCTCTTGCAAAAAATAAAATTATCACAAATAGAAACGTTCTTAAAATATATTTTTTCAGACAAATAATGGATTTTCATTTCAATATTCCTTAAATCATACTATACTATAGATAAGAGGGATTGGATCGGTAGAACGTTTTGTTGCTTTTCTTGAAATTTTACGAAAGGAGATGTGTGTCCTCATGTTAAAACGCCTAAGAGAAAAGCTAAAAAAACGCTGGAAGGACTTTTTAGGCCAAGGACGTGTACCTACAACTTATAAAAAAGACTACCAATGATGTAACCAATCACAATCAAGGTACCATATATTTTTTAATCATGCTATGGAAACACATTAAATACGAAACGAAGTTATATAGAGCGGAATCTATGATATCAGGTAATAAAATCAAATCGTGTTATTGCTTTTTTAAAGGCATAACCTTTTTGAACATCAAAAAATAGATATATAAAGAAATGTTAGGAGAGATGAAATGATTTTTAAAGTTTTATATCAAGAAAACCAGGAAGAAGTGCCGGTTCGCGAACGCACTAAAAGCGTTTATGTAGAGGCAGATTCCGTACGGGAAGCACGAAAAAAAATAGTTGATCGCAAGTATAATATTGAGTACATCCATGAATTGAATGCAGCACATTTAGATTACGAAAAACAATCCAAATATTTTATAACGGAGAATGTATAACTTATGAAATTTGTAAAAAATGATCAAGCTGCGGTATTTGCATTAGGTGGACTCGGTGAAATCGGAAAAAATACGTATGGGATTCAATTCCAGGATGAAATTATCTTAATCGATGCGGGAATGAAATTTCCTGAAGATGAATTACTGGGAATTGACTATGTTATTCCAGATTACACCTACCTTGTACAAAACCAAGATAAAATTAAAGGATTATTCATAACTCATGGACATGAAGATCATATTGGAGGAATCCCTTTTCTATTACGTGAGATTAATGTACCAATTTATGCTGGAAAACTTGCGATTGGATTAATTAGAAATAAATTGGACGAGCACGGTTTATTAAGAAGTGCTAAATTGAACACAATTCAAGAAGATGATGTAATTAAATTCCGTAAAACTTCCGTTAGCTTTTTCCGTACAACCCATAGTATCCCTGATTCTTATGGTATTGTTGTTAAAACACCACCAGGAAACATTGTGCATACAGGTGATTTTAAATTCGATTTCACCCCTGTAAGTGAACCAGGTAATTTAACAAGAATGGCTGAAATAGGTAAAGAAGGCGTGCTTTGCTTACTTTCAGACAGTACCAATAGTGAAATCCCTGGTTTTACAATGTCGGAAAAAGTAGTGAAAGAAAATATTTACGACATATTTAGTCGTATCAATGGACGACTGATATTTGCTACCTTTTCCTCTAATATATATCGACTGCAGCAAGTTGTAGAAGCTGCTGTTAAACACGATCGTAAAATTGCTGTATTTGGCCGCAGTATGGAATTTGCGATAAATCTTGGACAAGAATTAGGTTATATTCAAGCACCTAAGGAAACGTTTATTGATGCACATCAAATTAATCGTCTTCCAGCACATAAAGTAACGATTCTATGTACAGGATCTCAAGGAGAAGCGATGGCTGCATTGTCTCGCATTGCTAATGGTACACACAGACAAATACAAATAATTCCTGGTGATACGGTTGTATTTTCTTCCTCTCCAATCCCTGGAAATACAATAAGTATCAGCAGAACTATAAATAAATTATATCGTGCTGGTGCTGATGTTATTCATGGAAAACTAAGTAATATTCATTCATCCGGTCATGGTAGCCAGGAAGAACAAAAGCTTATGCTCAGGCTCATTAAGCCAAAATATTTTATGCCAATTCATGGAGAATATAGGATGCTTAAAGAACATGTAAAGCTTGCAAACTCTTGTGATATTGATCCTGAACGATCCTTTATAATGGATAATGGTGATGTATTAGCGTTAGGGAAGGATAATGCAACCATTGCTGGTAAAATCCCTTCTGGTGCTATCTATGTTGACGGTAGTGGTATTGGAGATATTGGAAATATTGTACTGCGTGATCGTCGTATTTTATCCCAAGAGGGTTTGGTTATTGTTGTTGTAAGTATAAATATGAAGGAATTTAAGATATCTGCAGGTCCAGATATTATTTCACGAGGTTTTGTTTATATGAGAGAATCAGAAGATCTAATTAACGAAGCACAAAAAATTGTCGCTGCTCATCTAGATAAAGTCATGGCAAGAAAGACTACACAGTGGTCTGAAATTAAAAATGAAATCACCGATACAATAGCACCATTTCTTTATGAAAAAACAAAGCGCAGGCCGATGGTATTGCCTATAATTATGGAAGTTTAAGATAAATTGCCAATGTTGGGGTATTCTATTCCAACATTGGCTTTTTTTTACAATATATAGAGTATAGTATTTTCTTGAAACGACATACTCAGATCTACTATTTGTAAAGCGTTCATTAATAAGAAATAACTAGACAGATATGGGTTTAAGCCAATTTTAATCTTCAATCACAAGTTGTTTTTCAAATCGGGATATGTCCCTATCTGATCCAATCACAATAAGGACATCATTTTCCTTTAATACATCAACAGCACTTGGTGAAACATTAATATCCTTTCCTTGTTTGATCGCAACAACGTTACATCCATAATTTGCCCTAATATCCAGATCAACCAGGGTTTTTCCAATCATTTTCTTTCCAGCTTTCACTTCAACAATACTATGATCATCTGATAGTTCAAGATAATCAAGAATATTATTTGAAATAATATTGTGTGCAATACGTTTTCCCATATCCCTCTCCGGATGTACAACCTGATCTGCACCAATTTTATTTAATATTTTTTCATGGCGGTCATTTTGAGCTTTCACGGTAATTTTTTTTATACCTAGATCAGTTAATATTACGGTTGTTAGTATACTCGCCTGAATATTATCGCCTATAGCTACAATAACATGATCAATATTTTTAATGCCCAGTTCCTTCAATGTGACTTCATCTGTTGAATCAGCAATTACCGCATGGGAGGCAATATTTTTATATTCGTTTACTTTGTCTTCATCACTATCAATTGCCAGCACTTCCATTCCTTCCATACTTAATTCGCGACAAATACTACCACCGAAGCGGCCTAATCCAATTACTGCAAATTCCCTTTTCATATAACTTCCTCCATCATTCACCTAATTAATTTTAGTCTACCATATTCATGTACAAAAAAAGAAGCAATCCTGTATAAGAATTGCTCTTCTTATTACTAAATAGCATCCAGCATTTGAAATTGTGATTTTACCAGTTCAAAGTACTTCCCTTGTTGTTTCATTAATTCGGCATGGTTTCCGTTTTCCAATATTTGGCCATTTTCCAAAACGAAAATATTTTCGGATTCTCTAATAGTTGAAAGACGATGTGCAATAATAATCGACGTTCTACCTTTCAACAACCGACGAAGCGCTTTCTGAATTTTTACTTCTGATTCTGTATCAATACTTGCCGTTGCCTCATCCATAATAATAATCCTTGGATTTGCGAGAAGCGCTCTGGCAAATGAAAGTAATTGACGTTCTCCTGCAGATAATACATTACCACGCTCTTCTACTTCTGTTTTATATCCACCAGCCAAACGACTGATAAAATCATCTGCTCCTACCACTTTTGCAGAATCAATTACTTCCTGATCTGTCGCATTTGGACGACCAAAACGAATATTTTCCATAATGGTTCCGGAAAAGATAAATGTGTCCTGGAGTACGACGCTTATTTGTTCCCTTAATGAAGCAAGCTTTACATCACGTAAATCCCGACCATCAATTTTTACGGATCCCTTTGTCGGATCATAAAACCTGCTGATTAAGTTTGCAATAGTGGACTTACCACTTCCTGTATGACCGACAAGTGCAATTGTTTCCCCTTGTTTAATTTCTAATGAAACCTCATGTAATGCAATCCGATCTGAGTCATAGGAAAACTGTACATGATCAAACTCAATATGCCCTTGCATATCCGTAAATTCATATGCATTTTCTTTTTCATCCACATTAGGCTGCTCATCTAAAAATTCAAATATACGTTCAGATGCAGCCATTGCCATTAACAATTGATTATACATTTGTCCAAGCCTGGAAATCGGATCCCAGAACATACCTAAGAAAAAGGCAAAAGCTACAAACGTCCCTACTTCAATGCCATTCAGACCACCACTATTTATATTTAATAAAATTAAATAGGCACCAAATGAGATAAGAATAACCGTTCCAATTGCATTACTCATTTCAACAAAGGGACGAAACATGGCACTCTTTTTTGTTGCATTGCGCCAAGCTTCAAAATTATCCT
This sequence comes from Oceanobacillus sp. NCCP-135, assembly GCF_059698015.1. NCBI lineage: Bacteria > Bacillati > Bacillota > Bacilli > Caryophanales > Bacillaceae > Oceanobacillus > Oceanobacillus sp. NCCP-135. The sequence goes on along the minus strand of NZ_BAAKSZ010000001.1, from coordinate 219,143 downwards.
CATTTATACCATTGAAGAATTCAGCATTTTCCTTTTCCTGAGAAAATGATTGTGTAATCCGCATTCCCTGAATACCTTCATTTAAATGGGAATTTATCCGGGATTGCTGTATGCGCACATCCTGCCATGAACGACGAATATTTCTTCGGAGCTTTGTTGAAATATAAAACATAATCGGCAGAATAACCATGATTGCCAATGCAAGTTCAGGACTTAATACAAATAAAATAACGATAATCCCTACTAATGTAACAATATCCATTAATAAGTTAATAATTCCATTTGTAAAAAGTTCCTGCAGGGAATTTATATCATTTAAAATACGCACTAGTATGGAACCTGCTGAACGAGTATCAAAGAACCGATGCGAAAGCCGTTGAACGTGTGAAAACAGGTGCTGACGCAAATCATAAATAACATTTTGACCTAATATATTAACCCATTTAATTCGAAAAACATTACCCAAATAATTTAGTAAGTATAATACGCCAATAATAACTACCAGGTACGTAAGCATCGTATAATCTTTATTACCAATTGCCACATCAATTGCTACTTTACCAATAAGAATAGGTACAGCCAGACGTACGGCTGTCGATACTAACATCGCTATAATTGCTGCAGGTAGATAATTCTTGGAATAAGGTTTTAAAAATTCAAGCAACCTCCACATTTGTTTCCAGTTAAATGGTTTCTCTATTGCCTGATCAACCGTATAATAAAAACGCTTAAGATGGCGGCTTTTTTCTTTTTGCACTTTTTTCAAACTAGCCACTGTAGTCCCCCCTTTTTGTTAATTTACAGTATTCATTATTTCTTCCCGATCCTGATATTGAATGTCATAGATCCGTTGATAAGGTCCATTGTTTTTTAGTAAACTATCATGTGTTCCACGTTCTACAATTTCTCCTTCTTCTAGCACTAATATTTCATCTGCATGTTTTAACGAAGAAATACGATGAGCAATAATAAAGGAAGTCCTTTCTTTCATCACTTCTTTTAATGCTTTTTGTATTTTAAATTCCGTTTCCATATCTACTGCGGACGTAGCATCATCAAGGACTAATATCCTTGGGTTAATACTTATAGCCCGAGCAATTGCTATACGCTGTTTTTGCCCACCGGATAATCCCATACCGCGTTCACCTAAAAGGGTATCGTATCCTTTTGGCATTTCCATAATAAAGTCATGTGCCTGTGCTCGTTTGGCTGCATCAATAACTTGCTCATCCGGCATTTCCGGATTTCCATAAGAAATATTTTCTCTTATTGTTGTTGAAAATAAAAAAGGTTCCTGTAAAACAAATCCAATCCCTTTTCGCAGTGACTTTATCTGATAATCTGAAACAGGTTGCCCATCAACAAGAATTTCTCCTTTTTCAGGTTCATAAAAACGAGTGATCAGCTGTGTTATACTCGTTTTGCCTGAACCTGTTGCACCAATCAAGCCAATAATCTTTCCAGGTGGTGCATCAAAACTGATATTTTTTAAAGCAGAGTCATCATTTTCTGTATAGGTTAATGTTACATCTTTAAAGGTTACGTGACCTTTTATCATTTGACCTATTGCGTTTTCTTTTTCAACAATATCTTCTTTCGCCTCTAAAATCTCAAGCAACCTCTCACCAGATGCTTTTGCCTGGGAAAATTGGTTAACAACAAAACCAAGATTCATAAGTGGCCCCAGGATATACCAAACTAAACTAAAGAATGCGACCAGTTCTCCTAGTCCCAGGCTATCATTAATAACAAGATAACCACCATATGCAAGTAATGCCACTGCACAAACGTTTCCAATGAACTCCATCAATGGAAAATACTTCGACCAAATTTCAGATGTGTCTAAATATTTTCTGCGGTATTTATCATTACTGGTTGAAAACCTTCCAATTTCGAAATCTTCTCTGGATAATGATTTCACTGTATTCATCCCACTGATATTCTCCTGAACTCGGGTGTTTAATTGTCCAAAGGATTTTCTGATCTTTCTAAAAGCAGGGTGTACCCGTTTGTCAAATCGAAATACGACCACCCCCAAAAATGGCATTGCAGCCATTGTTACAAGTGCAAGTGGTACTGAATAATAGAACATTACACTTAAGCTAAAACCAATTAATAAGACTATTCGAATAAGTTCAGAAAAACCAAGTGAAAGAAAGAACCGAAATCCTTCCACATCTGCAGTCAACCGTGACATAATGTCACCGGTCTTAGCGTTATCATAGTATTTGAATGATAATACCTGCAGCTTTTCATATAAAGCATCACGTAATTTATAAACAGTAATAATCCCAAAGTATTCGCCTAAATATTGATGGAAAAATGTAGATAATCCCTTTAAGATCATTAATAAAATAAACACGATGGAAATATATGGTATTAATGAATACCTATCCTCCATCACTACACTATCAATTGTTAATTGCAAAACAATTGGATATACAACTGTGATAGCTGTAACAAATAATAAAAAGATCAATGACGTAAAGAAATATTTCTTATATGGCCAATAAAATTGCTTCAGCTTTTTAAATGTATTCATTATGCTTCCCTCCCCCGGATGACGTATTTTTCGTAAATACTAATTTGCATTAGGAAGATCTTTAAAAATGTATATCCTCCTAAAAACCTTTATATATCACGTTTACGATATTTCTACGGAATATAATTTCATCGATAGTATAGCTAAAAAGTACGAACAAAAGTATTACTAAATTTAGTTTAGTTAAATGAATAAGTAAATGACATGATGTAAAAAACAACACTCCAATCATCAAAATTAATTTAATTGAGCTATTTTTCAGACTTCTAGCAAAAACAGTTTTCCTCCCTTTTTTGTAATCCTCGGCATTTAGATACCGAAGTGATAGCATAACATATTAATATTACTTCGCGTCTCTAAATATTATAATATTTTTTGAAAAAAATAAAGGTTTCTGCATTATAAATTTTTAAAAAATTTTCGTTTCACATAATGAACCTAAGAATGAATGGAGAGAACAGAGATTGGATTAGTAGAAATCGGTGAAATAATAGATTTCTTATCTAAACTTCTTGCTAATAAATAGGGTAATTTTATACTCAATCCTTTAAAAGAAATAATAATATAGAAAAGTCTAATATCTCAATACTAAAATTGAGACATTAGACTTTTTGTATTACTCCAATAAAGTGCCTGATTTTAAAGAAACGATATGCTTAAATTGACCCTTTTGTTTTTCATCTAATAGCACAGCGGTTTGGTCCAATTTCCATTTCTCTTTGTTTCTCTTCTTCTGGAGTTATTTTCCCCATATTTGTTTCACGAATTTCCTGATAGGAATTAGGTTGTGGTGGCAGATTTTCGGTAACTAACTTCCGAAATGTTTCATCATTTTCAATCTTCAAACCATGATTTTCAGCGAATAGAGTACCAAGCTTTTTTGCAACACTTCCATCATTATTCAACTCTTCCACAATCATAAAGTGGGCAGGCAGCACAATTAGTTCTTTTGACAGTTCACGATAACGACTATAAAGTGTATCTCTTAGATCACTTACCCAATCCTGTGCCTTTCCTGCAAGATCCGGTCTTCCAATTGAATCAATGAAAAGTATGTCTCCCGTCATCAAATAAGTCTCATCCACTATGAGAGATGTTGAGCCAATTGTATGGCCAGGAGAGTACAATGCATGAATGTTAATCTTTGTATTTCCGATGACAACATTTCCTCCATCTTCTAAAGGTTTATAATCAAATACTACTTCCTCCGCATCCTTTGGTGGTAGCCAGTACGTTGCTCCAGTCTTTTGAGCAATAGTTCTTCCGCCTGAAATATGATCTGCATGTAAGTGTGTATCGAATATATGCTTGATTGTTGCTCCTCTTACATTCGCAAAATCTGTGAAAATATCTGTCATGCGTGTTGCATCGATAACAGCTGCTTCCCCATTGGAAATAACCATATAAGACAAACAGCCTTTTCCAAGACGAACAAATTGATATAATTCTCCACCACTGCTCAAATCGTCAACCTTAACCGGCTCCATATGTTCACTCCATGCTCTCATTCCACCTTTGAGGTAGAAAACGTCAAACCCTGCATCCGAAAGCATTTCTGATATCATTATAGATGAGCCTTCCTTTGCGCATACAACTAAAATTTCTTGATCGACAGGAAATTGATCCTTCATTTCTTCGATGCCATCCAGCAATTCAAAATACGGTACGTTTAGGTGTTTAATATTTTTTCCTTCAATTTTCCAATCATTGAACTCCTGTTCATTACGAACATCCAATAGAAACAATGCTTCTTGATTAATCATTCTTTTCGCTAGATCTTTTGGTTCCATTGCTACAAAAGACAAGATAATACCTCCAATATTTTTATAATCTTTTTAATTACTTCCACCCAAGGCATTGCTATATATACCTATACGGGTACTTCTTTTAACAAAAAATATATGCTGTGCATGAGTGAGAAATAGCGGGGAATTATTCCATCTCTTTATTTCCCCCGGTAACTCTCACAAATATTAAATACTTTTATCAATACATGCAATCAGTCTATTCTCTATATCAGCTGCAAAGCCTGTCAATGATTCGTCATTCACCATCTCGATTAAAGCCGTTGGTCTTGGCAGACCAATCGTAGTCTTATTAGTATTTGAGTCCTTGTACACAACAATTTTACATGGCAGAAAATAACCAACAAGTTGATTTTTAGATAATATATTATTTGCTTCTTTCGGATTACAAACTTCCAGAACTTTATAGGCCTGTTTAAAATCAAAACCCTTTTTCTGTAATGTTTCCTTAATATCAAATTGCCAAAGCACCCCAAATTGTTCTTCCTTTAAGCTTGCCTCAAGTGATTGAATTGTTTGATTCATTGATTTTTCCGTTTCTACTGTATAGTGAAACATAAATGTCACTCTCCTTTTACTGCTTTAATTGCGTAATAATCGGAATGCACTGGTATTTGTTCTACTTGAAATCCGTATTCCTCAAGGTTTTTAATCATTTCACAAGCAGGAATTCGTATCCCTAATGGTGGACCTGAATTCGTTTCTACTGCTTCCCAATCCATTAAGAGTAATCTTCCTCCAGGCTTTAAGATACGTTTCATTTCCCCAATAACTGGATTAATATTGGATACTTCATGAATAACAAAGGCATTTATTGCTTTGGTAACAGATTCATTATCCAGTTGAATTTCTTCCAGTTCACTTAAGACACAGGAAATATTTGATATGTTTTCTTCTTCTGCATTCTTTTTTAATATTTGCAGCATTTTGGGTTCAATATCAATCGCATAAACTTCCCCGGCTGTTCGTTTTGCAATAGGAATCGTAAATAATCCAGGTCCTGCTCCTAAATCGGCAACAATATCATCTTTCCCTACATCAAAATATTTCAGCATCTTATCCATCTGTAATGTAGATTTCCGTTCCTCACTTACTAATTTTTCTGCGTGATCAGGATTAAACCGTTTATTTTTCACTTCTTTTGCTCCCCTCTCGTTTATTAACTTATTCGCATTCGACTGACTACCCATTCATACCGCAAGCAGATCTTCTACTTTATATCCTATAACACCAAAGATTCCACTTTTCACTTCGCTTACTTTTAGAACGTCAAGAACATTTGAACTGATTGTTTTTGAGAAGTATTATTACTTTATCATTGAATTTTGTTGTCATTTCTCATTGCCTCTCTTACACCCATGCACTCATCCCGCCTTTAACATTGGATATTTTTTCATATCCCTGTTTTTTAAGAATTTTGGCCGCTTTCGCACTGCGCATGCCGCTTTGGCAGATAATGACGACCTCTTTCGTTTTATCCAATTCATGATTTCTACCCGCCAAATTGGATAATGGGATATTTTTAAATTTCTTTTGATGATTCCCCTTATACTCACCTGGGGTTCTTACATCTATAAATTGAATATTTTTTTCTTTAAATTTATCTTTTGCTTCTTTTGCAGTTATATTCGTGATTCCTTTCGCTGGAAGAAAGAACTTAGCCACAAAGAATACAGCTATGACCATGATAATCCATTGTAAAATATCCATCTATAAGTCTCCCATTCTATTAATTATTCTATTGCTCTAGATAAAATCCAACCATATTTTGACGGCAGTTCCCAAAATCAGAACAGCAAGCATACCTTGTAATATTTTTGTATTTAGCTTTTGCCCGTATTTCGCACCAAGCGGCGAAGCAAGTAGACTTGCGATAATCATGATGACCGCTGGTATAAACAATACTTGCCCGGTCATAACCTTGCCTGCAGTCGTTCCAATGGAAGAGATAAATGTGATGGCAAGTGATGTAGCAATCGTCATTCTTGTTGGTATTTTTAATAGAAGAAGCATGATCGGCACCAAAATGAAGGCACCTGCAGCTCCCACGATTCCTGCCCCAACCCCAACAATAAAAGCAAACAATGCTGCAATCCATTTATTAAAGGTAACCTGGTCCAAAGGTATTTCATCAATACCTTTTTTCGGGATAAACATCATTACAGCAGCTATTGTCGCCAGAATACCATAAACAAAGTTTATTTCAGCATCGGACATTGCTTGGGAACCAAAGCCACCAATAAAACTGCCTATCAGAATGGCAACACCCATATAAATAATTAAAGTTTTGTTTAAATAGCCACTTTTCCGATATGCCCACACACCACCAATAGTTGCAAACAATACTTGAATGGCGCTGATTCCTGACACCTCATGGGCAGTAAATGCAGATAGTCCAAGCATTGCAGGGATATATAATAACATCGGATATTTGATGATTGATCCACCAATCCCAACCATTCCTGAGAGGAAAGAACCAACAAATCCGATAAGAAATATCGTTATGATAAATAAAACACTATAATCCATACACTTAATTCCCTTCGCTATAAGGAAGGATCTAAATAGATTAGATCCTCGTTAATACTTATTTCATTCATTTCTTAGGCTTTTTTTATCCAAAATTTCAACACATCAGCTTCTTCTGTGCTTTTTATAATTTCATGTCCACAGGATTTTGCCCATGCAGTTAAATCATTTTTGGCTCCTTTATCTGTTGCATGAACCTCGAGAATTTCATTGCTGCTAATTTGAGCTATTGCTTTTTTTGTTTTTACGATTGGCATCGGACATGCCAAGTCTTTTGCGTCCAATACTTTTCTTGATTCCATGATTTCTCCTCCTTTGCCTTTTAAAATGTCAATGTAATATTTGCATCCTTTGCAAATTCAATAAATGTTGCAGCTCCACCAACTTCAATTCCATCAATAAATTGATCTTTATCCAGGTTCATTACATCCATTGTCATTTGACAACCAATTAGTTTCACTTCCATTTCCTGCACAACCTGCACCAATTCTTCAATTGATGGAACATTAGCTTGTTTGAATCCTTTTTCAAAATGTTCTTTTCCTCCGGGCAGCGGAAGATGTTTGTGTGCTTCCTTATGAATTAGGTTCAATCCTTCAAATGTGAAGAAGATTCCTACTTCAGCATCCGATGCTGCTGCCGCTGATGCGATATTGAATACTTTGTAAGCGTCGAATAAACCTCCGTTTGATGCGATAATTGCTACTTTTGTGTTAACCATAATAAATTCCTCCATATATTTTAGTTGTTTTTTTCATCGGTCCATTCCATTGGGACATCCCAGGAACAACATTTTTTACATTTTTAATTCCTTTTTTAGTCAGCTTTTGGGCAGCCAGATCGCTACGGCTCCCTGTACGACAGATGATGAATAGTTCTTTATCGCTTTCCATTTCTATTTCATTGAATCTGTCATCCAACTCCCCAAGGGGTATATTTATTGCTTTGTCAATATGTCCAAATGCATACTCTGCCGGTTCACGCACATCCAAAAGAACGGTATTTTCATTTGCTTCCATTTTTTGCTGCAGTTCTTTCAAATCAATGACATGTTCAAACTTCTTGTCTTCTTTTGTTTCATGTTCACTTGCACGGCGAATATAGTGTTTCAATATGTCTTCTTCTGCTACTGCTACTGTCCCAAGATACTGATGCCCAGTTCCTTCAGCCCACGCTTTAATATCTGCAGTTGATCCTCTATCGGTCGCTTGCACTTCCAATACTTTCCCTGGTTCAAGATTTGTGATTGCTTTTTTCGTCTTTACGATTGGCATCGGACATGCTAGATCTTTTGCATCAAGGACTTCATTTGCGGTAATATTCATCGTTATCCTCCTTGTATTCAATTTCGCCTTCCCAACAGCATTTCGCCAGCTACATCAGTTACATCATAACCACTCCCATCAAGTAAAATATAAGCATTTTCGATTCTTTCCACGGCTGGCAAACCATCAGCTATTCCTTTGATTTATCTAAATCATCTATACGAAACTCAACGAGACCAAGTGGAACCTTCATAGCTTTCAAAATTTCCGCCTACAATATTTATCGTTATTTTCAATCCCACACTCATCGATTACCCATACCTGCATAGGTATTTTATTAAGTAAAAAAAAGAGTGTCAACCCTATTTTATTCATCTACTTTTCACAAGCAAATTGACAGCCTCTTGAATTAATTTATCTGTTTCTTCTCCACTTTCTTCTGCATCTTGAACACATTCAACTAGATTTGAACTCACGATCACACCTACTGTTCGGTCAACAGCTGAACGAATAGCTGACAATTGTGTAATGACATCTTTACAATCTTTGTTTTCTTCCATCATTTTTAAAACCCCTCGAAACTGTCCTTCCATACGTTTTACTCTATTTTTAATTTGATCATTGTATTCCATGGGGATTCTCCTTTCCTTGTTAAACATATATTCACTGACAAGCATTATTTTATACCCTTATAGGTATATTGTCAATTATGATAACTAAAGCTTCCTCATTTTATAATATTGCCGTTTGGTCAACGAAGCTATAATATGGTTATAACTTTAAATAACTAAGAGCAATAGGCAATAGGAGCTGCGGATACGAATTATCTAACCTAATACCCTTCACAAAAATACCCCTGCCATGAGCAGGGATAGGGTTGGTTATTTTTCTGTTATACCTAAAACGCGATTAACTCTTTTTCTTAGCATTTTCATACCACCGCCACCGGCTTGGAAATGTCTTAGTTTCCCTTCAGAGTCAAATACATAGTATGCTGGTACATACTTATTATCAAAAGCATCTGTTAACTTATGCCCATTATCTATAAAAATAGGTTGCGTAATATCATGATCATCTGCTACCTGCTTTATCTCTTCAAGATTCAGGTCTTTTTCAGATCGGGGCATATGAACTGCAATAACATTTAATTCATTTTTATATTCATCACGAAATTCATTAACATTCGGCATGGCTTCCTTGCATAATCCACAGCTGATGGACCAAAAATGAATTAGCGTAGGTTTATTACCGATTAAATCTGCCTTTTCTATCGGTTTACTATTAAACCAATCTGTTGCACCTTCAAATTCCGGTATTTGATCCCTTAGTTTCATTATCTTACCTCCAAACATCGCATTAAAAAATAACTGCCTCATTAGAATCACGTTTTTTCTTATTTCTATTTATATATGAAGTTTCTTTTACAATGTTTCCTGACCTGGTTTCCAGTTTGCAGGACAAAGACCACCAGTTTGGAGTGCTTGGAGTACACGTAATGTTTCGTCAACATCACGCCCAATATTGTTATGGAAAACAGTTTGATATTGAAGCTCACCTTCTGGGCTCACGATAAACAACCCACGTAAGGCAACACCTTCATCTTCAATTAACACACCATAGTCTTTTGATACAATATGATTTGTATCAGCAGCTAAAGGATATTCCAAATCTCCTAAACCATTGTCATCACGAGCTGTATTTATCCATGCTTTATGTGTATGTATTGTATCAGTAGATACTCCAATTACCTCAGCATCAAGATCTTCAAATTCATCAAATCTATCTGACATCGCAGTAATTTCAGTCGGACATACAAATGTAAAGTCCATTGGATAAAAAAACAACACTGTCCACATATCTTTTTTCATGTTTTCCTCTAAACTCACTTTACCAAATTCTTTGTTTGGCATTACAGCATCCATTTCAAAACGCGGTGCTTGTTTTCCTACCATTCTTTCAACCATAAATAATCCCTCCAACATAAATTATATCAATTCTATTATAAGAATAGATTTAACCATTATTAAAATCAACACGAAAAGAATAATGTATAATAAATTGTCATTTTTTCGACACACAAATTTCGTTTATTGTTAGAATTCATTCATTAAGTTTAACCATTTTCAATCAATATATAACAGAACATAGCTTTATAAGACAAAGTGAAGGGCCACCCTTAAAGGAGACCCTGAAATAGTTAACTTAATTTTTGTTGAACCATTTGGCAAACATCTTCTGCGTTATGCCCTTGTGCATTAATTACTGGACCCGCTATGATCGCTTCGGACATCCCCATCATATCTTTATCCTGACCTGAAATAATACAACAATCACAATAGGCCGCATCCGCTTCCGTACGCAAGTCAACAACCTCGTGACCTAATTCCATTAAAGCTTCCTTCACATCCGTAAGTGTACCCTCAATACCAATACGTGCCACACCTTTTGCCTCCTCTTTTAGAAAATATACAAACATAGTATCTACTTAAGAAACAAAAGATATACAATCATAAAAAGACCCTGCTATTATTCATGACAGCAGGGTAAGTCAGTAAAAATTATTCATTAGACATCCTTGTAGTATAAATATCACGTTTTAATTGTTTAAGTATTGCTCTTCTGGTCAATATTCCATCAAAATACCCATTATCATCAGCAACACAAACAAACGGATGATTAATGACAGCATTTAATGCATCCATGAAGGTATACTCTTTTGAAAGACATGGGATCTCTTTATTCATTACTTCATGAACACGTATATCAGAAAGTTTTTCAATTTCAATTCGCTCCAAACCTAAGACCCGATTTAAAATAACTGTTTTTCCAATTGTTCCCACCAATTTATAAGAAGCATCAAGTACGGGTACTGCTGAATATCCAGATTTAATTAATACTAATAATGCATGTTCTAAAGGATTATTTATTTGTACATGCGCAACTTTTTCGGAAGGGATCATTAAATCTTCAACTGAAATATTTGTTAAACGCTTATCTTGTGTAACACTCATAATAAAACACCCCTTATAACTCTTTTTCCCTTTCAGTCAGCTTGGGAATTGACCATGAAAGAAAACCCATTTAAATATATTTAGATTACCAATGTTTGTTAATTACTCTCCTCTATTTTACCATACATACTAAGAAGAAACATCAATAATAGCGGTTAATTGAAATATCCGAGTGAAATGAAACCATTCCAATCTCCCATTAACTAAAATATAAATCGACGAGAAAAAATTATATGATTATTCACTTGATGATTAATATGTGATTACTTCATTCGTACAAAAAAAACACATAAAACATACAGTGTAGGAGGAGAAAGCATTCGGATGTTTCTTCATATTCATCCTTAAAACTTTTTTCAACCACCACATCAGCAATATCATGTGCTCGTTATTGAGTTTTAAAATTTTCATATTATGATAATGGAGGCTATGGGAGGATTTCTTAATGTTAGCTAGGCTTCATTTTCAGATACATGTCATAATAAGTGATACAGTGGCGTGTTAGGATTAGTTATAGCAAGTTTAAATTCTGCAATAGATAAAGATGTGCTTTCTGTAATTAAAAAGGAAACTATTATTAGTATATATATGCTAAAAAAGCATGAGGTTGCAAAAGAAGCATGTTCTAAAATAAGTCACGCTTCTTTTTTCCTAGAAAGGAAGCTTCGAAAAATCCGGTAAAAATGACACTTAAGATCGTGTATCTTCGACTAAGTACCGACATGTCTTGAAAAGAACACTTTTTTTACGTGCAATATATTCGGTGAAGCTTTCCTTTTGATCATGGCTAGCACCGCCTCAAACTTCGACGCACAGGACGTGCTAGTGTCGGCGGTTGCAACAAGGACGCCTCTGACTTTAGCAGGCGTCCGTTTTTTATCTTCCTTTTGAACACACATTTAAAAGGATGTTTTAAAACGGAAATTTATTCAACCATTGTCCTCCATCCATTGTGACGACTTCTCCATTAATGTATCCAGCTTTGTCTGATAACAGAAAATATGCCAGTTCCGCAATTTCCTCTGGCTTTCCTAGGCGCCCAAGTGGTACAGAATTAATTGTGCGCTTTGCGGCTTTTTCCGATTCAAATAATTTATCAGCACCGCCTGTACGCTCAATTGGTCCGGGTGCGATAGCATTTACGCGAATCCCATATTTAGTCCCCCATTCCACAGCCAATGTTCTTGTCATATTTAAGACACCTGCTTTTGCGGCTGAAGAATGTATAACACCTGCTCCTGCATTCCAAGCATATGTAGCAACCATATTCAAAATGGTTCCTTTTTTATCATTATTTATCCAATATTTTCCAACCTCTCTACTACAATAAAATGTACCATTTAACACAATATCAATTACAGAATTCCAGCCATTGACAGATAGATCCTCAGCAGCACATATAAAATTGCCAGCTGCATTATTAACTAAATAATCGATTGTTCCATATTTTCCAATCGTTTTTTCTACCATATATTGTACATCTTCCGTCTTTCTTACATCCATTGGAATTATAAATATGTCACCAGTTGCAGTAGCTGCTATTTCATCCTTTGCTTCTCTCAACTTGTCCTCATTTCTTCCAGTAATAACTACATTAGCCCCTTCTGCAACAAATTTACTAGCCATATATTTACCCATTCCACTAGAACTGCCTGTTACAATTACTGTTTTATTTTTCATAAGCTCCCCCTAAATAGTGGATGATCAAAATAGTTAACACTAAAATAATAATAGTATGTGAATGTAATATTGTCAAAGAATTTACTGATAATTAAGACAAGTATTCCATTAAAAAAGTTAAATAAATTGTGGATTCCATGCTATAATTTCATTAACAGATTTAGAAAGGTTTGACTTATTATGAATCGGCGCTCCTTTTTGAAAAAGGCTCTTGGAAGTTTAATAGCATTTGTTGGATTAAGTGGTGGAACTTATTACTACGCACGTGAAGTAGAGCCGACCTTACTCCATATTAATAAAAATATAATATCATCTAAAAAAATCACATCCGAATTTAATAACTTTACAATTATACAATTCTCCGATACACATATCGGTTTTCATTATTCGCTTGAACAATTTAAAGAATTAGTTGATAAAATGAACACCTTGAAGCCAGATTTAATTGTGTTTACAGGAGATTTGGTTGATGAACCAAATAACTATAATTGGAACGAAGATCTAATAAAATTATTACGTTCATTAAAAGCAAAGTCTGGAAAGTACTGGATATATGGTAACCATGATCATGGTGGATATGGTACGAATATTGTCAAGGATGTCATGGAGCAGGCTGAATTTAAGCTCTTAAAAAACAGCCACACTGTCATTGAATCAGAAAATGAACAGATTGTACTTGCCGGAATAGATGATATGATGCTCGGTAAACCAGATTTAAATAAAGCATTACAGCAAGCTAATTCAGATTTATTTACTGTTTTATTAGCACACGAGCCTGACTATGCAGATACTGCAGTTCAATTCCCTATTGATATTCAATTATCAGGCCATAGTCATGGTGGGCAAGTCCGATTTCCTTTTATTGGACATTTATACACCCCATTATTCGCTGAAAAATATGTTCAGGGGAAATATACGTTAGGTCATGATAAACTTACACTCTATGTTAATAGCGGTATCGGTACTACCCGCTTGCCATATCGTTTTTTATGTAAGCCGGAAATTCATTCCTATACACTCAAAAAACACAATTAAATATCCAAATAGCCAAGCTCCTTTTTAGTTAAAAAGCATATAATATGTAGAAAAGTTTATAATGAAAGGGAGATTTCTTTGAACTATCCCACTATCAACCAATATAGCTATCAATCATTGGGGAATCAAGATGAACGGATATTCCCAGTATTACCTTTTTTAACAGGGCTTGCTTTCGGTCCGTTTATATATGGCGCTATTCAACAGGGAGGATATTATCCATATCCACCTTACCCGCCTTATCCCCCTTATTATCCCCCTTATGGATATCAACAAGGATATAACCCTTATTATCACAAAGGGTATTATTGATCTTTAAGGTTTGGTCTATAATTTGGGCCAAACCTATCTTTTAGCCTCATCTATCTACAGCTTTCCAGAACGATATGTTAACAATTTATCCATAGTATTTCTATTGGTAAAATGCTAAGATTATGGGGATTTCAAATTTACGGAGGTTGTACATATGCTTAAAAAGTACAAATTTGTACTGCCATTGATTATTTTACTCATAATTTTAAGTGCTTGTGGAGATGAATACAAAGGGGATTTCTCTTATGAAGTCCAGGATTTTACTTTTACGAATCAGGATGGTGAACAAGTCAGTAAGCGTGATTTAGATGGAAAGTTTTGGGTAGCTAATTTTATATTCACAAATTGTGAAACGGTATGTCCACCAATGACGTCCAATATGGTAAAGCTGCAAATGCAATTAAATGATGCCGAATTAGCTGATGTACAATTGGTATCCTTCAGTGTGGATCCGGAAAACGATACACCTGAAGCATTAAAGAACTACGGCGAATCCCGTGAAGCTTCCTTCGATAATTGGGATTTCCTGACAGGTTATAAATTTGATGAAATCAAAGAGTTCTCTATTAATTCTTTTAAGTCCCCTGTGGAATTATTAGCTGATTCAGACCAGGTAATGCACGTAACCAGCTTCTTTCTTGTTTCGCCTGAAGGCAAGGCCATCAAACGTTATACTGGAACAATGCCAGCTGAAATGGAAACAATCGTAGAAGACCTTAAAAGATATAACTAAAAATGAAAAAGAGTGGAAATCATATAAAATTTCCACTCTTTTTTTAATTTTTATTTGCGTATAGACAAGCTTTGCGATACGATATAGACAAGTCTTAACATTCTATATGAGAGGAGGATTAACAGTGAACGATTCAATCCGTTTAATTGATATTGCCAAAGCCTTGTTTACTATAAATAGGCACGCAAAAACAGCACCAGAGCCCCAACATCTATATTTTATAAAAAAAGAAGCGATTACTCGCCTGTTAAAAGAAAAACGAGCTACGAAGGTAGGTCTTCATTTCTCAGATCATCCTAAATTCAGTAACCAACACTCCACGCTGCTTGTAAAAGTAGACAATTATTTTTTTCACATACCTCCAACAAAAGAAGACTTCAAAGAACTTAAACATTTGGGAGCACTTGATGAAAATTATCGTAATCCACAAACAAAGATGTCTTTATCACAGGCTAAAAGAGTCATATATCAGTATATCGATTGGACGCCGAAGAAAAAACACTCAGCCGCTCCAAGACAACATTATTCTCCCTATTTCACCCCATCATCACTTGGAAAAATGGAGTGGCCACCAACAAAGAGCCGGCGAAATTTTTAAGATTGAAAGATAAAAATGTTTTAATCCTTTTATTTTAAGGTATTCAATAATAAAAGGAGGAAGCATTATGACAGAGCTAAAGGAATTTATATACGAGCTGCAACGTTATGCTAACCAAACTCATATTTTAAAGGATCACTATGAAAAACTATCAGAATCAGAAAAGAAATTAGTTATGGGAGCAGCTCCAGAAAATTTGCAATCACCAAAGGAACATTTTCACCCCGTCTTTCTGTGGCTTGAAAACATACAAAATAAACTGGGAACAAAAAATGAAGCGTAAACTAATTGATTTGTTATCAGCGTACGATATATCTCGTGCGCTTTTTTTATATTTTCCTAATTAATCGTTGAAAACTATCATAAATAATCAGCACCACACCAAAAGCAGCCAGACATTGTAAGATGATTTTAAGTATATTATTTAGTAGGTACTGTAAATCCCACACAAATTCTACTATTAAAAAAAAGAGAACAAAAACAATTAAGCTGCTAATAATATAGCTTAATACTTTTGTAGATTGTAATGCGACGAACCAGGATATAAGGGGATTAATAATTAAAAAGCACCCAATAATACCAAAGAAAATAATTAGATATAAAACAATATCCCGATTGATTCCAAAAAGACTAAACTGAGAAAAATCAATCCAACTTTTCATCACCGTATCCTCCCCCACTTTCTATTCTTTCATAGCTTTAGCAATTTTAAGTTAAAACATACATAATATTTGCATAAATTTGTTATAATCGAATTTAGACATAATTAGAAAGGGGGAATACTATATTGAACAAAGCATTTTACTTTATAATAATTGGTGCAGCGCTTTGGGGTACCATTGGCTGGTATGTAAAAAATTTATACACTTTTGGTTTTACACCAATGGAAGTAGTAACACTTCGAGCGTGGTCATCTGCAATTTTATTAGTTATTTATATATTAATTATCTCACCCAAAAACTTAAAACTACATACACCTAAAGATATTAAATATTTTTTAGGCACAGGTATTTTAAGCATTATTTTCTTTAATTATTGCATGTTTACAGCAATTGAATTATCAACACTGCCGTTTGCAACAGCATTACTATATACAGCTCCTGCCTTTGTTACAATTATTTCATTCTTTCTTTTTAAGGAGCCATTGACAAGAGTTAAAATAACTGCATTAATTGCTACATTAATTGGAACATGTTTAGTAGTTGGATTGATACCATTCAACCTAGAAGCATTGCAGATCACCAGTATACTTTTCGGATTAGGTTCAGGCATCGGTTATGCCCTATACAGTATCTTTAGTAAGTGTGCTTTAAAAAAATACAAAAGCTTAAGTATTACTACCTATACATTTGTGATTGCATCTATTACTTTACTGCCATTTTTTCCTTATCAGGAAAAGGTTCATCTGCTGCAAGATCCAACAGTTCTGTTATACGTATTTGGTCTCGGATTCTTACCGACGGCATTTGCATACATCATTTATACCTATGGGTTAAATCAAACTGAAGCTTCCAAAGCGTCTATTTTGTCCACAATCGAGCCTGTTGTAGCAACATTAATCGGTATTTTTATTTTCCAAGAAGCATTTTCATCCATCCAAATGCTTGGAATGGCCTGTATTATAGGTGCAGTAATCAGTATGCAATTAAATGGAAGAGCTAAAAAACAACTTGCGAAGTGATCTCTATCACGGAATAATTTAGTGAAAACGGTTATCATTTATGCAGATTGATAAATACAAGGAGGTATAGTTAAATGAGTTCATTTACGGCTGAACATACACCGGCTGAAATTGTTAAAGTTTTTCCAAAGGCTAGTGATTTATTTAAGAAACGACGTATCGACTTTTGCTGTGGTGGAGATCGCCCACTTGGTACAGTATTTACAGAAAAAAAACTGAATGAAGTTGGTATCCTGTCAGAATTAAATACAGCATTTGAAAGCTGGAGTAAAGAAGATCATGAAGTAACTGACTGGGATAAAGTCGCCCTTTCAGAATTAGTAGATCATATTGTGTTTACCCACCATGCCTATTTAAATGAAGAACTTTCTGCACTAGGACAATTTGTAACAAAAATTTTCCGTGTACATGGTGCAAAGCATCCTCATCTTGAAGAATTGTACAGACTGTATAATGATTTTAAAGTGGATATGGAAGAACATATGATTAAAGAAGAAGGAGAAGTTTTCCCTTTAATTAAAGAATTTGAAAAAAAACCAAGCGAAAAACTCGCACATCATATTCACGAGGCAAATGGTGGATTAGAGGTCGAACATGAATCACAAGGAAATATTTTAAAAAGAATAAGAGAAATAACGAATGATTTCGCACCACCTGAAGATGCATGTAATTCATATCGAATAACATATGCACGATTAGCTGAGTTAGAATCCGACACCTTCCAGCATGTTCATTTAGAAAATAATGTATTATTCAAGCGAGTTAAATAAATTTTCCTATATTAGAGAAAGGAGTAACATAATTTTATGTTATTCCTTTCTCTAATTTGTAACTTCATTCATTCTCTATTATCCCTGAGGAATATTAGATACTCATCTCTTTACGTTTTTGTAATGCTAACTCTGCTTGTTTTTTCTCTAACCGCAATTCAATTTGAGATATTCTCACTTCATCATTTAACAATTCTTGTTTGTTCTGTTTAACAAGCTGTTCAAAATTCATCGTTTTTGGCCGCATATTATCCTCTCCTTTTAGGTTATATTACTAGTATACCCTCATTTTCAGATTATAAATTTCAATTATTCGAACATTTTGTTAAATTTTTCGATAGTTTATTACTCAACTTTCGCACCAATAAAATAAGCTCAAACAGTTAACTTTGATCAACCCAAAATATTTCTAATTGTTGGCTTGACAACCTTGATAAACATAAAAGATCGTTGTACACACAAGTATAAAATGTGCAATTACTGCCGCATTTGATTTCCGCAGCGGGCAGTTGCTTTCCGCGGGCACGGCCTCAGCCTCCTCGGAAGAAAACCACTTCCTGCGGTGTCTTCAGACTCGTGCTTTTCCCGCAGGAGTCAACTGCCCTCCGCTCCAATCAAATGCTGGTACAGTGCAACATCGATTGTTAAGTATTGCATTACAGTGAATACGAAAGAAAAAATTAAAAATCAGCGGAGGAAATACATGGAGACTCCTGTGGGAGCAGAGGCCTGGATGAGACCCCACAGAGCGTTAGCTCGAGGAGGCTCATCAGCCGCCCACGGAAAGCGACATGTATTTCCGCAGCGGCATTATAACACATTTCTGCCTTCTAACTTGTTACACATCTTATAGCAAATACGAACCGTTAAACCAAAGTCAACTCGAGTAGTGTATTTTCAGCCTTCCTTATTCCTTCAAGACTTATGTGTTCATTTTACGCTGCGAAAGTTGAGTTTATTAAAATCGGATGTTTTATATTTGCTTCATGCTAATACTGGATTTGGGGGTTATTAGGAAAAATACATAAAAACAATCATTTGGGATTATATTTTTCTTTTCTTATAAGAAGATATTATGCGGTTCATATACATAGGATATTAATAATTAATTAGATCCAGATCAAAGGAAAAAGTTGTATTTTTTCCTTTTTCCATCCAATTTCTGACTGATCAGAACTGACTCTGCATGAGTAAATCCTTTATCTAATGCAGAGTCAGTATATTACGTAAAGATTCAATTTGTTTAAGAAGATTTCTTGTTTCTACCAGGATATTTATTTACACCACCTTTTTGAATGTGGTATAACTTCTCATACTATTAAAAGTTATTACAAGCCTTTACACCTAGATTTAACAATGTAACACTCGAATACTGACGATTACTGTGCTACTATAATATTGGAATATCTTTTGCACTGATAGGAATGTTAAGAAATCAGTATACGTGCATAAGTAATACTTCGAAGCAAAGGCAATCGCTGACGAAATCTTTTTCGTTGAACTAAGATTTTTGCCATTACGGCTTGGTGATAAGCCAAGTTTTCTAAGAAAGGATGACATCGTTGACTCAAACTAAAAAGAAGAATGAATGGCTCGAATGGGCTAAAGCCATTATAATTGCTATATTAATTGCTTTATTTTTAAGAACTTTTATATTTGCTACTTCCATTGTTGAAGGTGAAAGTATGGATCCTACACTGAAAGACGGGGAAAGAGTGATTTTCAATAAAATTATATACATAGTTGATAACCCCGAGCGTGGAGATATCGTGATCATAAAGCGTCCATTTAAAAATTACGTAAAAAGAGTTATCGCATTGCCAGGTGAAACAATTGAAATCAGTGGGAGCGAACTGTATATAGATGGAGAAAAATATAAACAAAACTTTATCGATGAAGAAGCTGAACAGCGAACAGGTAATTTTGGTCCTATCCAAATACCCGAAGACAGCTATTTCGTTATGGGGGATAACCGTGCGATAAGTAAAGACAGTAGAAATGGGTTAGGGTTTATTCAGGAGGATGAGATCATAGGGCGTTCAGAATTTATAATTTTTCCTTTCAATGAATTATCCAAAACAAGATAAACGAAAAATAGAGCCAGATAATATACCTGGCTCTATTTTTATTGTCAGTCAAAAAAGTACAATCTACTTTCCAACCGCATACGTGCATGATTAATACTCCCGAGGTAATTACATCGCAGACGAAAAGCATTTTTCGTTGAACTAGGGCATTTACCCAAAAGCTTGCACTTGTGCAGTGTAAGGGATTCTAAGAAAGCAAAATACGCTTTTTAAGGATCCCTTTAACAAACATCACATTTTCAAATTTATTTTTCATTATCGAAAATGCAGTATCCAATATTCAGTACTACTAGGCCAAGACAAACGATTCCAAAAGCTAATTCCATTGTCTACAGCAACCCCCTTCATATTATCTATGTACGCTTAGCATATCCCAAACCATTTATTGCAAGCATAATTCTACCCTATCATACCAATAATTCCATCCAAAATAAAGTTAAATTATGATATTATGATAGAAAGACTACACCAATGAAAAGTAGGTGACTTATGATGCTTCACTGTCCATATTGTGGGACTAATATAAAGGAAGATGAAAGCTATTGTATTAAATGCGGAAAACAGTTACCCGATGATATAAATAATCGTTTAAAGAAAAAAAATAATATAAATAAATTATGGTATTTACCAGCAGTACTAGCCGCTGTATTACTTATTTCAAGCGGTGTTTATTATTTAGTCTTGGAAAAGCAAACTGCTAGCGCCAAGAATTTATATGAACAAGGTGAAAAGTATATTTTAGATGGAGAATATGAACAAGCAAGGGAATTATTTGCGGATGCACTAAAACATAAAAAGAACTTTAAACATGCAGCCATTTCTTTGGATTTTATGGATAAAGCGCTGAATGTACAAGAAAGGATAACTCAATCAATCGAATTACTGAATGAGCAAGATTATCAACAAGCAATATCTCTGATAAACGAAGCAGAAAATGCCTTGAAAAACTTTGATGGTCCTGCAGTTAATGAATTAATTGACCGTATTGTTTCAACAAAAGATACCATCCAAATAGAACAATTAAAAGATATATTAAAACAAGAGCCTTCTATTGAAGATTTGAAAATTTTATTATGGGAAGCAGATGCCATAAAGAGTATTGAAGCAGAGAAAATTACTACAACGATAAGAGATCAGATCATTGACTATTCCTATTCAAAAGCCAGTGAACAATTAAAAAATAAGCAATTCAATGATGCGCTTATATTTATTGAGGATGGACTTAAATATGCACCAAATGCCGAAAAGCTGCAAAGTTTAAAAACAACGATTGACAAGGAGCAAGTAGCTTTTGAAACAGCCCAGCAGGAAAGAATTGAACAGGCAATTAACACTGCAGCCAAAGAACAGCAAATCAATGAAACAGATGCTATCGAAATTATTTCCGCTAATATTAAAAGCGATAAACAGGGAAAATTAGTTGTAATTGGTGAAGTGAAAAGTGTAGCAACTATACCAGTTAACTCTATATTACTTGAATATTCTCTCCTGACTAAAAACGATACTGAAATTTTATCAAATGAAGTGTATGTTTATCCCGATAAGCTTTACCCGGAAGAAATAGGTGATTTTGAATTTACTCATTTTGATATCGATGACCAAGACAAAAACCTAAAAATAGAAGTGAATAAAATCACCTGGTACACAGAATAACCAATACTGCAAGTGAGGTGAAAATCCATGCAAGGCAAAAGGCTTCCACCAATACTAATATCAATAATCCTATTAATCCTTGGAATTACCACCTTTGTGATGATCTATAACCATTGGAGTAATGAGGAAATATCGGTTAGCAATCCAATTATTAATAAAGTAATTACAGGCTCTCAGCAGCTTGATTTAAAAGCTATTATTCATGAAGCCGAGAAAAATGTAGTACAAATTGATGGCCAAAATGAATACAATACCATTACAGGATCTGGTTTCATCTATAATGAAAAAGGAGATATTATTACGAATGCGCATGTAATAAAAGATGCAGATATGATCAATGTCAGAACGGCCAATGCTCGAATTTATCCAGCTGCTGTTGTTGGTATTGGCGAAGAGTTAGATATTGCAGTAGTTCGCGTTCCCCAGCTTGCGGGTCAGTCTTTTTCAATTGTTGAGAAAGAGACACTAGCGGAAATAGGAGATGAAATTATTGCATTAGGGAGTCCACATGGATTTCAAAACACAGTTACCCTTGGTATCATTTCAGGATCTGAGCGGAATTTCTCAGTAGATGGTTTCGATTATTCAAATGTATATCAAATTTCCGCCCAAATAACACATGGAAATAGCGGTGGTCCTTTGATTAATAGACAAACTGGCAAAGTAATTGGAATTAACTCTGTAGGCACAGAGGACGGAACTATTGGCTTTAGTATTCCAATCAATGAAGTAATCGATCAAATAGAGCAATGGTCGAACGAAGCACAAAATGATCAGTTGGACTTTGCCAGTACTTCTGACATTGTCACACATGATCCCGAGCAATTTACACAAGAGGTTGAGTACTTAATTGATTATTTTCTGGAAAGTATTGATATCAGAGACTATGTAAATGCATACGCATTACTTGGAAGTTCAACACAATCCGAAATTTCTTATCCAAACTTCCGTAAACAATACATTAATATTGTTGATATGAGCTATTCAGAGCTGTCCAGTAAAATAACAGAAGAAAATCAAATCAATACAACTGTAAATGTTACAATTGAAAACAAACGGAAGAATGAGGAAGACACATCAAAAAAAACATATAAATTTGACTTTACAACTGGTTATGAAAATGATCAATTAAAAATCTTAGATGTTAGTAGTTCTGAAAATTGATAACCTCTGGCGCCTCAGCGAGCCTTTAGGTTATTATTGTCTTCTCCCCTTTTTCTCTGTAATAGGCAAAACGTCCATACAAATTTAGCTATTTTACATATAGTATAATTGTAATATATAGGAGGTGTTTATGAATGGGCTATGGTTATGGTGGTGGCTTCGGCTGTGGTAATGTAGGCGGCTACGGTTACGGATACGGAAATAACTTTGCGCTAATTGTTGTGCTTTTTATCCTTCTAATCATTGTTGGCGCAGCTTTTTATTGCTAAATATGAAAGCTTGTGCTATTTCTTTTGATAGCACAAGCTTCTATTTTTTCAGCTTAATCATGAGATTTTTTAATATTAAATATAAAAATGTACAATGTTTAAAATAGCTTGTATCCAGTGTTGTTATTTTCTCTATTTTTTTAATAGATAAACAAAAGGAGAAATTCATGAAGCCGCTTTCACTGCCTTTTGTGCAACTTGAACTAAACCTTCTATTCCCTTTCCTCCAATTAAAATGATTTCTAACTCCATTATATTCTAACATAATATTGATAATTTCGAATAAATTTTTTGTTTTTTTGTATAAATTAACCATAGATTTTATAGGCTATATACGTTATAAATGTATATAATCTTATGAATTATCATTAAATATTATTATGGAGGTGAAAAAATGAAATACACATCCGATATTATTATAATAGGTGGCGGAGTTATTGGTTCTAGTATTGCATATAATCTACTGAATGATGGCTATAGTGGGGAAGTTACTGTTTTTGAAAAAGACAGCATTTATGAATTTTCATCCACACCAAGAAGTGCTGGTGGAATAAGACAATTATTTACCACCGCTGTTAATATTCAGATCAGTCGTTTTGGTTTAAAAAAATATTTAACATTTCCTGAGGATATGGCTATTGGAAATGAAAAAGCTGAGATAGATTTTAAACAACGAGGCTATCTTTTCCTTGCCAAAAACGAAACAATGGAAGAATTAAAACAACAATGGATGCTTCAGCAAAGTAATGGCGTACCATCTGAATTACTTTCAAAGGAAGAATTATTATCCATTATTCCTGAATTAACCATAGATGATCTTAACGGTGGTCTATACTGTGGTGAGGATGGTTATTTAGATCCATATTCCGTCATGCAGGGATATGCCCGAAAATCTAAACAGCTTGGGGCAAATTATGT
Organism: Oceanobacillus sp. NCCP-135; assembly: GCF_059698015.1. Taxonomy (NCBI): domain Bacteria; kingdom Bacillati; phylum Bacillota; class Bacilli; order Caryophanales; family Bacillaceae; genus Oceanobacillus; species Oceanobacillus sp. NCCP-135. The sequence goes on along the minus strand of NZ_BAAKSZ010000001.1, from coordinate 195,091 downwards.
TTATGAAGAAATCGATTCGATTTTACAAAATCACGGAAAAGTCATCGGAGTCAAGCTAACAAATGGTGATAGCTATGAAGCTCCAATTGTAGTTAATTGTGCTGGACCGTGGGCATCAGCATTAAGTGAGAAAATGGGATACCCCCTCCCTGTTGTCCCTTTAAAAAGACAAATCATTCAATTTGATATAGCAGAATCTTTAGTAAATGATTTACCTTTAACAGTGGATCCAACAGGGGTTTATTTCCGTCATGAAGGAAAGTCTCTAATAACTGGATATTCGGAAACTGTACGACCAGGAATAGATTTTAAATGGAAACGTTCATTCTTTCTGGAATATTTATGGCCAATACTAAGTCATCGCATTTCCAATTTTGAGCGAGCGAAAATTGTTAGTGGTTGGGCGGGGATGTACAGCTATAACACGATAGATCAAAATGCGATCATCGGAGCGCATCCAGAAGTTCATGGATACTTCATTGCTTGCGGCTTCAGTGGACATGGTATGCAGCAGGCACCAGCCGTTGGAAAAGGATTGTCTGAATTCATACGTACTGGGCAATACGAGACTTTAGATTTATCCCCATTACGATTTGAGAGATTTGCGGAAAACAATTTGATTATTGAAGGTGCAATCGTATAAAAATGGGAGCTGATTTTTATGTTGTTTTTGAATAAACAGGATATCTTAAAGGCGATTAGTATGAAGGAAACTATTGATGCGATTGATACAGCCTATAGATTATATGAATCACAGCAATTTCAAATGCCTACAAGAATGCAGATTACTGATGATCCGAATACTTTAATACTAATGCCATGTTTAACAGAAGATGCTATCGGTACAAAATTAGTAACTTCTTTTCCTAATAATATTAAACACCCCACGCTACATGGTCTTGTTATTTTAAACAGCAGTGAGACGGGTGAAGTAAAAGCTATTATGGATGGCTCGTTTATTACAGGATTTCGAACTGGTGCTATTGGCGGCTCAGCTATCCGCCATTTATCTCAAGCAGACGCTAAAAAGGTAGCCATTATCGGTACAGGGGTTCAAGGGTTTTATCAGGCAATTGCTGCTTGTTCAGAGCGTCCAATCACAGATATTTATTTATTTAATCGTTCCTATGATAAAATTCCTCTCTTTAAAGAAAATTTAGAGAAACAATTGGACAGGTCTGTACGTCTGCATGCTATGAAAACTGTTGAAGCTGCCATTCAAGATGCTGAGATTATTATTACCGCCACAACTTCCTTTACACCAGTTCTGCCAAATAATCCAGATTTACTAGAAAATAAATTAATTATTGGCATAGGCTCTTTTCAGCCTGGAATGCGGGAATTTCCGGAAGCTCTCTATCACAAATCGAATCGGATCATTGTAGACTCAGAGGATGCAGTTAAAGAGTCTGGCGATATCCGAATACCCCTTGATAACAAGTGGATTAACAGAAGCTTTATTCAAACAATGTCATCATACCTCACAATTAAACATAATTTGAAAGATCAGAAAGGTACTATCTTTAAATCAACAGGAATGGCTTTATTCGATGTAGTTACCGCTAATTTGATCTATCAAAAAGCAATCGAAAAAGGAGTTGGTAAACAGTTGAGTTACTAATTTATGAAAGCGATTTCACTTAAAATGGAGGTAAACGATGAATATTATAGTTGTGCAATTCATTATTTATTGTGTTGTAATTCTTGGAATTGGATATTATTTCAGTCGAGTAAGTAAAACACAATCAGACTTTTTATTAGGCGGAAAAAAATTACCAGGATGGGCACTTGCCTTTTCCGAACGAGCAACTGGTGAGTCTGCTTGGCTATTACTGGGTTATACTGGATTTGTTTTTATGACTGGTTTATCAGGGATATGGGTTGCTGTAGGTATCGCCCTTGGGATTATTTTTGCCTGGCTATTCCTTGCAAAAATATTTATGCGAGAGACAGATAAGTATGATGTCCTAACATTACCGGATTATTTAGCTGTACGCTTTGGACAAAAGGCAAATGTTATTCGCTGGCTTACAAGCTCACTTATAGCTGGATTCTTAATGTTTTATGTTGGTGCTCAAATGGCAGGGGCAGGTAAAATGTTATTTACCTCATTTGAAATGCCACCTGCATTAGGCATATTCTTAGCAACGATTATCATTATCCTGATTACAGTTGCCGGAGGATTTATTTCTGTAGTATGGACAGATATGATTCAGAGTGTAATGATGGTAATTACATTAGTTGCCTTGCCAATAGCTGCATTGATCTATATTAATACGAATGATTTGTCTATTACACAATCTTTAGTTGGTGCTGGTGATTCATTTAATTCCTGGTTTGGTGGACTAACAGGTTTTGCACTGGGGGTATTATTCTTTAATAATTTTGCATGGTTTTTTGGCTTCCTTGGTGGTCAGCCACAACTCAGTACACGCTTCATGGCATTAAAAAGTGAAAAAGATGCCAACCAAGGTACTGTGGTAGCAATTGTTTGGACTTTCTTGGCATATGGTGGCGCATTTTTAATTGGATTAGCTGCAATTGCTATGTACGATCAGGGTTCCTTCGCAGATGTTGAAATCATTTTACCAACAATGATTCTGGAATTAATGCCACCATGGATTGCTGGAGTTTTACTCGCTGGTGTATTAGCTGCAATTATTACCACCGCTACTTCACAGCTACTTGTGGTTACCAGCTCTGTCAGTGAAGATATTATTCATAAGGCCATGGGGATAGAGCTCACAGATAAACAATTAGTATGGATATCACGAATTTCCGTTTTGCTATTTGGACTTATTGGGATGGTAATTGCTCTTGTATCAGAGTCGCTATTGTATCTCGTAGTGAGCTGGGCCTGGGCAGGAGTAGGCTGTACACTCTCTCCTGCTATTCTGATGACATTCTTTTGGAAGCGTTACTCAAGTGCAGGTGTAGTTGCAACCGTATCAGCTGGGCTAGTATCAACTATATTATGGATAAGTACTCCTCTAGAAGAAATGATGACATCCCGTTTTACAACATTCTTTATTGCAGCATTTTTCGGTATCGTATTCAGTCTATTACTTCCAGATAAGAAAGAAAATATTGTTTCCGGAACAAAAGAAGGAGCATTATAAAGTGAAACTTCATTCAGTGGGGGTTTCCCTTCCTCCCCCACCTTCACGTTTGGGATTTCTCACGCTTGGAGGTGGGGGTATTACAGCCTGTTAAGCATGAGAAACACAAAATAAGCAAATGCCATCTCTAAAAAAGAGATGGCATTTTAAATTTACTGTGAAGTAACAACGAGCAGCTTGGATAATTGCTCCGGTGGCAATGGCTTACTAAAATAAAAGCCTTGCATTTCATCACATTCCTCATTTTCCAAAAATGTCAGCTGTTCAATTGTTTCGACACCTTCAGCAATCACTTTCATATTTAAAGAATGCGACATATGAATAATCGATTTTACAATCGCCAAATTTTGTTTTTGTGTATCATCCATAAACAGCTTATCGATTTTCAACTTGGTAATTGGAAAGAGACTTAAATATTTCAATGAAGAATAGCCTGTTCCGAAATCATCAATAGAAACTAGGACTCCAAGTTTTCTTAAATTATGCATCGTTGAAAGAATATTTTTTTCATTCGTCATTGACATACTTTCAGTTATTTCAAGTTCCAGATACTCCGGATCTAAACCTGTTTCGGTTAATATTCTATTTAACTTTTCAACAAGATTCCTTTGATGAAACTGTTTAGCAGAAAGATTAACACTAACAATTATTGATTCAAATCCTTGATTCTGCCAGGCTTTATTTTGCCTGCAGGCCTCTCTTATTACCCAATCACCAATTTCAATAATTAGCCCTGTTTTTTCAGCCAATGATATAAAATCCAATGGAGGAATATTACCTCTTATTGGATGATTCCAGCGTAATAATGCTTCCATTCCAACAATTTTTCCAGTTCTTAAATTTTTTTGTGGTTGATAATGTAACGAAAACTCACCGTTAGCCAAAGCCTTTCGTAATTCTGTTTCCATTGTAAACATTGTTTTCAGGTTTTCAGAGATTGATGATTCAAACACTTTATAATTATTACGATGTTTTTCTTTAATCACATACATTGCAGAATCAGCATGTTTTATTAATTCATATGGCGTTTTTCCATTATCGGGAAATACACTAATACCAATACTAACAGATGTAAATATTTCATATCCGTCAATTTTAATGGGTTTTTCAAATTCAGCAATCAAGCTTTCTGCTAAAGATGCTGCAGCATCATTGTTTGGAACATTCCTTTGCAGGATTAAGAATTCATCTCCACTCATTCTAGCTATAAACGTATCTGTTTGTAAAAAAGCCTTTAGTCTCATAGCACAGGCTTTTAGTAATTTATCTCCAAAAGCATAGCCTAATGTATCATTAATCTCTTTGAAATAATCCATATCCAAAAAATAAACAGCCAATAATTCATTATGCTTTTTTGCCTTTTTCATGGCCTTATTAAGTACTTTTATAAAAAAGTTCCTGTTTGGCAAATCTGTCAATTCATCATAATAAGCCATGTACTCAATTCGTTTTTCGTTTGCTACCCTTTCGGTAATATCCTTAATAATAGCTGTACGAATGACCTTCCCTTGGTTATTATATGGATGCTGCATTATTTCAAAATCAAATAATGCCCCATCTTCTCGAATTCCAGTTAGTTCATATGGCTTTTCCGGGTTGGATTGAACCTTTTTAGTAAAGATATATTTACTTTTACTATCAATAAGCTCTGAGAACATCTTTTTCCTTATCTCTGCTTGAGAAAACCCAAACATAGAAGCAAATGTTGTGTCACAATCGATTATTTTTTCCTCATTATAAATAACGATGCCTCCAATGCTTTTATCAATAAGGCGATTAATATACTTTTTTATCTCAGAAGTCGTATCATCCAAGCTCAGTTTGTTCATGATTAAACAATAAACAGCTTTTGTTACTTGAATACATTTCACTTCTATTAGGCTATTGGTTTTATTCTTTAATTCCATGAGCAGATGTGTCTCTTCAGACCTAAGTAATATTTCAAAATCCAAGTAATTATAAATCAATGCTGTACTGGCATCTTCCAAATTCAATAAAGAAAATGCTGGTTTATTACCATCGATTATTTCTCCATCCTTATGAACAAATAGAATAGGTTCTTTTAGACTGGACAATAGTTTACGTTGAAATGGTATTTCTGTCTTTATATTAGTCATAGACCTTCTCTCCTAACTAAACCCAATAAATTACCCGATAATTATTTTTTCTTTAGGATAATGATATTTTCCACTCTTCTTATTGTTTTTGAAGATGAACAAAAATGTAATTATTCCTACTCTGCCAATAAACATTAGGATCATCAGTATTATTTTACTGAATGTAGATATTTCATCAGTTATACCAAGTGATAATCCTACAGTTCCAAAAGCAGACGTTGTTTCAAACAATATTTCTGTTAAAGAAAATGGCTCTATGATTGACATCAGTAAAATGGAACTAAATACAAATACAAATGACATGAGTGTTACAGTAACAGCCTTAAACAGATCTTCATGATAAATCTCACGGTTGAAAATTCGAATGCTTACACCACCGCGTGCATAGATAATAATAAAAATGACTACCAGTGCAAATGTAGTCGTACGAATACCTCCCCCAGCACTGCTAGGGGATGCACCAATAAACATTAAAAATGACATAAACAGATGATTTTCCTCGGTTAACTGGCTTACATCCATCGTAGATAATCCGCCACTCCTTGTTGTAACAGATTGAAATAATGAATAAAATAATGCCTCATGCCAAGATTTGTCAGCAAAGAAATTTCCAATATCAAGTAAAAAGATAAATAAAGCACCTGAAACAATTAAGATTAAAAAAGTAACCGTAGTCAGCTTTGTAAATAAACTAAATCGCATCAGCTTACGGTTTTCAGATTTAGCAAATATATATTCCTTCAACTCAATTAATACCGGAAAACCTATAGCACCAAAAATTATCAGCAGCATGTTAATAAATTGTACAAAATAATCATCTTTAAACGGAACTAATGATTGTCCTGTGATATCAAACCCACCATTGGAAACTGCACTAATCGTTCCAAAGAACCCATGTAAATACGCTTCTTTTGCAGATGAGAAATATTGCAGGAAATAAGTTCCCAAAATAAGAAAACCAAGTAATTCAATCACTAATAACACATAAACTATTTGCTTAATTAAACGTACCATACCTTCAAAGGATGTTTGATTTTGATCGGTCATAATTAAACGGCGCTCTTTTAAACCGATCTTCTTTCCCAACAGCAGCCAAATAAATGTACCAATTGACATCACACCAACTGCCCCCAATTGCAAAATGCACGCGAGTATAATTATGCCCGTTGTACTCAGTGTGTCAGCTATTGTTATGGTACTTAATCCAGTAACACTTAATGCACTTACAGATGTGAAAAGGATATCAATAAATGCTATATCCACGCCTTCTTGATAAGCAATAGGTAAAGCCATAATCACTGTCGAAAGAAGAACTGCTATAAAATAAAAGAACAATAATATTTGTACAGGTGACAATTTATGTACCCAGTGAAAAAACAAATTTTGAGGCTTCATAATGATTACTCCTAACGACCTTACATATTATATCGGTTTGTCTTTTAAAAAGTTAATATCATTATAGCAGTCATCTTTATTATTTGCTTTCTTTTTTGATAAAAAAATCTGGATGAAGCTCACCAAGAATTCTAACAATTCCCGGGTTTTCAACAAATTATACATGTATGATGAAAAAAGATTAAACAAGATTGGTCTAGAACAGACCAATCTTGTTCACATTATTTCTTTAAATTTTTTTAACAACTCTTCCCCTTGATACCCTTCTTCGATTAATGCTGTCAGTTGTTCCTCTATTTTATGTTTTCGCTGATCTACAATCGTTCCAATGAATAAGATATTCATATGTGCACCTATTTCATTGATTCCTATAATAGTGGTAATAAAAGCTGCCGGCTCATTCGTTTCTTTCGTTATTTTTACTTGAACAAGAATCTCCTCATCCTTTTCATCTAATTTTCTAAAGAAATCTAAAAACGAATGTTCAATATACGCTTCTATAATCCAGCGATTGTGGTCATCTTCTCTATTTATTATCAGTCCATCTTTTAACGGTATATTATTTTGAATAATATCATCATCTTGTTGCTCAATAATTTCTAAATTTTTCAGTTTAAATGTTTTCATATTCCACCCAATTACCCTCCTATATATGACATCTCAATTTTTTTACGATTTTTATGTTTATGTTTATGTTCAGCACGTTCATCAGAATATCGATCTTTTCTTCTTTCCCATAAAGAGGTTAGTACTTCTTCTAATGCATCATCTGATAATCCATTTCGTAATTTTTCTTTTATATCAAAACCGCTTGAAGCAAAAAGACATGTATATAGCTTCCCATCTGCCGATAACCTTAAACGAGTACACGTTCCACAAAATGAATCCGTCACAGAAGAGATAACACCTATCTCTCCACTACCATCTTTATACCGGTATCTTGATGCGACTTCCCCATAGTAATTTTCCTCCACAGGCTCAAGAGGCATTTCTTCATTTATTGTATTGATGATCTCTTTTTTTGAAATGACATTATTATAATCCCAGCCATTATGATTTCCAACATCCATGAATTCAATATATCTGAGTATAATATCTTTTCCTTTGAAATAATGCGCCATTGGTATTAGTTGACTCTCATTCATGCCTTTTTTGGCAACCATATTAATTTTCACCTGTAATCCCGCATTTTGAGCAGCTTCAATTCCTTTTAAGACAGGCAGTGTCACCACTCCTCGCCCATTGATTTGTTTAAATACTTCATCTTCAATGGCATCCAAACTTATATTTACACGTTTCAAGCCTGCATCTTTTAGCTTTTGTGCTCTCTTTGGCAATAATATTCCATTTGTCGTTAATGCTATATCCTTGATTCCGGGAATTATAGTTAATTTAGCAATTAACTGATCTAGATTCTTTCTCATCAAAGGTTCTCCACCAGTAATGCGGATTTTTTCGACGCCTAGTTGTGCAAATGATTCGGCTAAGCGAACAATTTCATCAAAGTTTAATAATTGGTCTTCAGGCAAAAAAACATAATCATCTCCAAAGATTTCCTTTGGCATACAATAAGTGCAGCGTAAATTACACTTATCTATTACAGAAATCCTCAAATCCTTCAGTAATCTGCCGAATTGATCTTTAATAGCTCTTTTTTCATTTTCCATGTAAATCACTCCTCGAAATCCATGTTAAAACCTGATTGACCATACATATCTTCCAGTAATAATGCCTCTACCTCGTCACCAACCTTAAAACCTCTTGTTCCACCAGGTAATACCATTAAACAAGTAGAGTTCGCAAGTGAAGTCACAACATTGGATTTATCTATTCCAGCCAGATGAGCATAAACTGCAGCATTTTCGTAAGTAATATAGCTCCGTACAAATCTTGTGAATGGATTGGGCTTAGGAAACTCATCAGCTAACGTAGCTTTTATTCGTTTTAAATAGGGTTGCTTATTATATAAATAATGTTGGATAATCGGTCTTACAAATAATTCAAATCCAACATAACAGGCTGAAGGATTCCCAGATAGACCAAATAATAACTGTTCTTCCTTAACAGCAACCGTGGTAACACTCCCAGGCCGCATAGCAATTTTATTAAAAAGCACATCTGCTTTTAGCTTCTCATAGATAGCAGGCATCAAATCAAAATCTCCCACCGAGACACCCCCGGTAGTAAGTAATATATCAACCTCACCAAGAACTTCCTTAATGGCTTGATAGCTTGAGTCAAATTCATCAGCCAGTTTACCGTAATACTTAGGAATGCCACCTGCCCTGTTAATTTGAGAAGCTATCATATGTGCATTTGATTCGCGAATTTTCCCTGGTTCTAAGTTTTCATCAACCTCTAATAACTCCGTTCCTGTAGCTATAATTCCTACAATCGGCTTTTTGGCAACTTCAACTTGATGGTATCCGAATGTAGCAAGTAATGCTTTTACACCTGGATTAATGATTGTACCTTCTTCAATAAGCAGTTCACCTTCAAGTACTTCAGAACCTTCTTTGATAATGTTCTGGTCTATACTCATTTTTCTTTTTATCGACATGAAGGATTTATTATTTCTCTCATATGATTGGCAAATCTCAAACATAGCTATACAATCTGCTCCATCAGGAATTTTTGCTCCGGTCATAATTCTTGTAGCTTGCCCTTCGCTTAAATATTTTGTTGGAACTTGACCAGCTCCAATATGTTCAACAACCTCAACCTCTACCGGATTAGTTAAAGATGCGTTTTGCGTATCTCTCGACCGTAAAGCAAACCCATCATACGGTGATTTATCAAATGAAGGTACATTATTTCTTGCAATGATTGGTTCAGCTAATCTCCTGTTGTCACTTTCATGAATGGAGACTTTTTCTTTTTGACCTTTCAAACGATAGTTCATGACTATTTCTACAGCATCATTTACAGGTATTGGCTTTCTTTTTTCAACCATGAATTACCAGGCCCTTTCTAAATATATTAATAGGATTATTCTTTCAATTTTAAGCTTATTTAAAGTGTACCAAAAATAACAAACAATTGATATTTATTCCTAATGAAAATAGGAAAGTGTTTGAATTCCGTTACAATTGGATATTTATTTACAAAGTTCATGGTGCTTCTGTTTCGAAGGAAGAAAAAGAAGCTTTAGAAGCAGATTAGTTATACATAGTGGCCATTATGAGAACCATGAAAGCATCAGGGCATAGATATGCCATGTTTTTGGTTTTTTAGCCTTTACAGCTCTTCTTTTTTATATGTGACAATCAACATAATTATTGTATAATTATGTTTATTCCATATATTAAAATTCAGAGGGGATTAGTTTATGAAAAAAATATTAATTTTAATAATTCTTTTCTTGTTAACAGCTTGTGTAAAGAGTGAACCTGCTATTGAAAAAACAGATACCATTCCTGATGATCCAAGTAGTGAACCAGAATTTATCGAACAAGTGAGCGAAGATGAAGTAGATGAATATATAGAATTTGCATTTGAAGACGAACAATTAAGAATCAATTTAAAAATGGTTCCCATTTTAGATGCATATCTTGAAACGGTTAACGATCGCCAAATGGCTATCGAAAAAATGAAAATCGAACGAGTGCATGTGGATAGCCCCAGCATTTATTTACTTGAGTTTTCCTGTAAAGTTAACGGATGTTCCTATTTGCTTTTCAATAGGAATGTTGATACAAAAGCATACCTTCTGGGTGATTTAGCAAAATCGGTATCCATGATTGCCTCACCAAATAATTCGAAGATGCTCTTTCTTTTCCAGCGTAACAGTTCATTGCCGCTTCCTTTAAATAATATCGTTGTAATTGATCTAGAGAAATGGGAACCAGTATCATTAGTTAATAAAACGACAGATTCCAATATATTGGGTTATACGTGGCCACTGATCAGTGTTGATTGGCTCGACGATGAAACCATTTCCGTAACAAAACCAGCAGTTACAGAACCATCTTATGAAATTATTAATGAATGGGTGGAATCAGATGGATCTGTAACAAACATCGTTTTTAAGTTTTTACACTAATTTGAAAAAATAAAAACAACACATTTACTGTTGAAATGTGTTGTTTTTATTCGAATATTAATCTTTCTACATGATCAATCCTTACTTCTTCCCCATCTACTTTAAATCTGGCTTCTGCATATAAATTGCACTCCCCTTTTTTGGGTGATGCAAATGTTATCTCTTTTTGGGGAAAAACATAGCCTTTTTTAAATACTTTGGAAACAGTACTTCCAGTATAATCATGATTTTTGTTTAGTAATGAAACAGATACTAAGGGTGTGTGATGTGTGATTTCAACAGTCTCATCCCCAACATATTGAATGGATTGTAAAACCTGAATTCCATCTTTAGTCTCACTTATTCGCATATGTAAGATAAAATCATCTACTTGTTTTTCCACAATTTTATTTTCTTCCAGTTTTGCATCTGGTTTAATAAATTGCCAATACAGCACCCCTACAAAACAAACCAACACAAGAGAAAAAAGGAAAATTTTCTTCACTTAGATCCCCTCCTAAAGTAACTCCCATATTAATAAGACGAAAATCAAAGTTAAAAAGTTTCAATATTACTAAGATTATTATGTAATAAACAAAATAGGAAATAAGTAGAAAGTATAATTAAATACATTTTTTCCAACTATAAATAGTGATACCCAGTAAAGGAGGCTCGATAATGACAGTTGGAAGCCAAGTAAAACAAACTATCGCAGGGTTAAAAAGTGCTCAGGCAAGCTTTGAACAATTTGCATTACAAACTGAAAATAAACAAGCAAAACAATTGTATGAAAATGCTGCACAGCAAACGATGGCAATATTGCAGAGTGTCGAACCAAGAGTTCAGCAAATGGAACAGGAAGAACCACAATACAAAGGGTTTTAGAATGATGAGGTTGGTTATTCACCAGCCTCTTATACCTCACATCAAGGAAATGGGTGGGACTATGAACAGCTATAAAAACATTATATGTTTTAGTTTAATCTGCTTATTAATTGGCTGTGGTACTGATTCAACATTGGAACCTTCTAGTGAAGAAAATACAAACATCGAACTAACAAAAATCTCCACGAACCATTCAATTAGTCAGGACACCACAAATCAAGCAAAAGAATCATTGCGTAAATATGAAGAAATAACATCCATCAAGGGCGTCAATACGGAAACAGATTTACTGATAGCGGTAGAAGTTCAGCATAATGAGCGATTTAAACTTGCGCAGATTAGAAAAGAATTAAAGCAAGAACTAGAAAAAACTTTTCCTGACATAAAGATTGAATTAACCACAGACAAAAAATTAATTTTAGAGCTTGACCAATTGGAAAAGGAAATTCAATCAGGCAATTATTCCAAAAAAAAGCTTGAAAAAGAATTAAAAAAACTAATTAAATTATCAAAAGAACAGACCTAATGAAAAGAGTGAAAGAAACATGGTAGATAAAAAGAAAAAGAATTTACCACCAGATGCTCAAGCTTATCAGAAGTTTCAGGAGCAACGGGAAGTAAAGCGACCCATTATTAAAAATTGCATCAAAGCATTTTTAGTTGGTGGATTTATTTGTTTTATCGGTCAAATCATTTCCACTTTATATATCTACTTCTTTAATTTCACAGAGCAAACTGTTGGTAACCCGACAGTTGCGACACTGATCTTTATTACAATGCTACTGACTGGTTTTGGTATATATGATCGAATCGGACAATTCGCAGGCGCCGGATCTGCTGTTCCTGTAACAGGCTTTGGTAATGCTGTTATCTCATCAGCTATCGAACATCGAACAGAAGGATTTATATTAGGGGTCGGTGCTAACATGTTGAAATTAGCTGGTCCGGTAATTGTCTATGGAGTATTTTCTGCTTTTGTCATTGCTCTAATCAAAACAATTTTAATAAAATGGGGTGGATTATAATGCTGGTTGGACATCAAACATGGAACTTCGAAAATAAACCTGTGATCATATCAACTGGCACAGTTGGAGGACCTTTTGAAGCAAAAGGAAACATTCCCAATGATTTTGATATACTCCATGATGATACTTGGCTTAAACAGGCATCCTTTGAAAAATCTCAACAAATGATGATGGAAGAAGCTTGTCAAATTGCTGTAAAAAAAAGTAGTATCGAAAAAGAACAGGTTGAGTTTTTTATAAGCGGGGATCTGGTAAATCAAATTACTCCAACCAGTTTTTCAGCTAAAACGATGGGACTTCCCTATCTTGGATTATTCAGTGCTTGTGCTACCTCCACCCAAGGTTTGGCATTAGCTGCTTTGATAATAAATGGAAATGGAGCTAATTACATTTTAAGTGGTACTTCAAGCCACAATTCAGCCGCCGAAAGGCAATTTCGTTACCCTACAGAATATGGAGGACAAAAACCACCAACAGCGCAATGGACGGTAACTGGAGCAGGCTGTGCACTTGTTGCCAAGCAAGGGGATGGACCTCGAATTACATCTGCTACTGTAGGGAAAATTGTAGATATGGGCATAACAGATCCGTTTAATATGGGGGGGGCAATGGCTCCAGCTGCTGTAAACACAATCGAAACTCATTTCAAGGAAAGAGATATTGATCCTTCGTATTATGATTTAATCATCACTGGCGATCTAGGACATATTGGCAGAGAAATATCATTGGATCTTCTCAGAGAACGTGGTCTAAATATAATGGAACAACAATATGTCGATTGTGGTTTAACCATTTATCGTGAGGGACAACCTGTTTTAGCCGGAGCAAGTGGACCTGCTTGTTCAGCAATAGTTACGTACGGTCATTTCTTGAATTTAATGAAAAATGGGGAGCTTAAACGAATACTTGTCGTTGCAACAGGGGCACTTCATTCTCCACTAAGCATTCAACAGAAAGACCCCATTCCATGTATTGCACATGCAGTTTCGTTAGAATCAGGAAGTGATTTATGATGATATTCTTTTGGGCATTTATTATAGGTGGAATAATTTGTGTCATGGGGCAAATTATGTTTGATGTATTCAAGCTAAGCCCGGCACACACATTAAGTATTTTGGTTGTTACCGGTGCAATTCTTGACGGTTTTGGATTATATGAGCCACTTATTGATTTTGCTGGTGCTGGAGCTACCGTACCCATAACGAGCTTTGGCAACTCTTTGGTACACGGTGCGATGGCAGAGGCGGAAAAACACGGCCTTGTTGGGGTAGTAACTGGAATGTTTGAAGTAACAAGTGCTGGTATATCAGCAGCAATAATATTTGGAGTTATTGGTGCATTAATTTTTAAACCAAAAGGATAGGAGTTTATCATATGACGGTGGGATCACAAGTTAAAAGCTGCTTTTCATCAGTTAAGAGCGTACAAGCAAGCCTTCAATTATTGGAAAACAAAACACAGGATCCGTTAGCAAAGGAGGCATTTGCTAATGTAGGGAAAATTATTGCTGAAGTTAAAAATGATCTGCAAAAACAAGTCATACAACTTTCAAAAGAAGAACCACAATATAAATAAGAATTGAAAGGAAATGTTGTTTATGCCAGAGTGGATTACAATTATTATAAGATCCTTTGCCCTGCTGATTGTATTATTTTTTTTAACAAAATGGCTCGGCAAAAAACAGATTTCACAATTAAATATTTTTGAATACATTTCTGGTATCGTTTTGGGTGGAATCGTAGCTATTCATACGATAGACATAAATTCAAATATTATCTACGGTTTAATCGCTATGTTCGTATGGTTTATTGTACCATTTACAGTAGAATTGATTTCACTTAAAAGCAAAAGCTTTCGAAATTTTACCCAAGGCAGAAGTACTGTATTTATTCAGGATGGTAAAATAATGGAGGATAACCTAAAAAAAGAAGGATATTCCACTGATGACTTACTAGAAAAACTGCGTGATAACAATATTTTTCTGGCATCTGATGTTGAATTTGCTGTGTTAGAACCTGCAGGTACATTAAGTGTATTACCTAAAAAGGAAAATCAGCCTCTTACTGCGAAGGATTTAGGATTAAAGCTTGCCCCGGAAAAGGAACCCCAAACTGTAATTATGGATGGAAAAGTATTACGTGAACCATTAGCCAATTTATCACTTAATATAAACTGGCTTGAAACAGAGCTGGACAAAATGAATATTAGTATTGAAAATGTTTTTTTGGGTCAAGCAGATCATAATGGGCAATTAACTGTTGATTTATATGATGATAAAATTGCAGTTCCGAATCCAACAGAAGTCCCTCTCCTTTTAGCAACAATGAAAAAATGCCAAGCAGATTTAGAATTATTTGCACTTGCAACAATGAACACGGAAGCTAAACAAATGTATCAGGCAAATAGCAAGCAAATGCAAAAGGCGATTGAAATGGTTCGTCCCTATTTAAAGAGTTGAAGCGTCTTTTCATACAAATCGAAGAAATTCTTGACTGGGACATGTGAACTTCTGCTGAAAAATCATGAACTTCTAGCCAATACATTGTGAACTTCAGCCGAAAAATTATGAACTTCTAGCCATTACCCTGTGAACTTCTGCCAAAACAAAAAAGCAAGCAGATCGTTCACCTGCTTTTCGTTAAAAATACTGACTATTCACCTTTCATTCGCAAAGCAATTTTTCCAAACTGCCTTCCTTTTTCTAGGTAATGTAATGCATCCTGTGCCATATCCAAAGAAAAGGTTCTATCAACAACAGGGTGCAACTTAAAATTACTTACATGGTTCAACATGTGGCGAAGCTCTTGCCTGCTCCCCATCGTTGAACCAAATAACTGATACTGGCCATAGAAAAATTTTCGTAAATCTAACTCAATAACATCATCTGTAGTTGCTCCAAATGTGACAAACCGTCCACCTTTTTTCAATACTTTCAGTGAACGATTAAAAGTAGCTTGTCCTACACTATCAATAACTAGATCTACCGTTTCCTCCGTTAGTTCATCAACCCAATTACTATTTGTATCCAAGACAATATCTGCTCCTAATTCTTTTGCCTGTTTTTGTTTTTCTTCATTCCGAGATGTCACAATCACTTTTGCTCCAACATCTTTGGCAAAAGATATCAGATATGTCGCTACACCGCTGCCTGCTCCTGGAATAAATACGGTCTCCCCTTTTTTCAATTGTCCTTTTGTAAATAATGCACGATATCCGGTTAACGCTGATAATGCCAGTACACCAGCTTCATCCCATGAAAGATGCTCCGGCTTTTTCTCAACCTGATCAGCAGAAAGGGCAATTTTTTCTGCAAAGGTTCCGTGATCAGGCATTCCTAAAATATCAAATCCCTTAGGTGGGGCATCACTATTCTCATGCCAACGAAGCGCAGGATTAATTATTACTTCATCACCGACTTGGAAATCAACCACACCTTCCCCTACAGCTTCAATTACACCGGCACCATCAGATCCGAGGATTAATGCTTCAGCCTTATCTCCCCTTCTATTCGGAATATACAGATCACGGCGATTTAAACCGGCTGTTTTAAGAGCAATCATAACTTCTCCTTCCCCAGCAACCGGATCCTCCATATTTGTCAGCTTCAATTGTGTACCTTCATGTACAAATGCTTTCATTGATTTCATCCTTTCTAGTAAAAATTGCTAAATACTTCTAACTGTTTTTTATTTGTAATATCATGTGAAAACAGTGGAACATATACTAAATTCTTATCTTTAAAATTCTCTTCAATCAAAGTCAGATACTGTTTTTCATATTCTTTACGCTGGAGCAAGAAGTCACCATCTGCATTTTCCGGCAATATTTTATTCACAATTAATGTTTTCACATGCAGATGATATTTATCAAGTAATTCAATTGCTTTTTTTGTTTCCAATATAGGCAAACGTTCTGGATTCAGCACAAATATAAATCCTGTTTCGCTATCATCAAGAAGTACATCTCTTGCCTTACGAAATCGTTCCTGCCGTTCTTTTAAAACATCATATATCGGATCCTCAATTGGTTCCCCATCATTTAACAGCTGTGTATAATTTTCATTTGTCTTTCTGCGTTTCTGAAGCATACCCTCAATCCAAATCCCCATTAATTCCGGTAAAGATAAGAGACGGATTGTATGACCTGTCGGTGCTGTATCAAATACAATCTTATCAAAGTTCTCTCTTTCCTCCAAAATAATCGAAATTAGTTTATCAAACAATGCTGCTTCATCAGCCCCTGGTGATGCTTTAGCAGTGTCGAGCTGGCGATGTACCTCTTCCATCATTCCTGAATGTACAACTCCCTTAATATTCTCTTTAACACCTTTAATATATTTATTTGTTTCAATCTCTGGATCAATCTCCAGTGCAAACAGATGATCAGTTAACTTTGCAGTCTTTCCCCCAATTGACTGATTAAAGATATCTCCCAAATTATGTGCTGGGTCTGTGGAAATAAGTAGTGTTTTATAGCCTGACTGCGCTGATTTCCAAGCAATTGCAGCAGCAGAAGTCGACTTACCTACGCCACCCTTTCCACCGACAAAAATAATTTTCTTATCTAACTCCTGCATGGCAAATCTCCCTTTCTCTATAGATCTAACAACATCGAATACCAGTCATAGGTGATTTCTCCATTCCCATCCGCAAATGCCAATCGTGAAACTTTTCAATCATATATGGATAAAGTTCAAGTGTATAATAATAGACTGGATTCGGGATTCCAATCATTTCGGAGTATAGCAGTAATAAAAACAAGTCATCTTCATTTCGTAATTCACGAGCAATTTCCTGTCGATGCGGCATGCTTAATACTTCTTCGTAAAATTGGATCAATGTTTTCAATTTATCCAGCATCATCCCACCTCCAATTATGTATTAAGGGATCAAGTTAATGATCCCCTTCATAAAAACTAATTTTCACCATCAATTGGGTCATCCATATTTTTCGTCAATGCCTGGAAGGCTGTTAAAATAATCCATACGGCAAAAACAAATGTAATCGCTCCAAGGACGAACAGAAGCATATTTGCACTTGTTCCAAACCATGACCACTCAAATATTACCTGCTGAAACATGGCAATTAATGTCATAAAAAGAACGAAAATCATTGGAATCAGTGCAATGGCGTAGTTTCTACCAAGTCGTTTCAGCCATATTGCTATAAGCAGCAGGCTAATTCCCGCCAGTAACTGATTTGCAGTTCCAAATAATGGCCACAATAGATAACCCCCGGAACCAAATCCTTTTGGACCTTCAGGCAAAAGAACAAGTGCAGCACTGGAGACAACTGCTATTGATGTAGCTACATGAGTTTTTGACAACGCTGGGACTTTGTATTCCATCCCTAATTCTGCAATAATATAACGCATTAATCGTACAGAAGTATCTAATGTAGTTGCCGCAAAACTGACGACGATGATAGATACAATGGTTGATGCAACTTCTGGTGGGATCATTAAACCAGATGCCAATTTACTTGCGCCTTCTACAAACACCCCAAGTCCTGCAGCATTCGATGCAGTAAAGCTACTATAT
The DNA here is from genome assembly GCF_059698015.1 of Oceanobacillus sp. NCCP-135. Lineage (NCBI taxonomy): Bacteria > Bacillati > Bacillota > Bacilli > Caryophanales > Bacillaceae > Oceanobacillus > Oceanobacillus sp. NCCP-135. Next base: position 176,989 of record NZ_BAAKSZ010000001.1, on the reverse strand, counting down.
ATTGTTAAAAATTCATCCTTACTTGGGAAAAAAGTTATTACTGCAATAATAGCAATTAGAGCTAATATCCCTTCCCCAACCGCACCTAGATAACCAACAAAGCGTGCATCTGTTTCTTTATTCAATTGTTTGGAAGAAGTACCTGATGAAACCAATCCATGGAATCCGGAAATAGCACCACAGGCAATGGTTATAAATAATAATGGAAACCATGAGATATCCGTACCAGTATTTGTAATTGGAGCCGTTATCTCTGGATTTATAAATAAAAGACCAAGGTATAAAATTGCTAATCCCACCATCAACTGGTGTGAATTAATAAAATCACGTGGCTGTAATAGTTTCCATACTGGCAACGTTGATGCAATATAAACATAGATCATCAAAATAATAATCCAAATGAAAAATGCAGTTGCGATGGAACCTAACCCAAATAATCCCGCCCCGTCTTCTCCACCCATGTATTGTACAAGATCGATTTGCAAGAAATCAATTTTACTTGCCAACACTGCTATGAGATACATGACAGCAAGTGCAAGTAATGATGGTATAAGCATTTTCTTATTTTTCTTATAAACAGCATAGCCAATCCATATTGCAAGTGGAATCTGAATAAATACCGGTAAGACACTGGCTGGATAAGAAATGAATAAATTAGCAATTACCCACGCAAAAACTGCATTAACCATCAGAACTAGAATGAGAATGATAAACAAAAACAATACCTTGGCACGTTTTCCGATTAATCGATGAGCTAGTGTCCCCACCGATTGCCCTTTATTACGGACGGACAACACTAACGTTCCAAAATCATGGACCCCTGCAGCAAATACCGTACCTAAAATCACCCATAAAAATGCTGGCAGCCATCCCCAATATACTGCTATTGCCGGTCCTACTATTGGAGCAGCGCCTGCAACTGAAGTAAAATGATGTCCCCATAAAACAAATTTATTTGTTGGTACAAAATCTACGCCATCCTTATAACGATGTGCTGGAGTAACATAGCTTGGATCAAGCCGAAAAATCTTTTCTGCTACAAACTTTGAATAATAACGATAACCTAACGCAAAAACAATCATCCCAATGATAGCTACTAATATACTCGACAAACTCTCTACCTCCTTCTTTTTTGTTGTGATAAGTCAATTTAGGTTTTTCCCTGTAAGTTGCAGAATAAGAGACTTATCCCATTATATGCTATGTACAGGTTAATTACTTTAGTACAACTTTATATTAATTTAAAATTCACTGTTTGTAAAATAGTATGATTATTCCACTAACAAAAAACTACCACAAAGGTGTCGCACTATTTGTGGCAGTTTTGATTGGTTTATAATTCCTTCCCCATTCCGCGTAGAAATGATAATAACAGGGTAATACTACGATTTATATTCGGATCCTTGAGTGCTTTTATCATGCCCATATAAGAAGTCTCATCATCTTGATTCGTATATCTTGCTTCTTGCAATCCATGATTCAGCTTATCTGTGAAATAAACTAACTCGTCCACTTTCAACCGCCCAAGATATAAAAATAAGTCACTCAAATTTTCCAAAGTAGCAGAATAGTCTGGCTTATTTAGCTCTTGTACTATATTTTCCAGAGCTTCGCTTCTATGTTTTACAAGTGCATTAACTATATCTAGCGCACCACTCTCCTCAAGTGTGGACAAAAAGTCAATTCCATTCAAAATTGCTTCTTTATTTTCACTTACTTTCTTTACAACTTCTGCTAGATCATTTTCCTGTGTCAATTCTTCCGGGACTTTCATACGCTTTATTTTTGAAATTGATTCAGCCATCTTGTTTCACCTGATTTCCGGGAAAAATATAGTCTTCACGATCCCATTTCTTTTCCACGAGCACACCAATCTGAGGCTGACGGTTGCCTCTGCGATGATTATGAGTTGGTAAAGGACTTTTACCCTTCTTCTTGATCACGACCATTTTAACAGCTATTTCTTTGTAGGCAGGTGTGTTCGTATCTTTATCAACACTGTTATCTGTTAAATAATTTACAGCGGATTTACCAGTTGAATTAAGTGGCAAATAAAGCTCTTTTCCACTTACACGATCCGTAATATGAACCATACCAGTTGCTTCTCCTACTTCTGAAATCAATTTCACCTCAGCACCTTCTTTGATTCCTCTTTCTTCTGCCAGTTCTGGTGATATTTCAATAAAGGATGAAGGCATCTCCCTTAAAAGTCCAGGAGATTTAAATGTCATATTTCCTTCATGGAAGTGCTCCAGTACTCTGCCATTATTTACATGCAAATCATATTCATCATTTGTGTCATACATCAACTGATAGTCCAGTGGATATAATCTTGCCTTATTATCTTCAAAAGGAAAACCATCAGAATATAATAAAGGGGTATCTGTACCATCTTTTGTAACAGGCCATTGCAAGCTATTATAGCCTTCAAGTAAATCGTAGCTAACACCTGCAAATAACGGCGCAAGTGAAGCTGATTCATCCATAATTTCCGATGGATGATTGTAATGCCAATCATTTCCGAGCGCTTTTGCCAATTCCTGTAGAATAACCCAATCCGGCTTTGACTCTCCTACGGGTTCCAATGCTTTATATAACCTTTGAATTCGTCTTTCTGTATTTGTAAAGGTACCGTCCTTTTCCAGACTTGGAACTGCTGGTAAGATCACATCAGCATATTGCGCTGTGTGTGTTAGAAATAGATCCTGAACAACAAAGAAATCCAATTTTTCAAATGCTGCTGTAACATAATTAATATTCGCATCAACAATTCCTGTATCTTCTCCAATTACAAATAATGAATTTAATTCTCCCTCATGGATAGCTTTAATCATCTCATGGTTATCTTTGCCTGGTGTAGTCGGTAATTCTGTATTCCAAGCTTCTTCATAACGGTTCCTTACCTCTTCATCCGCTACCTCTTCATACCCTGGAAAAAAGTTCGGTATACTTCCAAAATCACTGCAGCCTTGCACATTGTTATGACCTCTTAATGGATATGCGCCAGTTCCGTTTCGCATATAATTACCGGTAATTAATAATAAGTTAGAGATGGCGGTGCTCGTGTCACTTCCAAGTTGATGCTGTGTTACTCCCATCGCCCAGCAGATTGCTAATTTTTCAACGTTTACAATCTCTTTAGCTATTTCAATTAATTCCACCTCAGAAATACCTGTCAGTTCTTCCGCATATTCTAAGGTGAATTTGTTTAAACTTTCCTTATATTCCTCAAAACCATTAACCCATTTATCAATGAAAACTCGATTTTCCCAGCCTTGATCAATAATATATTTTGTAACAGCAGAAAGCCAGACTAAATCCGTACCGCTTTTTGGCTGAACAAATCGATCAGCACGTTGTCCCATTTCATGCTTTCTAAGATCAAAAACAAATAATTTCTGTCCGAACAACTTTTGAGAGCGCTTTATTCTTGATGCCAGTACAGGATGAGATTCAGCTGTATTTGATCCAATTATAATAACCATTTCCGCCTCAGCAATATCATCAATCGAACCTGAATCTCCCCCATGCCCTACTGTCCGAAAAAGTCCCTTGGTTGCTGGTGACTGACAATATCGTGAACAATTATCCACATTGTTTGTTCCAATAATCTGTCTGGAAAATTTTTGCATTAAATACGATTCTTCATTAGTTGCTTTGGAAGAAGATATGAAGCCAAGTGCATCAGGACCTTTTTCTTTTTTAATTTCGTTAAAACGCTTTGCAACATGCGTTAGCGCTTCCTCCCATTCCACTTCAACAAAATAGTCATCTTTCCGAATTAACGGACGTGTTAACCGTTCTTGTGAATTCACATAATCCCAGCCAAACTTCCCTTTAACACAGGAAGAAATCCCATTTGCTGGCGAGTCTTTTTGAGGATCAACTTTTAAAATTTTGCGATCCTTCGTCCAGACATCAAATGTACATCCTACCCCACAATATGTACAAACGGTTTTTGTCTTTACAATTCTTTCTTCCCTCATGGCTGCTTCCGTATCTGAAATAGCAAATAAAGGACCATAACCCGATTCCGTTTTCTTCGTAAGATCAATCATTGAACGCAATAAACCTGGTGATTGATCCGTCATAAATCCTGCTTCACCCAGCATTGGCTTCTCCATTAGAGCATTACAGGGACAAACGGTCACACATTGTCCGCAGCTAACGCAGGACGACTGATCAATCGGAACATCATTATCCCAGATAACCCGAGGCTGATCACGCTCCCAATCGATTAAAAGGGTTTCATTAACCTGGACATCCTGACACACTTCAACACATCTTCCACATAGAATACATTGATCAGGATCATAGCGGTAAAATGACCCTGAATGATCTTCTTCATATGGTTTAGGTTGAAATGGACGTGATTGATGCTCCAACCCAAATTCAGCTATGGTATTATGAATTTCACAAGTTCCATTATTATAATCACAAACAGTGCAATATAATTCATGATTTTCCAAAATACGATCAAGTGCTTCTTTTTGTGCTTTCTTTGATGTCTCAATAACCGTGTTTACTTCCATTGCAGTGGTGATTTGCATCCCACATGCCCGTACAATCTCTCCATCTACTTCTACCATACAAGTATCACATGTTTGCACAGGACCGAGTGATTCGTTAAAACAGATTTGTGGAACAAATTGATCTGTTGTGTTAATTAAATCCAGCAGATTCTGGCCAGGTTCAGCTAAATATTCCGAACCGTTAATTGTTACAACGATATGTTCTTGCATTTTTACTCCTCCCCTTTTATTTAATGGACTTTATTATCTATATGTACAATCCCCGTAAATAACCATTTCGAAACCTGAATTATTATAATTATTTGAATAAACACCAAAAAAGACATCCCGAATATTGTAGAATGTCTTTTCATTTTAATACGTTAATAAAGCTTACCCTGACGATATAATATGGTTGATATTTTCATAACCGAATGTATATAACAATTTTGCCTTAAAGGAAAATGGTCACCAAAGTATTGTGGCAATACAATATCAAATGTTTCCTGCATTTTATTGAAAAGCCTTCTAAAAACTTCCTCTTCGGAATAAAATTGTGTTTCTCTTCCCTGCAGCCATTCAAAGTAAGAAACAATTACGCCACCCGCATTTGCTAAAATATCTGGAATGATTACTTTTCCCTTATCATTTAAATAACTATCAGCCTCACCTGTAATCGGTGCATTTGCCCCTTCTACAATAATTGGAGCTTTAATATCTTCCTTATTATCTTTATGAACCTGATTCCCTAATGCAACTAAAAATAAAACATCAACATCCAGACTCAGTACTTCCGATCGATCCTTGACGACAGCCTTTATACCTGCTTCTTTTAATTGTGTATCATCAACAGGTAAATCTCCTTTGTTTTTGGCAGTAAATTTAGCTAATTCCGGTATATCAAGTCCGTCTGAATTGTAAAGAGTTACATTACGGTCACTTACTGCTACGATTTTGTTATTTAGATTATTACATTGATAAGCCTCTAGAGCAGCTGCAGACCCCACATTCCCAAAGCCCTGAAAAGCCAATGTTAATGATTTATCATAATGAGCTAAAGCAGTTTTCGCAAAAGTATTCTTTCGTTCTGACAGCCATTCATGCTGCTGCTTAATAAAATCATGCATTAAATAACGGAATGTAAAGTAAACACCTTTTCCTGTTGCTTCTTTTCTACCTAAAGACCCACCATTTTCGACGCTTTTTCCTGTAAAGCTTCCCCGATAATTCTTCCCTGGATGAATGCTTTTATACTCTCCCATCATCCAGTCCATTTCCCTTGCACTTGTTCCGACATCTGGTGCTGGAATATCCTTATCTGGACCAATGATTTGACTAAAATACTGAACATATTTCCTACAAATTAAATTAAGATCCTTCACTTCATAATCTCTTGGATTGATGACAACTCCACCTTTTCCACCACCAAATGGGACATCATGCAACGCATTTTTAAGTGTCATTAATGCTGCCAAGTTAATTACTTCCCCTTCATTAACCGATTCATGAAAGCGAATTCCCCCCTTGTATGGGCCCAAAATATTGTTATGCTGTACACGAAAAGCTGGAATCCGCACAACATTTCCATTTTCCAATGCTACTCGCAAAAATGATTTATTCACGTGGTTAGGTGTGGAAAGAATCGAAATCAGTGATGTAAATGCCTTTTCCCTTAAAGAACCCTGTAATTCGGGCAGAAATGCTTCATCATCCAATAATGCATTTAATGATTTTTCAACAATTAATCCTGTTTGATTTACCATGTAGTACTACCTCCATCTGCGACTAAAATTGATCTACTATAAAGTGTAACAAAAGAAAAATAAAGTGACCAATGAAAACGCTTTAATCAAACTCAAAAAATGACTGAAGACTTCGTTTTCAATTATTGATTTTTTTATTTTGAGTTATTTCTTAAAGCAGGAATACAGCTGCAAGTGTGGCTAAGACAAGCCCGATAATAACAGGTATAAAGTTTTTTCGAACTAACTCCATAACGGATACACCACAAAATCCTGCAATAGCGATAAGTGAAGACCATGCAACAATCGTTCCTCCACCTGTCCAGATTGACCCCATTTGCCCAATTGCTGCTAAGGTACCTGCATCAATAGAGCTGTTTTCCAGCGATGCTGCTATTGCCCCAGTTAGAGGGAGACCTGAAAAACCAGAACCGTCTAGTCCAGTTATTATTCCAATTACTAACACACTTAATGCAGCCAATAATGCGCTTTGTGGCAAAAATTCCTGTGTAGATTGTACAAGATCAAATAACAAGGCAGGCATATTTTCTTCCACCCCTAAAATATTCCCGGAAAAATCCGAGCTTCCTAAAAAGAAGAACCCAGCAATTGGTATGACCGGTCCCATCGCTTTAAAAGCAAATACAAATCCATCTGTTATATGATTACTGATATAATCAAGGGCATGCTGTTTTCCAAAAGCTACTGTAGACAATAATAGTAGAATAACAGCAACACCACCGACAAATGCAGCACCATCTCCACCTTCAAATCCACTCATTCTTCCTGATAAAAGCTTTTCGTACACCATGTAAATTACAACTGCCAATAACGCTAAAGGAACAACAACAGCAAATAATTTACTCCACTTAGACAAATTCTTAGTATATGCTGTATTAGCTGATTCCGTGGTGGATTGCATGTTTTGTAAGTCCTTTTCATTTAATTTATCATAGTTGGAACGAATCGATTTTCGGTACATGAAATATGCTAAAAGAATCGCAACTCCACCAGCAATTAATGATAAAACAAGTGCCTTATCTGCAACCAAGGCTGTATCAATCCCAGCTGATACAGCAGATAAGCTTGGGGCTACCTGGACTATATAATCGGAGGACAGTGCCATCCCCTGACCGGCAAGAGCGATCGCAACTGCTGCTGTCATTACTGGCAACCCTGACCTTACTGCCGCAGGAACAAGTAATGCACATATCAATGGAACAGCAGGAGTCGGCCAAAAGAATAATGAAATTACATAGGTTACTCCAACTAAAACAAAGTATGATACATGGCCATTGACCATCATTTTTTGAATTGGCTGTATCATTCTTCGATCTGCCCCTAAATCTCGCAATGAATGCAGTAGTGCCAACATAAAAGTAATAATTAAAAAGATACTGAAAAGCTCTTTTGCAGCCACCAAATTGGCATTAAATATACCTGTAAATCCATCAATTAGACTGCCCTTATAAACCCAGGCAATTACAAATGTGCCGAGTAACGAAGGCAATACTACCCCTTTACGAAAAATCATCGTACCAATAATTATTAGTGTGAATAGCCCATATAACCAATGGGATAACGTAAGCTCCATTTCAGCTCTTCCTCTCCTGATGAATAGTGCTATAGCCTATGCAAAGGAGAAAAGAAACGCTACTGGTCAATGTTAATAAATCTATGTTTAACCGTTACAAAAATGGGAATATATTTGTAATATGCGAAGGAGATCATTTGAATCATTTATTAGAGAATATTTATCTGATGAACAACTGAAAAACTGATGTACGTATATTGAAAGATAAAGGTGTAAACAAAGATGATGTTTATATTCTGTCACATAAGAATGGTAGAACAAACCGATTATTTAATTTTATAGTACGCTAAACAGTTAAAAAGGATAATCCTTTTATAGTAATAGATTATCCTTTATCCTCCTTGATTATCTAATTCTTATTTTTGATCTCTTTATCTGCACATTCATTACAGAGCAGCTTGCCGTTTTCATGTACCCCATCAAAAAAGCCATTTTCACAATAAACATTTTTCCCACATGATATACATTTACCTATTAATTCACGCAAATAAAATCATCTCCCAAAATAGTAAAAGGTAATCTCTGTATCTATGAGATTACCTTAATGTGAGCAGATTTTCAATTGGTTAAACGGTGTTTAGCAAAGCTCTTGGCTGTTTATAAAATAAAAAATACACAATAACTCCACTGATTAGGAATCCTGGCAACATGTAAGAACCATTATAAATCAAAGAATATATCCAAACAGGCTGTCCTTCAGGTGCATATTCACCAAAGAATACAATCCCCCCCGTGAAATGGGCCAAAAACCGCAACCCCGACCCAAGCAATGTTCCTAAAAGAATATAAGAGAGACTCACAATCGCCTTTTCCTCCTTAATAGCATTCTGTATTGGTTTCGCAAAAATCCCCGCCAGTCCCAGCACAGAGAATGCGACGATATAATCCAAAAATCCTTGTAAAGGTGTGAATATCGCCGGTCCGAATAACAACTGTAATCCCCCCCAGAGGAGTCCAGCCAGAATACCGCCCTTCACTCCCCAGCGAAATGCCACAATAAATATTGGTATCATTGCAAACGATACAGAGCCACCTTGGGCCCATACTTTAAATGATAAAAACGGCAGAATATCAAGGAGTAATGCCATTGCTGCAAATATCGCCACTTCAATTAAAAACAATGTACGTTTCGATCTCATAAGAATTTCTTCCCCTTTCTAAAGCTAATTTCTGATTTTTTTAAAACACAAAAAAAGCAATGCCAAGGGGAAGATTTCCTGATGGGGAGAATCCGCTCACATTACTTTTATCCATCAAAAAAACCACCATCCCTACGCTAGTACTAACTAACAGGTTCAAAGGGTAAGAACAAAATGTTCACTCTCAGCCAAATGGCTCCCCCTGAAGGCTTTTATCATTATGCTTTTATTGTTACTTATATTATAACGTATTTTTCAAATAATAACAAATTTACTAAAGGGATAGAAATTCTTCAACATCCTCAACACATAATTGAATTGCATTTTCCCAAAAGTCTGTTTTTGTTACATCGACATTCAAATGCTTTTCAGCTAATTCCTCCACATTCATTCTGCCGGTATCACGTAACAATGCAATATAGTCGTCCTCGAAGCTACCGCCTTTTTTCTTGGCATATGCGTAGATACCAAGACTGAACAAATATCCGAATGTATAGGGGAAATTATAAAACGGTGTTCCGGTAATATGAAAATGTAGCTTGGAAGCCCAGAAGTTCGGATCATAATTCTCAACTGCACCACTATATGCCTCTTTCTGTGCCGCTATCATTAGTTCATTCAGACGATTTACCGAAACCAAACCTTGTTTTCTCTCTTCATAAAAGTTATTTTCAAAAATAAAGCGTGCATGGATATTCATGAAAAATGCGATACTGCGCTGTATTTTATCTTCCAGTAGTGCTAATTTTTCTTCTTTGTTTTGTGCATTTTTTACAGAGGCATCCGCAACAATCATTTCTGCAAATGTGGATGCAGTTTCTGCTACATTCATCGCATATCCTTGATTTAAACCATTAACATCATTCATCACATGCTGATGATATGCATGACCCAGTTCATGGGCAAGCGTCGAGATATTGGATGAGGTACCAGAATAAGTCATGAAAATTCGTGTTTGTTCACTGTCTGGAAAACTTGTACAAAATCCTCCTGGTCGCTTACCAGGTCGATCTTCTGCTTCAATCCATCTTTTTTCAAATGCAGCTTGAGCAAAGTCTGCCATCTTTGGACTGAACTCACGGAAATGATCAACTATAAAGTCTGCTCCTTCTGTGTAGCTGGAAGTTTTTACTGTGTCTGATAATGGTGCACCAATATCGTACATACTTAATTTTTCTAACCCTAATAAATCAGCTTTTTTCTCTAAATATGCCACGAAATGTTTTTTATTATTTGTTATCGCTGTCCACATGGCATCCAGCGTCTCCTGCTTCATTCGATTAATAGCCAGTGGTTCTTTTAATACATTTTCCCAGTTTCGATGTTTATACTTTTGCAATCGGAAACCTGCCAGATGGTTTAACGTTTGACCAATTAAATCAGATTGTCCTCTCCAGGCTTTGCCCAACTGCTCATACACATGCTTACGTACAGCACGATTTGGATTACTTAATTTATTGGAAGCCTGTCCAACAGAATAGGAATTAACCTTTCCATCCTCTTCTATTTCCACACTCATATTTCCAACTATTGTGTCATACATTTGACTCCAGCCATGATAACCATCAACTGCAAGATCATTCATTAACACTTCCTGTTCCACTGCTAATTGTTCTTTTGCTCTTTCTCTATTTTCATTTAATACAAATGCTAATTCCTTCAGATCCGGATGTTTTAAAAGTCCTTTCCATGCTCGGTCATCAATTACAGCAAGCTTTTGCTCAAAAATTGTTCGGATCTCGTCCATTTCTGCCTTTAACGCACTTCTCTTACCTACTAACAAACTGGCTTTTTCGTCTTTTACATTTTGTGCGCTTAAGCAGCTTACGAATGCAAATGCTTCACGCAATTTTTTCGTTGTATCTTCAAGTTGTTTGACAATCTCAATTAATTTTTCTTCTAGTTCCTGATCTGAGTTTAAACTGTTAACTGCTGTTAAAAGCTCTTCCATATCATTCTGTATGTTAGTTACATATGTATGAAATTGTTCAGATTCACTTCCACCGGGGAAAATCACCTGTAAATCCCAAGTTGGATTATACGTTTGTTGCATAAAATCGCTCCTTAAAAATATGGATTATTTTTTTACCCTATTTTTCTATTATAACGAAATATTAGAATCTTAGCACCAGAAACAGTTTATTTTAAAAGAAAACGTATTGAAAAGTGGTTAAATTTAATATACAAGGGCATTTTAAATACGAAGTGTAAAAACACTTGACATTTTGAATTCAAGACAATATACTTAGTAACATAAAGTAAGTAACATATTTAATATAACTTTTGGAGGGATTACAATGGCAAAAACAACTTGGAAAGTAGACACAGTTCATAGTGAAGTAGGATTTTCTGTTAAGCATATGATGATTTCTAAAGCGAAAGGTATATTTGAGGATTTTGATGCTGTAATTGAAGCAGATCCTGAAGACCTAACAGATTCAAAAATTGAAGTTTCAATTGATGCGGCAAGTGTTAATACACGAAACGAAGACCGTGATAACCACTTGCGTTCAGCTGATTTCTTTGATGCTGAAAATCATCCAAAAATCACATTTGTTGCTACGGACATTAAGAAGAAATCAGACAGCAACTATGATGTAACAGGTGACCTAACCATTCGCGGAACAACTAAACCAGTTACAATTGACGTTGATTACGAAGGACAAAGCAAAGACCCAATGGGTGGTAGTACAGTAGCTGGATTCAGCGGTAAAACTAAAATAAACCGAAAAGAATTTGGCTTGACTTGGAATGCTGCTGTTGAAACCGGTGGAGTTCTCGTAGGTGAAGACGTATCAATCAACTTTGAATTAGAAGTACACAAAGAAGGTTAATAAAAATAATGATGGGGTAGCATTTTCTGAATGAAAATGCTACCCCATTTTTTATTGAATTGGCTTTGATAGTTAACTTCGAACTACCTTTTAACATAAAAAAGTCCCAGTAATAGATTTAGAGAAGGGATCTCATTCCAGGACTTTTTTAAATACATTTATGCTCTTTTCTTCATCAACCACAAGAAATAAGGAGCTCCAATTATCGCAACAAGAATACCTGTTGGAATCTCATTTGGCGCAAGCAAGGTTCGACTAAACACATCTGCAATCAGCAATAACAATCCTCCAATAAATAGGGTAACAGGTAATAATCGTTGATTAGCTGGTCCAACGAGCAACCGGGAAAAATGTGGTGCGATTAACCCCACAAAGCCAATTGCACCAACAGCGGCTACACTAAACGCCGCCAGAACTGTTGCCAGAAACGCTAATTGAAAACGTGTAGACATTACTCTAACCCCTAAGCCCCGTGCTGTGTCATCACCTAAAGACAACGTATCCAAAATTCGAATCTTCATAAATAGGATTGGAAAAAGAATAATGGCTGGCCATATTAGATAATTAAACAACTCGGACCATCCCTTGGCGTAAGTAGTTCCAGACAACCATGTTAATGCTGAAGCAACGCCCATATCTGCTTGTACAACCAAAATCTGAATAATTGCTGATCCAAATGCAGATACACCTATACCTAACAAGGCTAATATTGTCGGTTGAAAAGCTGCCCGGATTGCCAGCATCATAACCATAATAAAGAAAACAAAGGAACCAATCATTGCACCAACCGGTATCCATATAGCGGATACCCCAAATACATACATCGTTAATAGAGCACCTACTCCAGCCCCAGAAGTAATTCCAATTACTGATGGATCAGCTAGTGGGTTACGCAAAACTCCCTGAAAAATCAATCCACTAACTGCCAGCACCATTCCACTGAATAAAGCCACAAGTGCACGTGGTAATCGAAGATCAAGAATTAAATTTCTCATAAATTCATCAGTTTCTCCAAATAGTGCCTGAAAGGTTATAATTGGTTCAAACCCATCATTTCCAGAAGCTAAACTGATAGCCAACACAGCAAGAGTAGCTAACATTAAAACCGGCAATATAACTTTGAGCGACAATCCTGTCTTAACTTTTCCAGCTAGAATAGATGAATTTTCTTCCCCATATTTTGTTTTTTTCATGCGAAGTACTAAATATATTAACCATGGTGCACCAATTAATGCCGTTATTGCCCCAACCGGAAGCTCTGAAAACGACGGATCAATCACTCGGGCTAATATGTCTGCAAGCAATAGTACATTGCCTCCCCAAAGGAACGATGCAATCACTAATGGCAAATGTTTTCGATACCCGATTAATTTAATAATATGTGGAGCAACTAAACCAACAAAACCAATTGGTCCAACAACACTTACTGTAACAGACGTTAATAAAACTGCTGCAATAATGGAAACAAACTTTACACGATTAACATGCTGGCCAAGTGCTGTTGCAACATCATCACCCAATGTCAATGTATCCAATTTAAATGTCATAAACAATACTACAACCATAGAAATAAGAACAAAGGGAAACGAAAAATTCACACCACTCCAATCGTTTTGTACCAGTGTACCTGAACCCCATAAGAAAATACCGGCAGTCTCATTCTCATAAAATATTTGCAAGACACTTGTCAAAGATGAAAATAAGAAAGTGACAATCATTCCAGCTAACACCATTCGAACAGGGGTTGCCTTATTTCCCCCTGAAAGTATAAATACAATGAAAAATGTGAAAATGCCACCTAAGAAAGCTGCAATTATTCCATTGCCAAGTAAAGCAGCAGGAAAAAACACCGTACTAATAACAACTGCAAAGTAAGTACCCGAATGGATACCTAAAGTACTTGCTGAAGCTAACGGATTTTTTGTAGTGGTTTGTAAAATAACACCAGCAACCGCCAGTGCCCCACCTGCAATTATCCCCATCACTGCTCTAGGCAATCTTAAAATTCGAACCGTATGGTGCTCCAATGTATCTTTCGGAGCAAAAATGGCATCGATAACTGACCCAACTGAAATCGATACACTGCCCTGATTAATATGAATAAATGTTAAAAGACATAAAAGGGCGGCTCCACCACCGAAGGTAAGAACCGCGACCATTGATTTTTTTAAAGTTTGATCCATCAAATCACTCACTTACCATTGCATCGACTAATTGCTTTGTAAGTACTTCTGTCGATAAAACTCCACCAAATGTCCACGTATCACCAGGTAATTGATGTGTATTTCCTTCCTGTACAAAGCTTAAATTCTCCCAAACCGGATTTCCTTTAAGCTGATCAGCAAAAATATTATCTTCTTCCTGTACAATGTATAGGAATTGAAGATTTTCTTCCTGAAAATTTTGTAGTGCTTCAACAGTTACTTCACTATAGCCATATATTTCAACGCTATCAGATTGATAGGCATTTTCAAAGCCTAGATTACTCATAACCTGAGCTACAATCGAGTTATCTGTAAACAAACGCAATGTCGGCGTATTTTGTGCCGTAAAAGCCTGTGTAGTAATATATTTTGATCCTTCTAATCCTGCTGCAGCAACTCGCTCTATTTGTTCTTCTGTAAAACTGTTTAAATTTGCAAGAATCTCTTTCGCTTCCGCTTCTTTATCCACAATCTTCGCGACTGTTTGAAATTCATTAATCATATTTTGATAATGATCCTGTACTGCTTCTTCACCATATGGAGCAAATGTAACAACTGGCGCAATATCTTTTAAACTGTCCAAAAATTGTTCGTGTCTAAATTGGACTCCTATTATCAGATCGGGATCCAAGCGGGAAATCGCCTCTAAATTCGGCTCTTGTCGTGTACCAACATCTTCAACACTTTCATCAAATTCCGCCTCAATATTGACCCATTGATGGAAACCATCCAAATCCGCAACCCCTGCAGGCTGAATTCCCAGTGCAAGTAAATCTTCAGCATAGGACCACTCTAAAACGACAATATTTTCCGGTGTTCCTTCGATTGACTGCTCCCCCATTGCATCCTCTATAGTAATTGTTCGTTCATTATTAGCTGATTCAGACTTTGATTCATTAGCAGTACCTTCTGTATCATCATTGCCACCACATGCAGCTAAGACCAGTATGATGAAAAGAAAGAATAGCAAGTATGTTTTTTTCATCTGTCCCACTCCTCATTTATCCACTCAATACTTTCCTCTATTTGCGTTCGTTCTTTTACTTTTGGTATTTTATTAGGATAACCAATTTGTACCACCGCTATTAGCTTATGTTTTTCAGGAGATAAGCCAATATCACGAATAAATACTTCATCTAACAACGTTTGCTTCGCTGTCCACATCGTTCCGATTTCCTTCTCCCAAGCAACCAGTTGAAAGTTTTGAATAAATGCGCAGACTGCTGCAATATTCTCATCATCTACATAGCCGCCATTATCCTCTTTATCCATATAAAAAAGCGCATGATGCGGAACAGAGGTAAAAAAACGATCATAGGATTTTCTTGCTTTATTTAGTTTATCTTCATTTGACGTTTTTAATAATTTTAGTCTTATGTAACTATCAACAATCTTCTCGCCAAATGAAGAACGCGCCTGATCCTCATATATTTTTAGCCTCCATGGCTGTTTCATATGATGATTTGGTGCATATGCAGCGTGATTGAATAACTCCAATAGTAAATCCCTATCAACTTTTTCTGACTTGTAATCAAGGATTGTACGTCTGTTACGCATTACATCCACTAACTCAATTGCCTTCACCCTCCTAATTGAAAATGATTATCATTATCAATTTTGATATTATAGTAATCTATTTGTTTTGTCAATCTAATCTTTTTAGTGCGTGTTCGTCATTTTCACAAATTTATTTTCGAAATACTTTTTCTTTCTGGGATTGTTGGTGTTATCGAAAAATGAAATAACATCAGCAAGCGCATTTTCCAGCAGTTCCCGATCATCTGTTTTTTCAAGCTTTTCAATCGCTTTTTCATATTTTTTACCTGCAAGTGTTTGGTTCGGCTCTTTTTTATGTTCCAGACAGTAAGCATATTGCATATAAATCATTCCTAACTTTCTTGCAGAATAAGGAAGTTTTAAATAAATTTCTATTGCATTTGTATAATTTGGTATTGCTTCCTCAAGCCTTGATTGATTAAAGTAATAAAAGGCCAACTCTGTATATGCTTCAGCATGCACCATTGTTTCAGCTAAGGAAGAGTCATCAAGCAAATCAATTGCTTCGGTTAAATAAGCATAGGCTTTTTCCTCCTCACCCTTACTACCATAGGTTTTAGCAATACTGACAAGGCTGTTAATCTTCATTTCAGGCTGATCTTTTCCAGCAAGTTTAATTGTTTTATTTAAATAATTAATTGCTTTTTCTGCGTTATTAACCGTCGAATATAATACACCAAGCTTAAAATGTAAAAACAAGATCATGTATTTATCACGATTATCATCTTCCTGAAAATAAGTTAGACCACGCTGATAATACTTGATTGCACGTGTGAATTTTTCCAGATTTTCTTCTGCTTCACCCAACACTAAAAAACCGCGAGCAAGCTTTATCCTGTCAGTTTCTCCCACATCTTCCATTTGCTTGACAGCCTCAGACATTATTCTCCGGGCAAGTCGATAGTCACTCATAAATGCTAATTCAGCATATAAAATCAACTCATCATGCTTCTTCTTAGAAGATGACTGATAAAGCTTGGTCATAATTTCAGCAGAAGCTTTGTTTTCTCCTATCTGTGCATGACTAACTGCTTCAACAATAGCTAATAATTTCGTGAGCCTTTCATCTGTGCTAAACTTTTCTCTACATTGCTTTGATTTAGATAATACATTGGGGAAATGATTTCGCTTAAATTCTTCTACAATTACTTCTAAATCACTTTTGTTTTCAGCTGTTATTATTTCTTTTATTTTTTCATCCAAATTTAAAATATCCATCTAACACTGCTCCTATCTTTCTCTTTTTCTTAGTGTAACAGTATTTCCCTGTTTTCTAAAAGGTTTTACCGCTAAATAAGTAAATTGGAATTATTATCATATAATGATAAAATAAAGATAGAATGGAGGGATAAAAATGATCGTATTCTATGATAGCTATTGTAAAATGTGCAAAACCTCATCAACCCTTTGGAAAAAAATAGACTGGAGAAATAAACTTTCATTTGAATCATTTCGTTCCATTAGGGACTATCCTGTCGAAATGGAAACAAGTTTGCATGTACATCATGAAGGGCAATGGTTTAATGGATTTAATGCTTTGATCGAAATTGCAAAGTTATTACCTTTAATGTGGATCCTACTTCCATTTATGTATGGTTTGAGATGGATTGGGCTGGGTGATTTTATTTATAAAAAAATCGCGGCTAACAGGAAGCTTGTTCCGGTAAATCAATGTGGAGAGGCTTGTCGGATTAATCCTAAAGAAAACGGATTTTATTTTCCGGAAAAATATTCTACATCCTCTGAAGAATAAAGGCTGACTTGCATATTCCCATTTTCCGAATATGCCCTTACTAAAACAGGTTGGTTATACATGTTCTTAAACACGAAATCCGGCCCCCACCAACTAACAGTGGCATCACGACCTGGCGGCACATATGGCACGCTTCTGCTATGTTCATACCTTTCAATAATTTGTATGCCTTTTAGATCTACTGCATTAAATAAAGTGGATGAGACCTGACATATTCCGCCACCAATATCTTCTGCCAATTCTCCTTTTACAATTACAGGAGCACGTTTATATCCTCTTTCTTTTGTCCGTTCACCAACAATTTCATTAAAGGAAAATATCTCACCGGGAAAGACAACAGAATTATTAATTGCCTTTGCAGCAAGTGATATATTATGGGATCGTTCCAGATTACTCTTCTTAAAATGAGTAACATAGCTTCCCAGTTCTTTTACTTTTATTTCCTGTAACAATGCAGTATCCACTCTAGGATAAACAAGCTTTTTTGGAACTTCCATTTTTATATTACTGCTACTGTAAAACATGTTGCGAAATAATACACTAAATTTATCCCTGTCAATTGTAACACCAGGCTTCTCCTTGATTATTTTTCCATTTTTATTTAATGCAGCATTACTTGGAGCTTTATAAATCTTTTCCTGTAATATATCCATCAAAAAAGTTAATTTTTTCTCATCAATAAAAAGATCATCCATATACGGAAGGGAATATTGTTTAATTTCCAATTTATCCAAGATTATTTTATTATCATTAAATTCCACTTCTGCAAAAACATGATTTATAGAAAAAAATAATAACAGAAAAATTAAAACAGCAACTCTCATTTCGTTTCCTCCTCGTTTATTTTTAGTATTAGAAAAAGGGCATAAAAATAACCAGGATTTCTCCTGGCTGATTAAAAAAGATAAATAGCAAACGCAATTAACGATAATACTATTGTGATCACATAGATCCATATTTGTATAGGCACATCAGATTTAAGCGAACTTGTTTCATATTCAATAGAGCGTTTTAGTTCATCCTGCACCGTTTGTCCCTGTTCCTCGTACTTTTTCATCTTATTCTCTTCTTGTTTAAACGCAAAAAATGTTCCCCCCAGTGCAGCAATAAATAATACAATTAAAAATATTAATAGTCCTGTATTCATTACAATCCCCTCCGCTTCCACTCCATAATAACTTAGGGTTTTCACTATCGCTGTGATGTTTATCACTGTTACTTCTATAATGCTCCTATTTTTAGTTATTTTCAATTAATTTAGACTAATAAAAAGTCTTTTGTTCATTTATACAATCAATCATCTACGCGATAGAATTTTTTCATAGTCTTTTCATTAACAGTAGGGGATAGTTCATGGATTTTGGGCTAAGGGAGCATCGCTTTGGCAGAGGGGTTCGCTACTTTTTACGCCTCCAACGGACATAACTACACGATTCCATGCCCGAATTGTCCATGAGAGCTCTTCTCACGGACAAAACCACACGATTCCATGCCCGAATTGTCCATGAGAGCTCTTCTCACGGACATAACGTTGGAGCTAGACGTAGCTCTATTCCGGCAACTAAGTTATCCACAGCATTTAAATTTTATAATTTCCTAAGCAAAAATAAAGATCACCTGACCTAAACCAGGTGACCTTCATTCATTAACGAAAATCTCTTGAATCTTCCATGTAATCATTTGCCATTCGATATCCTACTACAGCTGCAAGTAGAAGTAATATTGTGCAAAATGCATTTTTCATTTAATAATTACCTCCTTGTTTGAACCTTTATTATTATATTATCATTTACTATTAGAATGGGCGCACTTTCCCTTTTTTCAGTACAAGCATAGGTCCACCCATCATAAATAATGAGCGGTTATCAACTACCTTTTTCATTGCAGCAGCAGATTTACCTTGAAGTTTATAACCAGACAGTACATTTCCAATTCCATCAGAAATTCCTAGAGAAGCCACTGTTCCTTTATCATCAAATACAAAATCTTTTAATGGCTGATTTGTAATTAATGCTTTAAGGTTAGCTGCTACAACATCGGCTTCTTGCATTGCTAATTGAGCTGTTGGTGGGTATGGACGATCTGCTTCTTTGTTCCAAACCCATGAACAATCGCCAATCACAAAAATATTTTCTTCTTCAGGCATGCGAAGATCACTGTTCACATTTACCTTTCCTTTTACAAGTTCAAAACCGGAGTTTCCGAGTACAGAGCTTCCTTTTACCCCGCCTGTCCAAACTACAGTACCGGCTTTAATTAATTCTTTATCATCACCTACAATGAATCCTTCAGGGGTACACTCAGAAATTGGAGCACCAATCATAAATTCTACCCCACGGTCTTCAAGTGATTTTTGCGCATAGGAAACGAGCTCTTTATCAAACATTGGTAGGATGGATGGTGCTGCTTCAATATTGATAATACGAACTTTATTGCGGTCGATATCATATTTTTTACATAATTCTGGTACTTTCTCAGCAAGCTCACCAACAAATTCAACACCCGTGAATCCAGCACCACCGACTAGAATATTCAGGCTGTCATCTTCAGCATTTTTGTTATGGCTGTATTTTGCGAATTGGTATTCTATATGTTCACTGATTAAACGGCTGGAGTCGATGTCCTCAATCGCAAATGCATATTCTGCCATTCCTTTAATTCCAAAATCATTTGATTCAAAACCAAGCGCTACTACAAGATAATCATATGAAATTTCACTGTTTTCCAATACGACACGTTTTTCATCTTTTTTAATTTCGACAACCGCATCATAGACTAGTCTTACTCTCTTCGGACTTACTACATCACTGATCATAACACGGGCCTGATTTGGATTAATCGTTCCTGCAGCCACCTCATGCAGCCATGTTGATTCATAATGATAGTTATGTTTGTTAACTAATACAATCTCCGCTTCTTCTGGAGACAACATTTTAGTTAAACGCTTAGTCGTGGTTAACCCTGCATAACCAGCGCCCAGAACGACTATTTTTGGTTTGTTTGAACTCATGAAACTTCCACCTTCCTATAAATTGATCTAAGTATTAAATGCATATGGTAAAAGCGTTCCCGAATAAATGAATATTTTATTATTAAATCATTCGCTTAAACCTATAAATACTGTATAACATCATCTCAATAATATCAAAGTTTTATTAAATAGGCTAATAAATTTGTTGAAAATAGATATAAATATGTTTTTATTGTTATATTTCATTTTTTACATTATTTCATTAATAGATTCTTATTACCTGTATCATTCCACTAGGATACGACACTTCGTTTTATACATTTTAGACAGGTCTTACGGTAATTTCATTTACATTAACGTAGTCAGGTTGGGTTACGGCATACATTACAGCTCTTGCAATATCCTCTGTTTGAAGTGGCTTACGATCAGGTGGCAGTTTCTTGGTATTACGCTTTGTTTTCACCATTCCAGGAGAAATATTTGTTACACGCACCCCGGTGCGCGCAAGCTCTTTTTCCAGTCCCATCGATATGGCGCGAACAGCATATTTTGTTGCACTGTACACACCACTTGTTTTTGTTACTTCTTGGCCGGAAACAGAAGAGATATTTACAATATGTCCAGATGAGCGTTTTATCATGCCAGGCAAAACTGAATTTATTCCGTATAATACACCTTTAATATTTACGTCTATCATCTGATCCCATCTATCTACTTTTCCATCCCGAATTGCACCATTTAAGACTAATCCAGCATTATTTACGAAAATATCTATATCTCCAAATGCATCAGTAGCCTGTTGAACTAAATGATCGATGTCTGCTTGTATGGCAACATCCGTCTCAACAGCAAGTGCTTGACCATCCTTCATTCCATTTATTTCTTCAGCAAGAGCATCCAACTTTTCTTTTCTTCTGGCTGCAAGTACAACATTTACTCC
The DNA here is from genome assembly GCF_059698015.1 of Oceanobacillus sp. NCCP-135. Classification (NCBI taxonomy): domain Bacteria; kingdom Bacillati; phylum Bacillota; class Bacilli; order Caryophanales; family Bacillaceae; genus Oceanobacillus; species Oceanobacillus sp. NCCP-135. Next base: position 155,744 of record NZ_BAAKSZ010000001.1, on the reverse strand, counting down.
CTCTTTGGCAAGATGCTTGGCAATGCTTGAACCTATTCCACTGCTTGCACCTGTAACGACTGCGGTAAGACCTGCAATTTCTAACATGAAATTCCTCCATTTTTATTATATTATTTATGGTTCTTGCTTCGGGTCTGAATCAGGACTTGATTTCAGATCTGAGTCAAGCTTTTTGACCTGATAGTGGATTCGGTTGTGATGTAGAATCCCGATCCGGTTTTTCCGTTATCTTCAGTGTATCACTTTTATCATGCTTTACCTTATACTTTGAAATTGGAATAAAAATGCTTTTCATGGTGTCTTCCTCTTTCAGCAGAATCATCTATATCTGTTGAGTTATCTACCACTTCAGTAACTTCCAGATTAATTTTCTCTTCCCTAGTAACGTAACATTCTCTCTCTTTTAAGATAAGCACTCCAACATATACCTTAATTATAACATTGCTTGATTTATTTAGTTTTTTTCTAGTTTACAAAAAAACTGCTCCCGACAGATGCTTAACCTGTTGAAACAGACTTAACAAAATTAAATAATATCGCCGCACTCTTCCTTTCACTTCCACATCTCTTTGGTCCATTCGTTTACACGTTTACGGAATTTTTCTACCCGTCCATCCATTTCCTTTTATCAGCGGAAATCACACCCCTCATTAACATTATAAAACTACTAAATTTTATAAATAGACATTTAGCATTATAAAGCATGGGTGATTTTTTGTAAAACGCTTTCAAAAATATGTTATAATTTCATTATATAAATATAGCACTATATGTGCGTGTTCAAAAAGGAAGAAGAAAAGGACCGAGAAGTTCTTGTCGGTGAAGCTTTGAGCAGAAGGAAAACTAGGAAAACTCCCCCGAAATTACGTCGCACGCAGGAAAGGTTCTTCCTTTCCAAAGAACCAAACGTATGCAATGAATACGTGAAGGAAACGTAGGAAAAGGTACTTTTCTTTTCCAAGGAGCGAAAAAAGCAGGCCAACGAACATCTCGTATGATATGGTGACTTCGATGTTCGACACCATGTTTTTGGTGGGGCGAGCCTTGGCGCAGTCCCAGGACGTGTTGGTACTTAGTCGAAGATTCCCTATCCCGACGTGTCATTTTCACCGGACTTTTTGAACAACCTCTATATGTAATTTGTTAAAGTAAAGGTGGGATTATAGTGAGCAATACAAAAGTACGTATCGTTAACGAACAAGGAGAAGATGTTGCGCAAAATGGAATGGAAATTGGAGAAATAATCGTGAAGGGCGACGGCATCGCTAATAATGAAGAAATAGCAAGCAGAAGTATTATAGATGGGTGGATGTACACTGGCGATATGGGAACAATAGATGAGTATGGAAACATTAAGGTAGTAGATCAAAAGACTAATGATAATAGAAAGGGAATTTCCACTGCCGAAATCGAAATGGTATTATCGAAACACCCGGCAGTGCAGGAGATTGCCGCACTTTTAACACCACATGAAAAGCTTGGAGAAGTCTCTCATGCGGTAATTGTTCTTCAAGAAGACTATGAAGTAACTGAACAAGAATTAATGAATTATGCAACAGAAAAGCTTTCCACTGACAACATCCCAAATAAAATTACATTCGTTGATCAACTACCAAAGACAATTAGTGGGAAAATACTAAAAATACAACTTCAGGAAATAATATAAATTTGCATAGGCTCAGTGCTAACTGAATTGCCTTTTTAAGTAAATAAAAAAGCTTGTATCCTTTATTAAAGTTTAGGATACAAGCTTTGATAATTTCCGATAGGCTTCTAAGTGGACTCGGTTCTTCTGAGGAAATAAATATTATATATAATTCACTCTACTTGCGACTAGTAATGCGGATATAATTTAAATTTTCTTTTGTCGCTCTTTATTTTTTAAATAACGTCTGCCTTGTTCCAGCCATTTTTGTTTTACCGCTTTTTTCCTTTGAAGTACCTTTTCTAACTCATTCGAATGCGTTTCAGCATAGCTCAACAATTTATCCCAAGTTGGAAAAAATAGCACATCTATATTCTTCGTATTTTGGCGGTTATTTTCATTTAAGCAAATACCATAAATTCTGTCTTTCTTTTCTAATAAACTGGATACTACCGAGAGCTGTTGATCTTTACAAAGCTTTTCTATTTCTCCCAAGTAGTGTGAATCATGTTCATTAAATTCATTGATTTCATGACCTTTGTTGCTGTAATAAACCTTTTTGTTGTTTGCATAAATCCACAATAGTGTACCAGCAGCTAGATTACTCGGAGGACTTATAATTACCTTTGTCATTTTATCAACCTTTTTTTAGAGGGATTTTAGCATCTTACTTTAAATTCATATCAATATCCGTTTATCGAATTATGCTGCCCTCCTATATAGTATACGCCACTTTTGACTAAAAGTATCAAAATATGAATTATACTCTATTTTTTCTATTTTTAAGGAAATCATATAAACTTCATATTTTAAATGTATAAGGAGGAATCATACACAAGAATTTTAAAAAAACATGTTGAACTGTGAATCAAAAAAGATTGACATAAACCAAATATACTGCGATAATATCTAGGAAAAGTTCATACGGTTACCTTTAATCCAGTCCTGTGAGGCTGGCAAGGTGGAACAGATTGGAATCTGTATTTTGATAAAAACCAATAGAGGTGCATGTCTTCTTCCAGGTTTTTATTATTCTCAGGAACACCTTGCCAAGTTAGGCAAGGTGTTTTTTCTATATTAATCCTCTTTCCATTTTAAAACGGTACCTATGAACCTTATTTTAAAGGGGGATAAAAAGTGGCACATTATAAAGAAATTCAGGTTGATGAAAGACTTCCTATATTACAAAGCTTACCACTAAGTATTCAGCATTTATTCGCCATGTTTGGGTCAACTGTTTTAGTGCCTGTTTTATTTGGTGTCAATCCAGCAACAATTCTATTAATGAACGGCATAGGAACACTTATCTATATTTTTATTACAAAAGGGAAAATCCCAGCCTATTTAGGCTCCAGTTTTGCATTTATTTCCCCGGTATTTGTTGTTTTGGGGAACTATGCAGGTGGAGATGGGTACAGTTACGTTTTAGGGGGCTTTCTTGCAGTCGGGATTGTGCTCACTGTCGTTGCACTAATTGTGAGATTAATAGGAACTGCATGGATAGATATTATTTTTCCCCCTGCAGCAATGGGGGCAATTGTTGCGGTTATTGGGTTGGAGCTTGTACCAACTGCGGCTGAGATGGCTGGATGGATTGCTCCAGCAGATGCTGTTGCTTCCTGGACCATGGATCCCAAAACAGCTATTGTCGCATTACTGACACTTGCCATCACTATCGTTTGTTGGGTAACTCTCCGTGGCTTTTTGAAAATAATTCCAATACTTATTGGGATTATTGCCGGATACGTCATTGCTTATTTATTTGGATTAGTTGATTTTACTGCTGTCAAAGAAGCTTCCTGGTTTTCCATGCCGGAATTTTACCAGATGAAATTTGACTGGTCGGCAATTCTTGTTATTTTACCGGCAGCACTTGTTCTTATACCTGAACATATTGGACATTTATTTGTGACAGGTAACATTGTAAAAAAAGATCTGACGAAAGAACCCGGTCTTGATCGTTCATTTGCAGGAAATGGGATTTCTACGATAATTTCTAGTTTCTTTGGTTCTACGCCAAATACAACCTATGGTGAGAATATTGGAGTACTGGCAATTACAAGAGTATATTCTACATGGATTATCGGAGGTGCGGCTATCATTGCGATTGTTCTTTCCTTTGTCGGTAAACTTGCTGCTCTAATTTCTTCCATTCCTACAGCTGTTATGGGAGGAATATCACTACTGTTATTTGGTATTATTGCAGCAAGCGGGATTCGGATGTTGGTTGAAGCAAAGGTTGATTATAACCGATCTCAGAATTTAATTCTTACCTGTGTCGTACTGGTTATTGGAATCAGTGGTGCAACCGTTCAATTAGGAGATGTTGCATTAACAGGAATGGGACTTGCGACGATTGTTGCAATTGTCCTTGGATTGTTCTTTAAACTTTTGGATGTATTGAAATTATCGAATGAATAATAAGTTAAGGGTAAGCAGCTATTTGCTCTGCTGACCCTTTTATTTAAACTCCATTTTCCAACTATAGTAATCATTCTCCGGATTTTTTTCATAACGTAAATAAGCGTTGAATTTGCTCCCCTTTTTACTTGATAACCCCTTTACATAGGCTCGCTTGCCTTTCAACAATTCTTTTACCATTTTTTTCGTAGGCTTTTTCTTCATAGTTTCCAGGAATTTATCATTTTTCCATATAACAAATTTACATCCTTTTTTCCAATTACTGCAACCAAAAGCCTTATAGCCATCAGTAATCTTTCCACCGCATTCTGGACATGTACCAAGTATCTCATTCGTATTTTTAGTTGAGGCAATTTCATTGATAGTAATATCCTGTCCATTTTTGATCGTTTCAACCGATTCATTTGTAAAACTAAAAACCATGTGCAGGAATTCCTGTTTATTCGCTTTTCCATTTTGAATATCAGACAATACTTTTTCTAAACGTCCGGTAAATTCAAGATCGAGTAAATTTTGTACAGGAAATGTTTCAACAAGCCTTCTACCAAGATCTGTTGACAATAGATTTTTCCCTTGTGCTGTGATATAGCCAACATTTTTTAATTTCTTAATCGTTTCCGCTCTTGTAGCCGCAGTTCCAATGCTGAATCCAGCTAGAATACTTCCCATTATCTCTTCACTTTCTTCTTCCTTATAGCTTTTCCCGCACGTTTCCATTACACGTAATAATGTTCTTTCCGTATGGTGCTTAGGGGGTTTAGTCACGTGTGTTGTAACCTTTGAATCTAGTAAGCTAACATGATCATTAACATGGACTAAAGGTAAAATAGTATCTTTGGACTGAATCTTGTCAACCTTTTTCCAGCCTTCAACCAGCTGCACCTTACCTTTTGATGAAAAGACTCCTGCTAAACCATCCACTTTTGTAGTTAATTTTGTTTCTTCATATTCAGCAATTGGCATGAACTGCATGATAAACCGATTCTTAATTGCTGTATAAACGACTTGTTCATCTGCTGATAGACGTTTTGGTTTTAAATAGGTAGGAATGATCGCACTATGACTTTCCACCTTTGCATTATTAAATACCCTTTTGGTTTTCATGAAATTTATTTCATCTTTGTATGGAAGGTCTTCCGCATGTGCCTTTAATACGTTTGCTGTTTTGCCAACCAAGCTCTCTTCCAAAGCAATACTTGAGGTTCTTGGATAGGTAATTAATTTTTTCTCATAAAGTGATTGTGCGACTTTTAGTACTTTATCTGAGGTCCAGCCCGTGTATTTGTTCGTTATATACCCTTGTAGATTAGATAGATTAAATAGAAATGGGGGAAATTCCTTTTTCTTCTCCACCTGCTTATCGATGATTATTCCTCGTTTGTTTTGAAGAGCTTGATGGACTGCCTCTAATGTTTCTTTTTCTTTAAACTTTTCCCGATTTTCTTCTATATATGTACCTTCGTATTCTTTTTCGTCCTGCGTTTGAAAGACTGCGATCAGTTTAAAATAATCCTCTGGTTTAAAGTTTTCAATTTCCTTATCACGATCATAAATGATTTTTAACGTTGGAAGCAGAACCCTGCCAATATTCAGTGCTTTACCTTTTCCCTTCTGATATTTCAATGTAGCGACAGAAGTTAAGTTAATTCCGATAACCCAGTCGGCCCATTGTCTGCTTATCCCCGCATCTCTTAAAGGCTTCATCGTTTCATTGGAATTAATATTCTCAAGTCCCTGAAGCACTTCTTTCGGTGTCCATTCATTAAGAAGTAAACGAGATACTTGCTTGTTAGGTCTGCCACCTCGATAGATAATACTGTCACCAATCAGCTGGCCTTCTCTATCATAATCACAGGCTGAAATGATCATCTTAACGTCATTTCGTTTCATTAATGTATGGATTGTTTTTAACTGCTTTTGAACCCCACTATCCGGATATTGCCTATTCCTCGGATTGCTTTTTACTTTATATTTAAATTCATCCGGAATAAATGGAAAGTTATCCATTTTCCAGCGTGCCATCTTACTGTCATAATCTTTGGCATCATATAGCTCAACGAGATGACCAAATGCCCATGTGATGATATAGTTATTTCCTTCATAATAACCGTCATATTTTGTTTTTATTTTAAGTGCATCAGCTATGTTCTTAGCAACTGAGGGTTTTTCAGCTAATATTAATTTCATTTGACTTCTCCCATTTTTTAATTTTTCATCTATAGTATACCATATTTTACACACATTGAGAACAAATGTTCCTCGATGTATGTTTTAAGAATTATATTATTTATTTGTAGAACCACAGAATTCATTGATAAAAAAACCATTAAGTAAATAGCCATTAGCTCCTAAATATTATATCCAACCTTATTTCAAATTCAATTTATTAGAAATACAATTCACTTCTGAACTTAACTGTTTTGTCTATGAAATAATGACATAGATCCAACATCTTATTGGAGTTTGTAATTATAATTTGCCAGCTTGGACAAACTAAACGTACCTTGCATCGACAATTATTAAAGCCATGAGGAATGTGTTACTGGAAATAAAATTGGATTGGGAGTAAATAGCAATGCTGGTGCAACAATGTGAGGCTACAAGGCGGAATGTTTTACCAAAGACTATGATTAATGTTATAAAAAGAAGGGTATAATCAAGCAACGATGCAGGAAGTAGTATAAATGAATAGTGTTGTAAATGGATGGTCTGATTTCAAACACTAACCGGTGAGAAGTGCTTTTAAAAGCCAACAAACGAAATTATGGAGTTTGTCATCATATAGAAAAAATTGACATATTATCTGTTCATGTTATACTACAAACGTTTTGATTAGAAAACATTTGTAGGCGAAAGCACTAGTTGCACTTATGTAAATCTTTAAGGTGGAGCGAATCATCGGAGTCCACAGGCTAAGAAAGTTTTATACTTTCTTAGCCTGCGAAAAAAACATAGGGAGGTCTTATTATTAAATTCAAAGCAGTTACATCCGTTTTTTGGGTATCTATTGCATTGATATCTGTATTTATTATTTGGGGAGCTTTTTTCCCATCGAATGTTGAATATGTATTAGGCTTGATTGACGGTTTTATTTCAGAGACATTTGGCTGGTTTTATTTATTGGTTACTACAGGGTTTGTTTTGCTTGCACTGTTTTTGATCTTCGGGCCATTTGGAAAAATCAAGCTTGGAAAGCCTGATGATAAGCCGGAGTATAGTTATTTTACCTGGTTTGCATTTCTATTCACCGCTGGCATGGGGGTCGGTCTCGTATTCTATGGTGTGACAGAACCTCTAACACATTATTACTCACCTCCTGCTGCTGCACCTGAATCGATAGCTGCTGCAGAAGAGTCCATGCAGTACACCTTATTCCATTGGGGATTCCATCCATGGGCTACATATGCAGTGCTTGCATTGACACTGGCTTATTTTAAATTTCGCCACCGGGCTCCTGCTTTGATCAGTTCCGCTTTTGCGCCACTGATCGGCGAACGATCTAAGTCGGGCTTGGGTATTGCCATTGATACACTGGCCGTTTTTGCTACTGTATTTGGTATTGCAACATCGCTTGGACTTGGTGCAACACAGATTACAGCTGGGTTAAACTATACCTTTGAAGGAATTCCAAATACACTGGGTACCAATCTCATTGTTATTTTAGTTATCACAGGGTTATTTATGCTTTCTGCTTCTACAGGCATTAACCGGGGTATCCGCTACCTGAGCTGGTTAAATATTATTCTTGCTATTGCATTGATGGCTTTTGTATTTATTCTCGGTTCTTCTGTACAGATGATCGAGTCATTTACAACAACAATTGGAAACTATATTCAAAACCTTCCAAGTATGACATTAGGCATGAATGCATTTGAGGGTGACAGAGAGTTCCTTAATGCATGGACACTCTTTTACTGGGCTTGGTGGATTGGCTGGTCGCCATTTGTTGGAACCTTTATTGCCCGGGTTTCAAGAGGAAGGACGATTCGTGAATTTGTTATCGGGGTAACAGCTATACCAGTAATATTCAGTGCCTTCTGGTTCTCTGTTTTCGGTATTGCTGGTTTGGAAATGGATATGGCTCAAGGCGGTTCTATTCACCAGTTAATGAGCGAAGCAGGCAACGAAGTAGCGTTATTTGCATTTCTTGAGTCACAGCCTATGGCAGCCATTGTTATGGGGGTCGCAGTGCTCTTGATTGCATCCTTCTTCATAACTTCTGCTGACTCCGGTACATTTGTACTTGGCATGCTAACCACAGGAGGTAAGTTAAATCCAGGCACGGGAGTTAAACTTGTCTGGGGGGTCATCCTTGCCGGAACTGCTGCGGTTCTATTATGGTCAGGCGGGCTAAAGGCACTTGAAATGGCCATGCTAATTGCAGCATTTCCGTTCGCAATTTTAATGATCTTTATGTGTTTTTCACTCCTCAAAGCACTTAAAAGCGAACATGGAATTTTACAAATGGAATCCAGACAACGCCTGCATGATCCGAAGTTTCGGGAAAAGCAGCAAAAAGAGCTCAGAAAAATGCGCAAAGGGTTTGAGAAAACACTTCCTGATGCTGAAGATGGAAAAGAACTTTAATAAACAAAGCTGTTCAGAAAAGGGGATCTCCTACTCTGAACAGCTTTTTTAAATCTTTCCTCCCAAATCTACGCCCCCCTATTGCCAAATATTTACAGTAACGAAGCCGCTTTACTCTCTATATTTTCAATACAGTCTTTGCTTCCAATTGTTTCAGCTCACTATTTAAAAACTTAGCAACTTCAAGCCCGTACATCCCGCTTTTTGCTTCAGCATCATTGTTATAATTGGTGCTCGTATTCATATCATACGTAATAATATTTCTGTCCTTATCCTCAATAAATTCAATTCCGGCAATTTTTATATCATTTGCTGCAAGAACTTGTTCATACTTTCCTTTTATCGATTTCATACAAACATCACCATTAATTATTAATTATAATCTCCAGCAGTCTGTCCTCCATATCTTTTCCTTCCTCTTCATCAATCAGGTTATTAATCATGATAGAGAAAATCAGATTTTCCCCCTGTTTCGTTTCTGCATAACCAGACAATGTACTTACACCTAATATTGTACCGGTCTTTGCTTTTACAGATAATCCATTCATTCTTTCTCGGAGTGTGCCGCCAACCATTCGTTCATTTTCTCCTGCATGTGGCAAAGAATTTAAAAATACCGGAAACCACTCTTCCTCTTGGATAGCATATAATAGGAGCGAAAGTTCATTTGCCGGTATTAAATTACCATGTGATATACCTGAACCATCTCTAATGACCATTGAATCCAGATTCATTCCAAACCGAATCAGTTCTTTCCCTAGTACCTCTAATCCCTTTTCCCAGCTGCCTTCACCGTATACAAACTTCCCCATCTCTTTTATCAAAATCTCACCATGACCGTTATTGCTTAACTTCATAGCTGGGACAAGCAATTCAGCCAAAGGTATGGACTGATGGAAAATCAATGTCTCCGCCTCTATAGGAGCTTTTCCTGTTTTTACAGTTCCTGTCCAGGAAATACCTTGCTTGTTTAATGCTCGCTGAAAAAGATCCAAGGCATAGCCTGTTGGTTCCCATACAGAAATCCATTCTTTTCTGAGAGTTTTACCTGCCGCAATTGCTCCTCGGACAGTAATGGTATTTCCACCATGTTCCCGAGTAATAAATAATTCATCATCTTCAGCTACTTCAGCAGTGATTGCTTGATTAGTAACCTTTACATAATCTGTTTCAGGAATTACATTTACGGTAGGTATTTCTCCAACTGCTCCTGGGGTTACTTCAATGATGACAGAGCCTGAGTCATAATCTTCATTAGGAGAAGCTGTTAATGCCGACACCTGTGAGCCATAATAATAATGCTCATCACTCCAGTTTAAGTCTGCTGAAAGCCTGATGTCATCATACCATGTGTCATCACCACGTATATCCCCGTTAATTTCATTAATACCCTGTTCTCGGAGCTTACTAGTAAATCCTTCAAAATCAGCTGGGAGCAATGTGGGATCACCTTTTCCAACTAAATAAAGGTTACCTTGAAGTATACCTTCTTTCATTAGCCCATCTGTTTTTAGTTCTGTGCTAAATCTGTAATCTTCTCCTAAAACATTCAGTGCTGCAGCTGCTGTTAACAGCTTCATATTAGAGGCCGGATGCAGACGGGTATTAGGCATATGTTCATATAACTTTTCACCACTAGTTGCACAGCGAACACTTATCCCAATCATTGCACCCTGCAATTTAATTTCTTCCTTCACAAATTGATCTAGCTGCTGTTTCATCAAATACCCCCTCGTATTAAACTCCCTACCAATATATTTCTACACTATTTTGATGATTCCTCTTTTTACTCTTTGTTTAATTCAAATCGAAATGGGAATAGGATGAAGAAAGGAGGAATAGCATGAGTATAAAAGCATTATTATTAAATTGTTCACTTAAATCAGGAGACGATGAATCAAATACGCAAAGCTTGATGAATGAGGCAATTAAAATTTTTGATAAAGAAGGAATCAATAGCATAGGGGGATGGATTGTCCAGTCCCCTAAATTAAATTGATGCTTACTTTCCTTCCCCTGCATGCGGAATAAATCGGAATAGATCCCCAAGTATGATATTATCCGAATACTCTAGCTCTTCACGTGCTGTTTTAAGATAGGACGAACAGTATTGACTATTTACTTTCTTTTTAGAAGCTCTGTCATAACAAACATTATCCGTATAAGCATAATCCTCTGCGATCATATCCCCATTCCGGAAAACAACCGGTGTGTCTTCTGATCTTGTAAACAAATTCCGGCTGAAGGAAATGCGATCTTCTGATGAAATACCTAATAGCTGAATCAGTGTTTCCCGAATATCAATTACACCACCAATTGATTCGATTGTTTTTTCCTGTTGGCCAGGAACATGAATGATTACGGGTATTTCCTGCAATTCTAAATGATGAAGTGGTGTATTTCTTTGTCCAAGCAATTCGTGAAGACCTGCTTCATATTTTTTCGAGATACCATAATGATCACCGTAGATCACGAAGATCGCATCCTCATACAAACCTTCTTCTTTAAGCAGCTCAAAAAAACGCTCCAAAGCCTTGTCCTGATACCTTACCGTAGTAACATAACGATTCACAACATCAACCTGTGTGTCGGCTGGCTCAATCAATTGATCCTCCTCTTCCAGCAGAAAAGGAAAATGATTCGTCAATGTGATAAACTTTGCCAAATACGGGTCAGGCAGTGAGATGAGATCTTCCATCGATTGCTCAAAAAAGGGAATATCCTTAATCCCATAATTAACAGCGTTTTCCTCTGTAACGTTATAGTTCTCTTTTGCAAAAAAATGCTCATAGCCTAGCGTTTCATACATTTGTTTTCGATTCCAAAAATCAGCATCGTTTCCATGAAAAGTATATGCTTTGTAACCGGAATATTCCCGCAAAATATTAGGCAGTGATTCAAATTCATTTTTCGGACGACGCACAAAAACTGAACCACTTGGAAGTGGATATAATCCTGTATCAAGCATAAACTCTGTATCAGATGTCTTCCCTTGTGCAGCCTGATCATATATATTGGAAAAATAAAAGCTGTCCTGAATGAGATCGTTCAGAAATGGTGTGATTTCTTCCCCATTTACTTTTTCATTTATAACAAAATTTTGTGTAGATTCCATGCTGATCAGAATCACATTTTTCCCTTCAGCCATTCCAAAAAATTCCGTCTTTTCATTATCCTTCTTTTGGATAAAACTATTTACCGCTTTAGCATCCACTTCATCGGAAAAAATCTTTTCAATTGGTGCGATCACCCCAAAGATCATATTGACTACCTGATAATTATACAGCCCAAGCGATTTAACAAGCCCTTGCCTGTCATACTCCGTTTTGAATATATAGTTATTTTGTATCATACTTAAGATAACGGTAAGAACAATTAATCCTATGCTGGCTAATCCGTATTTTCTTTTATTCGGCATATTAATTTGCTCTTTCCTTTTTGAAAACAATACAAATCCAATGACGAAAATATCGATAAACAATAAAATATCGAATGGAGAAAGCAATTCTACCGTACTTGCTCCAAGGCCGCCAACATTATTTAATTGCAGCAAAACAGATACAGTTACGAAATCTATATAAAAACGGTAATAAAGTAAATTAGCATATAAAAGGCCTGTGATCAATAGATAAATTATCATTAAAGCAACCGGATGAACCCTTTTGCTGAAAAGAAAACTGAATCCGATGAAAAGCAGCAGCGTGCCAACAGGACTGATGATGAGTAGTAGGATATCCAGCCAGGATAAGTAAGATAAACCAAAACCAAATAGCATGACAAGCACTGTCTTTAGCCATAGGAAGATGATTGCTGATGCGATTATATGATTAGATAAAAGCGTTTTTATTTTTTGCATTACGACTGCTCTTTTCTTTGTAAAAGTATTCTTGAATCATTCCAATAGCCTTCCAGACATTAGCAGGATCCTGCTTTCCCATCAATGCCACCTGAAACCAATTTCGTTTTACTAAATAACTGCTTTCATAACTCACATATATACCTAGCGTTTTTAAATGATTACCAAAATCCTTTGATTGTATATCCTCTGGCAAGCTAACCGTTATAATTCCTGGTGAATACCCTTCCTCACGAAGTACTGTCATACCTGATGCTTTAAGAGCTTGGCAAATCTCCTTAGCCAGTTCTTCCGTCGGTGGAAGGTGATGAGCTAATGCTGCCTGTAAAGCCATCAATTCATTGGATGAATGGGTGAAAGGAACACTCCCTGAAGCTTGATAGATTCCTAGATCCAAATATGCCGGGATCTGTTTAGTTGGCAAAATGTTTTCTTGATGAAAAACAATAGCTAGTCCGGGATAGGATCCAAGCCCCTTTCCGCTGACAGTACTTGCTATATAAACCTTGCTTAAATCAACCGGAAGAACACCTATTGTACTGCATGCATCAAGGCAAAGATTCACATGATGTTTAGTGCAAATTTGCTGCAAATCATTCAGGGAATAAACATATCCAGTAGATGTTTCACATTGAACGGTCCAAAGCCACTGAATATCCGGATTTCGCTCTAATATATTTTCGATTTCATCTAATCCAATCGCCGTATTCCATTGCTTTTTTATCTGTGCAAAAGAAAGACTCCATCTATTTCCATGATCGATTAATCTCTCTCCAAATTCTCCATTGGAAAGTATTAGCCCTCTGCTGCGAGTAATGGATAAATGCGCTGCGATCATATCATTCGCAAGTGTGCCTGTTCCTACTGCTATCTCTACATACGCCGCTTTGGTGAGCTGACATAACTTGCGCTGCACGTCTTCGATGACTTTTTGAAAAGCTACAGACCGATGAGAAATCACCGGTTCCTTCCATGCTTTTTTTACGCTTTCAGACAGCTCCACAGGTCCCGGAAGAAAATTATGATAAAAGTCTTTTTCTTCTCTTTGAATTAGTCTTTCGAACAGCTTGGATGCTGATTCAAAGTTCTTTTTCGTTAAATACATTGGCTGGTATGGTGCCCTCTCTGTACCAACGGGTGGTCCAAATGCCGTGAATCCAATATGCTTATACAGCTTTGTCTGTCTTATCGTTCCGGAAATTAAAGCCATGTTATATCCTTTTTCCAAACAATAGGAAACAAGTTTTTCACATAAGCCATAGAAAATAGACCGACCACGATAAGCTGGCTTTATTGAAAGGAGTCTTATTTCACATGGTGCAGCATTTTCAGGTAAATAGGCGTCAAGATGTTCAAGCTTTTGATCGAGTGAAAAAGGGCGGTTTCCTCTAACAGCAATCATCCCGACAACCTCATCATTTCTTTTGGCAATAATATATGTATTTTCTTCATTAAAGCGATCGACTAATTTCTTTTCATTATTTGTATCATGCTGTGGAATTTCTTCCACAAACGTCTCATAATTCAGCTGATGGATTTGCTCTAATTCATCAGCATGATCTGCAATTTTATACAAAAATGATGTTGAAAGACTCATCTTATGTCCCCTTTTCTATGCAGAAGTATAATGATAATCAGCATCAGCAAAAATATTCCAGCTAGCATATAGTCTGAAGTGATTAACAATGTGACTGGAATAACTGCAAGTGCTATCAATCCGGCGATGGTAAAGCTTCTTTTCAGACCTAAGCCTATTAACAAAAGCACTCCGGCTACGAGCAGTGTCAAAGGCGCAAGCACAAGAGCTACAGCCAAATAGACGACAACACCTTTGCCTCCACGAAATTGAAGCTGTAAAGGCCAGATATGCCCTAGCAAGACTGCTAATGCGATACATCCTAGTAAGAAATCACTGGCATTAATTAAATTAACTGCTGCAAGTAATGGGAGAATTGTTTTTAAAGCATCAATAATTACCGTATAGATAAAGGCAGAACACCCAAACACTCTTCCTGCATTTCTCGCTCCGGCATTAGCGCTTCCAAACTCCCTTATATCCTGGTTGGCAGCCAACTTTCCTACATAGTAAGCTCCATTCAACCCACCCAATAAATAAGATAGAATTAGCAAAATAAACGCTAACAGAGGATTCACCCCTTACTTTTCAAAAATCAACTTATGTGTTATTTTACCATTAATCTCTAATTAGGTGAACGGTGTGATTTTATAAGGGGGATAGTTTTTACTTGAGAATTTGTCGGTAATTGTATGCTTGCCCAGTACCTGCAAGCACTTTGAAATAAAGGAACAAGAAGATCATATGTAGTTTTATCACATAATAAACGCACCTGCTATCATTTCTAGTCATGTCGTCTTTTAGGAATGCTATCAATGTTCAAAAAAAACAACAATTGGCTTCGATAGGGCGAGCAGTGCGCAGTCTTAGTATTTTGGTGTGGCGAACAAAGTGCAGTCGTCAAGGGGCAAAAAGAGCCTCATTCATAACTTCCGAATAACTGGCCTTTTATTTTTTGATTTCTGTCTTTCCAAATAAGTCTTTTTCAATTAATTCTTTGATTTGATTCTCATCCATACCAATCTGCTTTAAGACATCTACCGTATTTTCTCCTCGTTTTCCTCCAACGTGTTTGTATTTCTGGTTATAGACTGTTGATTTAATTGGAGAGGCGATTTGTTTTTGATAAGTTCCATCATCCTTAGGAATATCAACAACCATATTCCGGGCTTTAATTTGTGGATGCCCAGCAGCTTCAGAAAATGTAAGGACAGGTTCGACACATGCATCAACATTACTAAATATTTCCATCCACTCATCATATGTTTTTTCCAGAAATACTTCTGTTACAGCTATTTTAAATATTTGGATGTCTTCAGTTTTTGTACTTTCAGCCAAATCAATCATATGTGGAATACCTAATGATTCACATAGCTTTTTCCTAAACGGAGATTCAAGACTCCCCACTGAGAAATACCTGCCATCCAATAGCTGTTTTTTGCGGATAATATTTTACTGCTCTGCGTTTCCAGTCAAGTGGGGTTAATGCAGAAATCATCTTTGTCAACTCCCTTTAAATTTTTAAAAATACGCAAATTATTCATTCATTTCAGATAGTTATTATAAACTAAATGATAATATACTTAGTTATGACTTACAAGAATAATTTTTATCATTATTAAATAAATAGGACAATATGGTACATGAATTAATTTCCATTGATATTTTTTCAAAGACTGCATATAATTAGAACAAACGTTCCTTTAAGGTGGTGTAGTTACATGGATTACTCCTCGTATCCTCGCAATGATGTACTTTGTATCGATATGCGTTCGTTCTATGCGAGTGTGGAAGCCGTTAAATTAGGACTGGATCCGATGAAAACACTGCTCGCCGTCGTTGGTGACCCAAGCAGGTCGGGAAGTATTGTTCTGGCCGCATCTCCGGAGCTAAAAAGAAAACACGGGATTAGTAATGTCAGTCGTTATTTTGAGTTGCCAAATGATCCGGATATTCATATCGTTCCTGCCCATATGGCTGACTATCTCCAAGTTTCTGTTGAAATCACAAAACTGATTAATCAGTATGCACCAAAGGAAGCCATTCACCAGTATTCTGTTGATGAAGTCTGGGTAACAGTAAATGGGCTGCAGAAACTTTTTGGTGATCGCTGGGAAGTCGCTAAAAAAATCAAGCAGGATATTCTGGAGAACTTCGGAATCACTTCTTCCATTGGTATTGGTGATAATAAATTCCTGGCAAAAGTAGTCATGGATTTACACGGTAAAAAAACAGGTATTGCCGAATGCAAATACGAGGATGTAAAAGAAAAGCTATGGCCATTCGCGGTTGAAGATATTTGGGGCATTGGCAGCAGGATGAAGCGAAACCTCAATCGCATGGGAATCGTCACACTAGGTCAGCTCGCAAGATTTAATTTAAAATATCTAAAAAAACGCTTTGGCGTCATGGGAGAACAATTATATTGGCACGCCTGGGGAATTGATCTAAGTCCTGTTTTCGGTGATTTTATAAAGACAGAACAAAAAGGATTCGGACACGGAATTTCTTTACTGCGTGATTATTCTAGTGAAGAAGTAGCCGTTTGTATCCTTGATCTTTGTGAAGAAGTATGTCGTAGAGCGAGAACTGCAGATAAAGTAGGAAAAACCATTCACCTTGGGATATCCTATTCAAAAGAAACAAGCGGTGGATTTGCCCGCTCCAGATCAATTAACATTCCTACAAATATAACAATGGATATGTATCATATATGCAGGCAAATTTTCGACCAGTTTTATGATGGAGAAAGTAACATACGACGTGTATATGTAACTTTAGATAATTTATACGAAAAAGGAGAAACACAGTTGGATTTGTTTGAAGATCGTACCAAGAAAAATGATATCGGTTATGTGATGGACACCATTCGCGACCGGTTTGGATCAACTGCAATTCTGCGTGCGTCCAGCTATACAGATGCAGGGATTACGTTAGATCGGAGTGGAAAAATTGGTGGGCATAAGGCGTGATGGTTAATCTGCCTCCTAAGTTATGCTGTCATAAATGGGGGACAAGGTTCCTTAGTCCCCTCGTTCCAATAATAATGATATAATTACATCAACATATTGATAAATTCTCATATTTCTAAAAAATAAGGGGGAGTTATTTTATGGAAATTAAAAATGTTTCTATTATCGGATTAGGAGCTTTGGGGATTTTATATGGACATCATTTGTCCAAACAAATACCGAAAGAGAATTTACGAATTATTGCTGATAAGGATCGAATAGAAATGTATACAAAGGAAGGAATTTACTGTAATGGGGAGCGTTGTGAATTTCAATTTATAACCCCTGAAGAATCTGTAGAACCGGCAGATTTAATTATTTTTGCTGTAAAATACAACGGACTTCAAGATGCCATCAAGGCCGTAGAAAACCAAGTTGGCGATAACACAATCTTTCTATCCACATTAAATGGCATTTCAAGTGAAGAGAAAATTGGTACCTATTATGGATTCGATAAAATCATCTATTGCGTTGCACAAGGCATGGATGCTGTCAAAGAAGGTAATAAGCAGACCTATGATAATTTTGGCATCCTTTGTTTTGGTGAAAAGGAAGGAATGGATACACCAAAAGTTAAAAGGATTGCAAATTTCTTCAAAAAGGTGAAAATGCCTTTCGAGTTGGATGCAAACATGATCAAAAGACAATGGGGAAAATTCATGCTCAATGTCGGGGTGAATCAGACAGTGGCTGTATTTGAGAGTGATTACGGTGAGATTCAAAAGGAAGGTAAGGCACGGGAAATGATGATTTCCGCTATGCGGGAGGTTTTAGACCTATCCAACTATGAAGGAATCCATTTAACCGAAGAAGACTTACAGTATTGGCTGGATATTGTAGGCAAACTAGGTCCGCGTGGCAAACCTTCTATGCGCCAGGATATGGAAGCAAAGAGAATGAGTGAATTGGAATTATTTGCAGGAACCGTGGTGGAATTAGGAAAGAAACATGGGGTCAAAACACCTGTGAACAGGGACCTTTACCGAAGAATCAGTGAGATGGAGCAAGCGTTTTAGTAGGATAGAAGGATAGAGTTACTGCCCCTCTGAGACAAAGAACTATTTTTAAGGAAGCAATTAAAAGCAGGAACAAGGTTGTTCGCCTCGTCCCTGCTTGATCACTCTAAAATAGTAATGGTTACTGTTCGCCTACCCCAGTTATATGCTTGATCCTTCGTTGGCAGATGGACATCTATTCGATTTCCAACAATAGCGCCACCGGTATCAGCTGCCACAGCACGCCCATAGCCTTCCACATAAACTTCTGTGCCAAGTGGAATAACATTTGGATCAACGGAAATCACTTTTGCATGCGGATTCTCTTTTAAATTTACACCTGTTGCGGTAATTCCTGAACATCCTGCACAGTAAGCTGTGTAAGCAGTTGCTTCCACAGAAAATGTTCTGCCCTCTGCGTTTGATTGCTGTTTATTTGACTCTTCCTTCTTTTCCGGTTTACTTTCTTTCTCACTTGTTTTCACACTGGCAGCTGACTCGGATTTCGTGGATTTACTGGATTGGGTATCTGTATCAGCTGTTTGTTCCACTTGTTTTGTTGCTTTTTGTTGTACAGGACCTTCCCCATTTACTATCAATTGTTGCCCTGTGATAATCAAATCAGATGAAAGATCATTCCATACTTTCAGATTCTCAACGGTTACGTCATTACCGTAATCTTCGCTGATGCTGCTCAATGTATCTCCTTTTTTTACATCGTAATACTCTATTTGACTTTCATTAATTTCCAATACCTGTTTCGGATGAATTAACGTAGAGCTTAAATCATTCAAATCCATCAATTCTGCCACTGTCGTGTTATGGTCAATTGCAATATCCCAAAGTGTGTCACCTTTTTGAATTTCATATTCACTCTCTGCTGCAGAAACGGACACTGCAGAAATACATAAAATAATTAAACCTACAAATAAAGATACTAACTTTTTCATTATGTAGTCCCCCTTTAATTATTAACAAACCAATCGTACCATGCGCCCCCCCTATTTGTGGTTACAGCCAGTTTAAAAGAGAGTGACACAAGTTACAATTTGAAGGACAACATTACAAATGAAATAAGTTAAGATTAATCAGTTCTATTTCCTCTTTCGCTTGCATAAAATATAATAGAGTCCTCTATGTTCCGGGTTTATAGTGCTAGATTCAGCATAAAAAAGACGTAAATAATAAAGACACCTCCCTTAAAACATGAAGGTGCCATTATTATTTAATTACCTTTATCAACCTCAGGAAGTTAAATCTTTTCTATCAAAAGCTCTTGCACATCCCACGCCAAATCCCAAACTTCAGTTTCTTGATTTGCCAATATGATAATCGTCGTGTTTATTTTTGGATAGTAATTCATGATACAGCATCCCCCTGCATTAATCCCGTCTTTTTGCATATAAACAGGCTCCTCCAAGTCATTCTTAAGTAAAAACTAAAATCCATAACCCATTACCTCTGTTACTCTGGTATGTTTCCGATATATTTCTTTAGGATTAAAAATTTCTTCCGTAAGTTTTTCCGATAGTAATTTCCCAGCTTTCAGCGAACGGATAAATCATCTCACATCTAAACTGTAAATAATCCAATTTAATACGAGCATCATACAATTATTCCTAAAAAAATGAGTATTCATAAATAATTAGTAAATTTGACATATTGTTTACAATATACGATCCTGCTATGCTTAATGAAAGAACCAGTCCTATTTAGAAAAAACACTGTACTTCAACTCATCACCTTGGAACAACATTTTGTACGGCAACCAGGTTATTCACATAAGCTTTGTTTCATTTAGCAGGTTTTAAAATCACGGAGGAGGCAAAAAAATGAGTGACCGAAAAAAAGTATGGTTTGAAGATGCCGGACGCAGACTGGATCCAGCTTTAGTGGAACAACTACGTTTTAAAAGAAAAGAAGACCCACACGAAACAAGTAATGACAACATCCCTGTGATTGTTTACTTCTCTAAGAATATTGAAAAAGACAAAAAAGATGAATTGCTTACAACTTGTCAAAAGGATAAAAATAGTACTTTGGATAAAGCCATAGGATTTAGTGACACTGTATGTGGAAATCTGACACCACAGATGATCAGGCAGATCAAGGATCATGAAGCAGTAGATCGAATTTTCTATGACCGCAAAGTGACGGCTTTTCTTGATATTGCCAGCAAGCATATTGGAGCAGTCCATGTACAGGAGCAATACAATCTTACTGGCAAAGGCGTAACGATTGCTGTAATGGATACAGGAGTCTTTCCTCATACCGACTTAATTAATCCTACGAATCGAATTATCGCTTTTAAAGATTTTATTAATGATCAGGAAGACCCCTACGATGATAATGGACATGGAACCCATTGCGCTGGTGATGCAGCAGGTAAT
This sequence comes from Oceanobacillus sp. NCCP-135, assembly GCF_059698015.1. Classification (NCBI taxonomy): domain Bacteria; kingdom Bacillati; phylum Bacillota; class Bacilli; order Caryophanales; family Bacillaceae; genus Oceanobacillus; species Oceanobacillus sp. NCCP-135. The sequence goes on along the minus strand of NZ_BAAKSZ010000001.1, from coordinate 135,263 downwards.
GCTTATCAGTCAGACGGCCTATACATTGGGCCGGCTCCTGAAGCTTCAATTATCGGTTTAAAGGTTCTGGATCAAGATGGCAGCGGTAGATTATCTACCATTATTCAGGGGATTGCTTGGTGTATTGAACACAAAAAGGTATATAATATTCGAATTATCTCCCTTTCTCTCGGTGCCCAGGCATATGAATCCTATCGGGACGATCCTTTATCACTGGCTGTACAAGAGGCTTGGCATGATGGCATTGTTGTTTGTGCTGCTGCAGGAAACAATGGGCCAAACCCAATGACAATCAGTACACCCGCCATCAATCCGTTTATCATTACTGTCGGATCCACTGTTGATCAAAATACTATTGCACGTTCAGATGATCAAATCGCAAACTATTCCAGTCGTGGACCAACTATTGATTCATTAATAAAACCAGATATTTATACACCTGGAACTGATATCATTTCCCTGTTGGCACCAGGCTCTGCCCTGGAACAGCAAATTCCGGAACAAATTATCGATGAAAATTATATACAATTATCCGGTACATCCATGGCAACCCCAATATGTGCGGGTGTAATCGCATTAATGCTTGAAGCCAATCCCAACTTAAGTCCTAATGATGTGAAAAGCATTCTTCAGACAACTTCCGAATCAGTACTTGATGATTTATGGGGCTATATTGAGGTACAAAGTGCTGTAGATATGGCAGAAAGCTATTCCGGAAAAAAACAGAAAGTAAATTAATTGAAATAGCCTTATATCTAATCAAAAGCCCAAAAAGACTGCAAACCTTTTTGGGCTTTCTATTGGCAGTAAAGAAAGTGTATCCATATTTCCTTTTTGCATAAGTGTTACTAGTGCATCGCTTAGGTGGTCTGCACTCCAACGTTTAAGGGTTTCTAAAAAAGCAAAATACGCTTTCAAAAAAATCCCTTTAACAAATGCCAAAAACGAGGGTACCAATTATAAATTATTTTTGCGGCGCCGATGGTGTTGAAATACTTGATAGCGCCTGTTCAGCTTCATTATCAAATTGATTATCTACAGCCAAGTCACCTAAAGCAACCATTCCTACAATTTGGTCATTTTCCACGACAGGCAACCTGCGAATTTGTTGCTGAGCCATCAATTCTGCCGCTTCGTGAACATCCATATCAGGTGTACCCTGCACAACCTGCTGTGCTGTCATTACCTGGGATACAGGTGTTTGTACAGCCTCGCCCTGTGCTGTGGAACGGAGTGTAATATCACGGTCAGTTATAATTCCAACCATTTGACCATTGTTATTAACAACTGGAAGTGCACCGATATTACTATCACTCATCATAGCTGCTGCCTCTTGCACTGTCTGCGATTCATTAACTGTAAATACATTTGATGTCATGATATTTCGTAATTGCTGTTGCATATAAAACCCTCCCTTTCACTTAATAGGTTGGTTTAAAAAGCGAAGATTATAATAGGAAGTTTTTTCATGTTTTACGCTGTAATGGAAAAACCTCAAATTATCAGGATTAAAGATTGAACAAAGTTGAGAGATAAACAAGATATTCTTTAATTTCTCTCAACTTTAAGCTGCCTTCTCTCAACTTCAAGAGGCTGTCTCTCCACTTCAAAAAATGTTTCAAGCACTTAATGAAATATTCACCGACGTACACCTTCCAAGGCGATCCCACTCACATAACCAAGCATTACACTTAATTCCTGTCATATCCCGATCTAATTTAATATAGAATAAATAATGGTATACAAATAGGCTTGATAGTTATTTTTATGAATTGGCAAAAAAATTTCATGCTATAATCAAAAAAAAGAAAGGTGGTATGCATTTGGGACAAAATTTAAATGTGCTCATTATGGGTGGCGATGCAAGATACCTGGAAGTTATTCAAACGTTAGCTAGAGAAGGTGCAATTATTTTTGCAGCGGGATTTGATAATTATACATTCAATGAATCCTCTATTTATCATGCTGAAGTAGATCATATAAATTTAAGCAATATAGATGCCATTATTCTCCCGGTCTCCGGCACGGATTTATCAGGAGAAGTCGAGGTAGAATATACCGATAAATCGTTATTCATTTTAGAAAAAATGCTTAAAAAGACACCTGCACATTGCGTAATCTATACAGGAACTTCCAATGATTATCTAAAAAGCATAACTAAATCCGCACACAGAAAACTGGTGGAGCTGTTTGCACGTGACGATATGGCTGTTTATAATTCCATTCCAACTGCTGAAGGTGCAATGAGACTGGCTATGGAAGAAACAGATGTTACCATTCATAGCTCTAATGTGATGATTCTCGGTTTTGGCAGGGTCGGTATGACTGTTGCGAGACTATTTAAAGCTGTCGGAGCAAATGTGCAGGTGGCGGCAAGAAAGCCATTAGCCCTTGCGCGTGCAAAGGAAATGGGGGTATTACCTGTAAAGATCGATGAAATAAAAGAGAATGCTGTTGAGCCTACTATTTTTATTAACACCATCCCACATCTAATTTTGGATAAAGAGGTCATAACTAACATGAAACCCACCAGTTTAATTATTGATCTTGCTTCCAAACCAGGCGGAACGGATTTTAAATTTGCTGAAGAAAAAGGAATTAAGGCACTGCATGCACTTGGTTTACCTGGCAAAAACGCTCCTAAAACTGCGGGAGAAATTATTGGCAGTGTGCTACTTGAGCTGCTTGCAGAACATACGAAAACAAAATAATCTCTCTTTCAGTTACTAAAAGAGCGCCCTCCTTTAATCTGGATGGCGCTCTTTTCTTTTCAAAATATTATTCCTTAATTTTCACATCCTGAAGCTTGATATACTGCCCATCACTAATAGTAAGATACGTATCTGCCTGAACATTTTCATTTGTTACGATGCTTGTTAATTGGTGACTGCTGTCCTTGCTTACTTCATAATATCCCATACCTATGGAGCTATCCAAAATTATTTTATATTCACCAGCTGGAATATCCTGACCGACCTTATACATCCCTTCTGTATAAATACCATCTTCAGGAATAACGGAAGGTGCTTCATCAACTGGGTACATTTCAGCACTCTGCAGCTTGAAATAATCACCCTCATTTAACATTACATAGGAGTGTGCCCCATTCAGTAAATTGTCATTGAAATTGATACTCTCTAATGCTCCTGTACTGTCAGATGAGCTTTCGATATATCCCATACCTGATGCAAAAACTAAATATTCGCCAGTTGGAATATCGTCACCCACTTTATATGTCCCAGCAACAATTTTGCTGCTTTCCTCTTCAACTTCTGGTTTAGCGCCCTCTTCTTCGTTCAATTCCTCTTCAACTTCTGGTTTAGCAGACTCTTTCTCGTTCAATTCCTCTTTTCCATCAGATTTCGCAGTCGATACTGAATTAGCATCAGCATTTTCCTTTTGTATTTCTTCTGAAGTAATATCACTTGAAGCTGCCTCACTTGTTTCCGGTGTTTCTTCACCACCATTTGTTGCTATTGCGCCAATAACAATTACAGCAGTAAGCATCCACACCCACCACCTTTTGTAAAAAGCCTTCTTACCGCTTTTCGCCATAGTTAACCTCTCCCTTATGTTTAATTTAAACTAAGAATTATTGACTAGCACTTAATCTTAATCTAACAAATAGCCTACACAAAAAAATGTATAGGCTTAGAAATATTTGCTATTGACAATCATTGCATTCCTCTTTATCACAAATTAATTAGGAAATTTGTTTAGTCACGTATCAGTTCTACTGCTTACGATCAGTTTCACACATGTGGTTAGCAACTGTTCGAAAAAGTAATTTTATTTGCATCGACATGTACCAGCATAACAATAGTTTTTTATTCCATCGTCCCGCTATAATAATTTTAAAAGATCATTGATTTTCAAAAAAATTTCGAATATAGTTAATATGGATTGTTTAAAAACTTAAAGACGATTCTTCTTAATTTTTTGAAACCTATCCCTATCTAATCCGTAATTATATTATAAGGCGCATAATTTCTATTACAAACATGAAGGATGTGATCTTAAATGACGCTCTTTGACACATCAATTGCAAGTATTTATTTAATAATACTTATTGTTGCTGGGAGTATAACAGTATTATATATTTTCTTTGGTGACATTTTGGAAGTAGTTGGCGAAGCAATCGGTTTAAATCCCGCACTTATTTTGGCCTTCATCACGTTTTTTTCAGCATCAGGCTATATACTTGAATCGATCACATCTATTTCTAGCATGATTATCATAATTGTTTCCATTTTCATTGCATTACTGCTCGACACACTTCTTAATATTTTTGTGCTAATCCCACTCTCCTCTGCAGAGGAATCACTCATTTATACTGAAGAATCGCTTAAAGGAAGAGTTGGTAAGATTATTATTCCCATTCCAGAAGGCGGCTTTGGCGAGATGATCATTGAAGCTAAGAGTGGCATGATTTCCAAGCCGGCAAAAGGATATGAAAATGAAATTATTGCAGCGGGAAAACAAGTATTGGTTATTGAAGTAAAAGAAGGTGTTCTTTACGTTGTTCCATATGAGAATAATTTAGATGCCGAGCATACTGTTTAACCTACTCGTCCAAATGGATAAGTATTTTAATAAAAAATTATAATATCTCAGGAGGGGAAAAGAAATGTTTGAAGGTATTTGGATTATTATTGCAATAGCTGTATTTTTAATTCTTGCACTCATTGGTGTATTTGTTTCAAAATACCGTACAGCAGGACCAGACGAGGCATTAATCGTAACAGGCAGCTATCTTGGTGGGAAGAATGTACATATTGATGAATCCGGAAATAAGATTAAGATTATTCGTGGTGGAGGTACATTTGTATTACCGGTGTTCCAACAAGCGGAACCACTAAGCCTCTTGTCCAGTAAATTGGAGGTGACAACACCAGAAGTTTATACAGAACAAGGCGTTCCTGTAATGGCTGATGGTACTGCTATCATCAAAATTGGCGGATCTATTAGTGAAATTGCTACAGCTGCGGAACAATTCCTAGGTAAAGCAAAGGAAGACCGCGAAAATGAGGCGAAAGAAGTTCTAGAAGGTCATCTTCGTTCCATCCTGGGATCGATGACGGTAGAGGAAATTTATAAGAACAGGGATAAATTTTCCCAGGAAGTTCAACGGGTTGCATCACAGGATTTAGCAAAAATGGGACTGATCATTGTTTCCTTCACGATTAAAGATGTGAAAGATAAAAATGGTTACCTGGAATCCTTAGGTAAACCGCGTATTGCTCAAGTAAAACGAGATGCGGATATTGCCACAGCTGAAGCGGATAAGGAAACACGTATTTTCCGTGCTGAAGCTGCAAAGGATGCACAAAGAGCAGAGCTTGAACGCGCCACTGAAATTGCAGAATCTGAAAAAGAAAATCAGATGAAAACAGCTGACTATCGACGCGAACAGGATGTTGCTAAAGCACGTGCCGACCAGGCATATGATTTGGAAACAGCCCGTTCCAAGCAAGAAGTTACAGAACAAGAAATGCAAATCAAAATCATTGAGCGTCAAAAGCAAATTGAACTGGAAGAAAAAGAGATTCTCCGTCGTGAAAGACAGTACGACTCTGAAGTTAAGAAGAAAGCCGATGCAGATCGTTATGCTGTAGAGCAGGCTGCTGTTGCAGATAAAGCAAAACAAATTGCAGATGCAGATGCCAACCAATACCGTATTGAGTCACAGGCAAAAGCCGATGCAGAAAGAGTGCGTGTCGATGGTCTTGCTAAAGCTGATGCAGAAAGAGCTCAAGGTGAATCAGAAGCGGAAGTTATCCGTCTGAAAGGTTTGGCAGAAGCGGAGGCCAAAGAAAAAATTGCCGAGGCTTTCGAACAATTCGGTCAGGCTGCAGTGCTCGATATGGTTATCAAAATGCTTCCTGAATATGCGAAGGAAGTTGCAGCACCATTAGGTAATATCGATAAAATTACAGTTGTTGATACAGGTAGTGACAACGGTGAAGGTGGAGCAAACAAAGTAACAGGTTATGCGACAAATTTGATGTCCACACTTCAGGAATCATTGAAAGCTTCATCCGGTATAGATGTGAAGGAATTGCTGGAAAATATAACAGGAAAAAACAATCTGCCTGATGACCTTGATCTTGGTCAAACAAGATATGAAAAGAAAGAAAATGATCAACTGGTAGCAAGTGAAATGGAGAGTAAAAGTTAACAATGACTTAACCACTAATAAGAGGGATTTAAAATCCTTCTTATTTTTTTGGCCATTTCCAGCTAAGGTTGCAACAGAAGGGTTTGAAATCAACACTACTTTTACAAATGATACGCTCACTTCTTAATAGAACTATTATCTACAACCAAAACGGCTAAATTTTAGTACTGACAGGGGTATAGAAATTCCACTCTAAGCTGAAGCGTAGTACAGTTTTTTTATAAAACATAGAAAACCCAGCTTCACCCCCCGACCTAATTATTTTTTTAAAATAACAGGTATTTAATCCATCTGCCCATTCCATATAATACCAGCTTTCATTTACTGTATTAATACCAACTATACAGGAGTGAACAAAATGGAACTTAAGAAGTTTGTGGATCCTCTCCCAATTATGAATACCATAAAACCAAAACGTATAAACAAAGGGGTTGCATATTATGAGGTTCAAATGGAAGAATTCAAACAAAAACTCCATCGCGACTTACGACCAACAACATTATGGGGATATAATCGCCAGTTTCCTGGCCCCACATTTGATATTAATCAAGGTGATCTCATCAAGGTAAAATGGATAAACAGTTTGCCATCGAGACATTTTCTTCCAATTGATCGCTCGATACATGAAGTCGCACATCAGCCAGAAGTCCGGACAGTTACACATCTGCATGGCAGTGAAACGAAGCCCTCCAGTGACGGTTATCCAGACGCTTGGTATACCAGGGGATTTAAAGAAGTTGGTCCATTTTTTAAAAGACAGGTGTACGAATATCCAAATCAGCAACGAGCATCATTGCTCTGGTACCATGATCATGCGATGGGTATTACAAGACTGAATGTATATGCAGGACTTGCAGGGATGTATATTATTCGAGATGAACAGGAAAAACGGCTTAATTAGGGTCAACCGAAATCTGGTCTTTTATGAATATTACTGGATTCACACACCCCATACACATCCACTTGATACAGTTTCAAATTCTGGATAGACAGTCCTTTGATCTTGATCAATACAATCAGGATGGGAGTATTGTACTCACTGGATCAGCCAAAGCTCCAAACCCAAATGAAAGAGGCTGGAAGGATACAATAGCTGCTCCATCTGCTCAGATTACCCGAGTTATAGCAAAATTCGGGCCATATACTGGAGATTATGTATGGCATTGCCACATATTGGAACATGAGGATTATGATATGATGAGACCATTTACGGTAGTTGACCCCAAAAAATACCCAGATGAATAGCTTTCAGCAAGTGAAGTTAAAATTCATAAGTTAAATGGGAAATGGCTATCTTTTTAGCAGATAAGCCATTTTTTCAGCGAAATTATATTAAAACTGCTATTTGCACATTCTTTCCCATCTATCAGATAGCGCTATTATTTCCATGTATTTAGTAGGAATTGAAAGATAGAGATAGTTTTTCACGGTTTAATAACAGAATATATGAGATAACCGCATTTGATTAAGCTCATATATATTGATAAGGTTAGTAATGGACTAGATTGTGAAACTCTCACAAAAAGGCGGGATAAATATTGTGAATCGATGAACAAATAAAAGGAGATGATAACTATGGGATCTGTCAATACTGCAGATCACAAAGTTGAACAAACAAGTGATGATTATTCTTTAGATAAGGTACCTCGTGAAAAAAGAAACATGGGTTGGCTGACAATTACAAATATTACATTTGGGATAGCAACCGCTATTTTTTATTTTCAAATGGGTAGTGTAATGGCCCTGCAGTTCGGAGCGATTAATGCTATAATATCAGCTGTTTATGCGATAATTGTTGCAGGTATACTTGGTACATTCATTGCCTATTTATCAGCAAAATCCGGTATGAACGTGAATCTATTATCCAGAGGGGGCGGATTTGGTTATATCGGTGCGTCATTAACCTCGTTTATTTACGCAACAAACTTTATTATGTATTGTGCATTGGAAGGCTTAATATTAGTATCTGCTGTACACACTTTTTTCCCCGTTATACCAGAGTGGGTGTTAATCGTTTTCTTCGGTACGATCGTTATCCCATTAAATTGGTTTGGTATAAAGCAATTAGATAAATTACAAAAATGGTCTCTTCCGCTATTTTTTGTGTTTTTAATTGCAGCAATCGTTATGGCCTTCAACACACCTTCCGTTTATGGTGATAGTTTCTGGACATTTATGCCTGAAGGAGTACAGGTTGGAGGGACTGCATTACTGCTTTGTATCGGAATGCAACATGGAATTATGGGCCTTACTCCCCTTCTCGCATCCGATTATGCACGATTTCTAAAACCAAAAGATTTGAAAATAGGTTCATTTGCAATCGGCTTCATTCCACAGTTTTTCTGTTTTGGAGTAATGGGTGGACTTGGAATTTGGTTTGGTATACGTTTGGGCGAACCAAATCCAGGAGTTTATATCGTATTGCTTCTCGGTATTGGTGGTGCATTATTTACAATGCTTACACAGGTTCGAATCAATATAACTAATATATACAGCGGTTCATTATCATTGTCGAATTTCTTTGAAAATATCTTTAAGTTTAAACCCGGTAGAAGATTCTGGGTTGTTGTAACTGGAGTATCTGCGATGATTTTAATGCTTACTGGAATAGTCGATTATCTAACTGCAGTAATGACATTCCAAGGAGTTTTCTTAATGACATGGGCGGCAATCTTAGTAACTGATGCACTCATCGTCAAAAAATTATTGAAAATTGGGCCAACCTATTATGAAGCCAAACAGAAACATTTATTTAAATGGAATCCAGTTGGAGTTATTTCTTTAGTTGTAGCAAGTGGTTTAGGTACGATAGCTGCACTTGGTTTTATGGGTACATTTCTACAAAGTACCGCAGCATTTTTCGCAGCAATTCTTGCATCTATTCTTACAGTAATTTTAGCTGTTTATACAAAAGGAAATTATTATATTAAAAAAGAAGCCGACGACATCGCTAAGGAAGATTACATCGCATAGCAGGTTTTTGAAGATTAACAGGCAAGGTATGATTATATTTTATCCAACAGCAATCACCTTCCGTTTATTTGCTAACCTCGATTATTTCATTAAAAACAATTCAAAAATTCGATTCACTCGTTCACACTTTTTATCTCGCCAAATAGCCTAATCCTTCTATTAAGGATTAGGCTCTTATATTTTTACATATACAGATGGAACACCCATTTTTCAAATGTTAGCTTAATTTTGACCAATAATTGGCACAACATTTTCATCGGGTTTCCAGTTCCTTCCATATATAACTTCCAGTAAAACCTAATCGAATCCTGAAAATAACCCCTGTATCCGAATACGACTTTAGGTTTCTTACAATTATTCCACCCGGTCTCACCTAAGCATTTGCTCCTGTAGTAGTCTCTGTGTATTTCTTAGCCGTCCACAAAAAGCAAAGTACATTTCCGTAGCGGTAACTCCACTAATTTAATTTGCAGTCTATAGAAACTACGATGATTTAAAAAAACAGTATTTTGGTGGGGCGAGCGAATTACTTTCCCAAAGTTTACGAAAGGAATTTTAAATGGTTTCATGCGATAATTATGTATTATTTACGTTCGATCGATAAAACAGGTCAATATCTGTGCTTCTTCGTTACTTACCGGCATAAACAGATGGGCTTTTGATCCTTGAAAGTATGCGCTGTCCCCTGTTTCCATATAGTGTTTATTGCCATCATAAAACAGGTAGATGGAGCCCTTAATAATATAGATAAATTCATCCTGTGAGTGGGTAAAAGGTTCCGTTCGCTGATTAACATCTTTTGGATTGACGTGAACGATGGTAGGTTCGATGCCACTATATTGGGATCTATTTGCAAGCAATTCATAGGAATACCCCATACTCTCATCCCCGACTTTAGATTGTCTGTTTTCCTTCTTTAGCAGTACAAGTTCCTGTTCCATCTTATCATCAAGCACCCAGGCTAACGGTACATCAAGTGCATCACTGATTTTTGACAGTGTCGCAACAGCTGAAGCGGTTTGTCCATTTTCAATTTTTGATAATAGACTTTTTGAGATCCCGCATTGATCCGCAATTTGCTGCTGTGTTTTTTTTCTTCGTAAACGCATTTCTTTAATTTTTTTTCCAATACTTCCAAGCTCTATGGAAACTCATCCCTTTCCGATAATTTCAAGTACTAGTCTTTATCATCATAAATTAGCCCCGGGCTATAGTCAAGAAGTACAAAAACCGGTTTTAAAGCATCAGCAACGCTTTAGAACCGGATTAAGTTATTTTTATTTTACTGTGCATTGGCAAAATAAGCTAGTGACCTACTCGGCAACAGCTTTCCCAATTTTTTCTGGATAAATAAAGAAGCTTCCTGAATTTGTTTTTCATTTATCCCTGTCTCAATTCCCAAACCATTCAATAAATACAGGACATCGTTTGTGGCAACATTTCCAGCTGCTCCTGGTGCATACGGACATCCCCCAAGCCCACCGACAGAGCTGTCAAAGCGATGAATTCCATAATGCATGGATGTCATAATATTTGCGATTGCCATTCCCCTGGTATCATGGAAATGAAGAATAAGCTTTTCGCTTGGATAGCGTGACAATAAGGGGGTCAACAGTTGCTCCACCTGTGTTGGAACCGCTGAACCAATCGTGTCACCAAGTGAAATATCATCGACACCGGATTCAAGTAATCTTTCACAGACACGTATGACATCATCCGGATCGATTCTTCCTTCATACGGACAATCGAATACGGTAGATACATAACCGGTTACACGTTTTCCCTCTTTTTTCGCTTCCTTAATAACTTCATCCAGTACAGGGTACGTATCAGCTATCGATTTATTGATATTTTTTTTATTGTGTGACTCACTTGCCGACATGAAAACATTGGCTCCGTCAACCCCTGCCTCAAGTGCAAATTCCAATCCCTTCATATTCGGAACGAGCGCAGAATACATTACGTTAGTATTACGCTTGATTTGTTTACCAACATCCCGAGCATCCTTAAGTGCAGGTATCCATTTCGGGTTAACGAATGATGAATATTCAATCTCACTAACCCCAGTTTCGGAAAGCATGTTAATCCAGGCTACCTTATCAGCGGTTGAAATGAACTTTTTTTCATTTTGCAACCCATCACGGGGCGCAACTTCTTTTATTTGAACATAATTAGGCAATCGTGCCATGAATAAGTCCTCCCTTTCGTTTTTTTAAGATAATGATCCTGCAGTATATGCAATTAAGTTATGAATGCGTTTTCAAAGCTATCTTAATAAAATAGCGTTTACTTTACCCATTCCCATTACCTCTGTTTATTTATCATTTAATATAATATATTCACCTAGGTTTATCACTATTCAACTTTGTTGAATCAAGTATATAATAAATATTCGAACAATGTCAATGTTAGGATTTTATTTTCTGATGCAGGATTTTTAAGACACGAAAGTGAAGTAATATTTGACCATTGATTTTAATGAAGGAAGGATTACTCTTAGAATTACTATTTATGATTTTAATTTTTTTGGGGGATATTCGTAGTATTGGATGCATTAAGGAAAATTAATAATAATATCCTAAACCAGACCAAGGTATTGAAAAAATGCAGGAGGGGCTAATAAAAGAATAAAAAGAAAATTAAATATAATGAGTGATAAGACTGGATTGCTATTCATTATCACTCATTTTAAGTTGGTCAATCTTAAGTTAGTTGATAAAATAAGAGGTAACACTTAATCTCCTTCACTATTTTTCTTTCTTTTCCTAACAATCCAAACGGAAAGCAGCCCAATCCCAGCTATAATAATAAGTATAGGTAAATTCCCAAGGAAGAATATGACGATACCGGAAAATGCAGCTATCAGGAAATTAATGCTTTTTAAAAACTGCTGCTTCGTTTTTTCCCAGGTATTTAAATCATCTTCATTTATCCCAGAAAGTTGAACATTGTTTTCTTGAATATTGATGGTGACTGTAGCTAGTTCCGCTTTGTTTTCAAGATAATTCATCCGACCTGTTATTTGTTCAATCTCTTCCTGAACGTTTGCCAAATCTTTGGAAATGGTTAATAGATCCTCCGTTTTTTCAGCTTGCTCCATAAAAGAAAGCAGTCGGTCCTCCACCACACGCTTCGATTTCAACCGTGATTTCAGATCTACATATTCTTCTGTAACATCTTCTCCAGAAATTGAACTCTCCACAACCGTAATGCTGCCTTCCTCCACCAGTCTAACAAATTCTCTAAACTCACCTTGAGGAATTCGTACAGTTATCTCGCCATTGGTGGATCCGCTTTCAGAATCTACATGCATATTCGAATCAACAATATATCCACCGTGATCTGCAGTTTGTGTCTGAATATTACTTTCTGCCTGCTGGTAATCTTTTACTTCAATATGAAGAAAAGCAGTATAAATTATTTTTCGATCAGTATTGCTGACTTCAGCTTCCCCGGATGAAGCACTCTCCTCACTGGAATCCTGTTGCTCACTTGCAGAATCACCTGTACCAACCGTTGACTTTTCGGCTTCCCCATCCATACTTTCTTGTACTACTTCTTCATTGCTGGAATCACTACTACTCTCTGAATCATTGCTGCATGCGGTTATCATGACTCCAAGGATGAGAAGAAGCAGTACCATTAACTTTTTTTTCATTTTGACCCCCACCCTTTTATTTGTCTTTTAACTATTGACGGAATTTATTGGAAAAGGTTACAGGTAAAATATATTATTCAACCTTTTTTAATTAAATGAAGCCAGCCCATATTGGACTGACCTCTTATCTTAAGTGCAGCTACTAACCGCAGGTCCTAGAAAACGACCACCAAGCATATAATCCGATAAATTACTAGTGCGCTTAAATGCATACCACCCAATCACTAACATTCCAACCATATAAATAATAATGGCTATAAGCTGATAAATATCTTCTGACATACTAACTCCCCTTTTCTTAAGTAATTTTTTACCCCTCATCTAAAAAATGTTAATATTCTGATATCAATAATTATAAGGATCCCTATATCTTTTCATATATATATTATAGGGATAAGAGGGAAATATTTCTATCCCTTTATGACAACTTATTAATCTTTTTTCTTTTTATTCCATATACTCAAAAGCATAATCGCTGAAGCGGTAAGTGCACCGGTTGCAATAGGCCATTTTTTTAGTTTATTGTCTTTTGTATAAAAGACATCCTTAAAAATAAGGTTCATATTTTGTGGACGTTCAGCCAGTCTGCGCATAAAATACCCAAACCAGTCAGTACCAAAAGGAATATACGTACAGAAATTGTATCCTTCTTCTTTCAAGCCATAATGCATCTCTGTCCGAAAACCATAAAGCATCTGAAATTCAAAGTTCTCTCTGTTTATCTGATTTTCATCAATAAATTGCTTTATTTCACTAATTATATTGTGATCGTGGGTAGCAATGGAAGTAAACATATCACCTAACAAGCGTTTTTTTGCCATTTCAATGAAATTGCGATCAATATCCTCTTTGAACTGAAATGCTACAGCTTCACTCTCTTTATATGCACCTTTAACTAATCGAATTCTAACATCTCTTAGCTGCTTTAGATCTTCTTCTGCACGGTATAGATAGGACTGTATAACTGTTCCGACATTGCTGTATTCTTTGCGTAGTGTATGTAATATGTCCAGAGTTTTTTCATAGTGAACATATTTTTCCATATCAATATTAATGAAAAGATTATATTCGGAGGCATTGTCCAGAATTTCTTTCATGTTTTCAATACAGAATTCTTTATCGATATCCAGACCAAGCTGTGTTAATTTCACCGAAATATGACAATCCAGATTTTCTTGATGAATTCTTTCCAGAAGCTGGACTATTTCCTCTTTCGCCATAGTTGCTTCTGATTTATCAGCTACAAATTCACCCAGATTATCAAGTGTTGCACTAATGCCAACCTGATTCAATTCTTTCACTACTTCGGTGACACTTTCAATATTCGTACCAGCAACAAACTTTTCTGCCCCCAAGCGAAAGCCCCATTTTTTTGCATTTGCATTCAATAATTTATTATTTGATAAACCGATGAAAAAATCTCTTGTTAGATTAGCCATAGTACATGCTCCTTTAAAATATGCGCCTTATCCAGTTTATCTGCCGATATGAAAACATATTTATAGTAGTAATTAATATAAGAATTTAGAAAATACAATCTATTATTCAATTGTATATCCACAATTAAAGTACAGGTTACCAACATGGAAATCATACTTGATCTAGTCAAATGTTCACGATTGTTGGAGGTTACTGCTCCAGTAAGACCATATTCGATATTATTGGCAATTTCCAGTAATTCATCAAAGTTGGATGCTTTTGCAAATGCAATAACCGATCAAAGATTTCTTCCTGCATGAATCTTGCTTTTAGATCCAAAGCTTTAAAAATAATCGGATATACAAAATAACCTTTGGAATCATCCATTTGTTTCCCCACCATAAGCAAGTTGTCCTACATTTTTACCAATTTCAATATAGTCTTTGATTTTAGCGAATTATTTCCATGTGAGCCATGCTTTAAATGCTATTTCCTCTTATAGTTATTATAGCAAAAATCATGCCAATATATCTAAAGTAAAGTTCGTTTGTGTTGAAAACGATTACAACACAAAGTGGAAATTTTACATTTTCTGTGACAAACTATTACACATAGTATCTATTTCTGTTAGGAATCTTTACATATATGTAAAGTGATTATACAATTACTTTACATATACTTTACAATAAATAGGGGGCGTACTTCGTGTCAGATGAACTGTTCTATTATTTGAAGGCTGTACTGAAAGCGGAAGATGATGCCATAACCATCATTAATAATCAAAGGATGGTATTGTACTGGAATGATGCTGCTGTTCAGACATATAACATCACTCAATCCGAAATTACAAATAAGCGAATCACTGACTTTTTTCATAAAGATGACCTTATGGTGTTAAAGGTGTTGGAGACAAAGGAAGCAGTAAATAATGTCTATCACCGACCAAGGGAGGACAAGCATGTAGTCGTCAATGCTTCTCCGATTTTTAATGATGAAACTAAAATCATTGCCGCCGTATCTGTCGAAAGAGACATTACTCAACTTGTTAAACTCAATGAAAACTTGGAAACAACATCAGCAGAATTAAATGAATTAAAACAGAAGAGTTTCGCCAATAAACCAAGCTCCCCATTTTCAAAACTTGTTGGTAATAGTCTATCCTTACAGAAAACGATCCATATTGCCCAAAAAGCTGCCAATACAGAAGCTACAACATTAGTTCTCGGTGAAAGTGGTACAGGGAAAGAAGTATGCGCAAGAGCTATTCATGAGGCTAGTCCGCGTAAAGATAATCTCTTTATTCCCGTGAACTGTGGTGCCATCCCGGAAGCATTATTTGAAAGCGAATTATTTGGCTATGAAGGCGGCTCATTTACGGGAGCAGAGAAAAAGGGTAAAGCAGGAAAAATTGAAATGGCGGATGGGGGTACATTATTTTTGGATGAAGTTGGAGAACTTCCATTGGAAATGCAGGTAAAACTACTTCGGGTGCTGCAGGAGAACCGAATTTACCGAATCGGTGACTCTACGGGAAGAAAGGTTAATGTACGTTTTATCGCAGCTACCAATCAGAATCTTGAACAACTTGTGGAAAACAAGCAATTTCGCACAGATTTATTTTACCGTCTTAATGTGATTCAATTGACAATGCCTCCTCTTCGGAAAAGAATTGATGATATTCCTGAGCTTTCCAGTCTATTTCTGAAACAGTTTGCAGGGAAATACCAAGTACCCTATCCAAAGCTGGATGAAGAAGCATTCCAACTGCTTCTTCGGTATAACTGGCCGGGAAATATCAGGGAGTTGCGCAACATGATGGAAAGACTCATCATACTTTCCGAAAAACCGATCATTGATAAAGAGGCTGTACAAAATCTTTTTCCTAATATGAAGAATGCTGCGAGAATCAGTCAGGGCGAGGCAAGTTCCACCCTACCTGCGGAGAAGGAAAATATTGAAAAACAATTGATTGAGGAAACAATGATCCAGACGAATGGGAATAAATCAGATGCAGCGAGAAGACTGGGAGTCTCGCGGGTCACGCTTTATAGTAAATTAAAAAGATATGGGATTGATGTTTAAGAGGTATTTTTTTGTTTCTCTGGGGATAGGTGGAGGTAGGTATTTTGCTTCGAGAAGTGCTCTGTTGAACCGTTTGCATATGCTATAGATCGTTTTGGGATAGAGAGAGTTTCTATTTATTTGACTGTTGGCACCAAGTCGTTCGGGCGTTGAAAGCCCCTCTATTGGACTGTTAACTATTTAGGAAGAATTGCCCATGGATGTCCTTCTCATGGGCTTCCTTTACGCCAGTGTTAGTGCCATGGAAGCTGCACATGTCTCTAATTATTTTTCCCACTACTTCTCCCCTTTAACTCTTTCAGTCTAACCAACCTCTCGAGTTTATCCAATTCAAAAAACAGTTCGATAATGCTATTTGCTATAGGGAAAAGATGTGTCCACTTTTCGAATTCCGATCCTTGCAGTTCCTCTATCAGATTATTAATTGTCACACGCATGGCTGATTTTGCTACCTTCTGCAGATCCTTATCCAAAATCACTTTGTCCTCATACATCAGCAAGATATTTTCACTATACATATTAATCTCACTTACAAGTTTCTTAACAAGATGTGATTTGCCACTAGAGATTGTTTCAATATGTTCAAGGTTTTTCTCAAGACTTTGAATTAACGTATATTTTTTAATCAGTACCCTGATCATATGTTTGTAAATAACTATCTTCCTTAAAAAATCGATCTTATTTCTAATAAACAGACTCGTTTTTTCGTCAGAAATAATTTCATAGTAATCTCTTGTTTTATTAATTAATTTTTCTGTTTCCCTATCCTCTCCCTTCACTTGGGGCAGGCTCATTGTTTGATTCGGAATTACCCTTAGCAGAAAATTTGTCTTTTCACTTGCTTCTTTAATCATCGAGAAAAGTATTTTCTGATGGTTCGGCGGATAAATTAGTACATTGATAATAAATGCAGAAACAACACCGATTGCTACCAGTGACAAACGTTCAATCACATAGATAAAACTGACCCCATCACTGCTTGCAAGCATCAGTGTAACAATGGTTAATACTGTTAAACTAACTGTTTTATTCAGACCAAGTTTAATGTTAATTGCGATTGATATAATAACAACCACGCCAACGGACAGCGGGTGATTGCCAAGCAGGAAAATTCCAAGCAATGCAAATATCAGCCCAATCCCATTGGAAATAAGCACCTCTTTAATATAGGCGAAAGACCGCATAATGGAAGGTTGCATCGCTAGTACTGCAGCAATTGCTGCTACAAGCTCCAGCTTCAGCCCAATCATATTTGTGATTAATAATGTCAAAACTACCGCAAGGCCAGTTTTTACCATGCGTGGTCCAATGTTAAATTCCATTTTGCGCACCTCGAGTTACAGCAATATTAGTTCTATTATATTTCAGAAAAATGGTCTATTCTATTATTTCTCTCCAAATCCCATACATACATATCCCTATTCCAGTTGCATTGAATAAATGCATCATTGTATAAAAATCATCGATAAATTCAGGCTATTTCTAATGGAACCTCCTACTAGACTTTTCAAATAATTGGAATTTACTGTCAGTAGCAAACAGGAACCCTAACAACAACTAAAGAGGCGTTCTATCCAGTGCATATCCTCCTGCTTCAATGATATATCACCAAGTTCCTTCACACTTTTAAATCTTAGCCTGATTGTTTTTAAATATTCTACCCTATATTTATCCGCACACCACCCTTGTATAATACCTGAAACTCTTTTAAAGAAAAACAGCCGAAATCCATCAATGATCCCGGCTGAAATTTTCTCTTCATTTCCTATTATTATTCGATCTCATTTAAACGACTTTCGATCTCTTCCATAATTTTTCCGGCTTCCTGCCAGTTGCCCTGAGACGCTTCCTCTTGATAGGCATCGAACATTTCAGAAAGCTCATTCAGCATTTCCTCTGCTCCTTGAAGCGGCTGTTCTTCCTGATCAGGTTTCGTTTCCTCCGTTTCATCTTGCTGCTCCACGTCATCTGCAGCGAAATCCGGATCGATCAACTGCAGTATGGAGTCAAGTGCTTGGTCGAAGGTTTCCTCCATGACAATATAATCCTCATAGGCAATAATAATCTGCTTCACTTCCGGCAGTGATGTTTCATTGGATGATTCAATATAAATTGGTTCCACATACATCACCGTATCCTCAATTGGAATTGCCAGCAGATTTCCGCGAATGACCTCAGATCCACCCTGTGACCAGAGATTCAGCTGTTGTGAAATGTTACTGTCCTGATTAATCCGATTCTCGATTTGCTGTGGACCGTAAATGTTTTTCTGTTTCGGGAAACGATAAACAAATTTTTCTCCATAGTGCTCGCCATCATTTCTAACACCCATCCAGGCAATCATATTTTGCCTGTTTTTCGGCGTGTATGGCATCATCAAAATAAACTCTTCCTGATCATATTCAGGCAACTTCATCGTTATATAATATGGTTCGACTTCAGTATCCTCATTAAAATACTTTTCGGTTGGAAACTGCCAGAAATCCTCCCGATTATAAAATATTTCCAGGTTAGTCATATGATAGGTTCCATACATGGATGCCTGAATTTTAAACATCATTTCAGGATAACGGAAATGTGCTTGAACATCCTCAGGTATTTCCTCTGTAAATAGATCAGGGAACATGTTCTGATAGGTCTGCAGTAAAGGATCCTCTGAATCTGTCACATAAAAATTCACTTCTCCAGTATAGGCATCAATGACAACCTTTACGGAATTCCGAATATAATTTTCATTCCCTCTATGTGCCTCAGCATATGGGTAGTTCTCTGCAATCAGGTAAGCATCAATGATCCATGCAAGACTGCCATCATCCCTTACAAAAATATAAGGGTCATCATCATATTGAAAAAATGGAGCAATCCGGTTCACTCGTTCAACAATATTACGAGTTTCAAGGAGCTTACTGTCAGAATTTATCTGATCAGATACTAACATTCGGAAAGACCCATCACTTAAAGCAAACAGCAATCTGTTGATCCCTGTTAACGGGATACCTGCATCCTCTTCATAGCGATTTGTCATATTTTCATCCCCGGAAGGATAATCAAATTCATCTACTTCACTATCTACAATAACGCTTTTATATGGCTCCTCGCCAAAATAGATTTGTGGACGAGTTACCTCAAGGATCCCCTCAGGCGGAACATTCCTGAGCATGTATTCTGGCTGACCTTGGGATGTTACCTTGTTTACATGGCTCATAGCAACGCCATATCCGTGCGTATACCGTAGATTCTGATTCACCCATGTTTGTGCCTGTGACGGCAAATCAACTGTACTTAACTCACGCGCTCCAATAAACACCTGTTCATATTCCCCATCAATTTCATAACGATCAATATCGATATCATTAAATTCATAATACGTTCGGAATGTTTGCAGTTGATTATAAACATCCTTAATTGGTCTGGAATCATTAACCCGGACATTTTCAATCGTTAATTGATTGCGTTCCAACATTGCCTCATCCAGTGAATCATTCCCCGGATGTTCATTTTCTTCGATATTATCAAGATCATAGGCGGCCCTTGTAAACCCGAGATTATGTTCCAAATACGGCTGTTCCTTGGAAAATTCATTTGGAGAAACGATGAAATTTTGTACTGCTAACGATGTAACCTGACCTGCAATTGCCAACACGATATAGGCAATTACAGGAATTGCCATCGAATTTATCTTTCCCCGATTTAAAGCAATAATCATCCAAACCGTACCAATAACAGCAACAGCTGCAAGAATATACGATGCTGGAATATTGATTGTTTTATCCGTATAGCTCAACCCATGAACGACACTTTCCTGAAATATATTTACCTGATTTGTTAACAGTGTTTCAAATGGTGAAAGTAAATGAAGACAAGCTAAAAGCAAGCCTGCAAATCCTAATGTAGTTCCCATATGAAGCTGTGCTGAACGGCTCATTCGATACATATTAAAAACGGAATACGCACCAATTTCCAAAACTAGAAAGAAAATACTCAATCCAAGCAGAATATAAACAATGAACTTTACAAATGGAAGGATAAATAAATAAAACGAAATATCCATATTGAAGTATGGATCTGTTTCACCAAAACCTACATAGTTCATCAGCTTCAGCAATGGCTCCCAGCCAATACCTTGAACGATTGTGCTGCCGATTGCACCAATAAAAACAGCGATCCCAAGCATTATTGCTCTGCTTGTTTTACGTTTTTCAATGATTGGTGGCAACTGATTATTATGAAAATGCCCAATATAGGACTTTCGAATCCAGGAAAGGGTAATATATGTAAGCACTAAAAACAGGAAAAATCCTATTGCACCCAACAATACTTTACTTCCAAAAATTGTCGTAAACACTTTCTCAAATCCTAGCGAACCCATCCATATATAATCCGTAATCCAATTAACAGAAAGCAAGAATAATATGCCAAGTACGATTATGATCCCCAGAATAATCCCGGCAACCTTACCTATTTTCTTTAATTTCTGAATTTGCCTTGCACTTAAATTTACGTTAGACTCCAACGATTAACCCCCCATTATTTTATTAATATCTATATCCATGATAACAGATACGTAGAATCGTTTCTTTCATTTTGTATTCGAATTAAAGTGTGTGAAGCTTTTGTTTCATAAAATCATAAACAAATAAGTTGGTTTAAAAGACCAATCAGGATTACTTTGAGAGTAAACACGATTGGTCTTTTTAATCTATAACCATTGAAAGCGAGTGATTAAAAACGCTATGAAAACATCTCCGTAGAGTTTCTATACCAGACTACTTCTTTTATTTTAAAACAAACTCAGACTTACTGTAACCTTCCTTTGTTTTTGTAACTTCAAGTATTGCAGGAAATATCGCTTTCAATTCTTGAACATGTGAAATAACACCGATCATCCGACCTGATTGTTGTATGTCTATTAATGTGTCAATTGATTTATTTAGTGATTCCTCGTCCAATGAACCAAAGCCTTCATCAATAAACATTGTATTAATCGTTATATTTCCCTGGAAGCTTTGAATAACATCAGACATACCAAGCGCCAAACATAAGGAGGCGTTAAACTTTTCTCCACCTGATAATGTTTTAACATCACGGGTTTGTCCAGTATACGAATCATATACGTCAAGCGCCAGCCCACTTTGCTTTCCGCGTGATTCCTGACGATCACTTCGGATTAAATAAAATTGCCCATTGGACAAGCGGGTTAATCGCCCGTTTGCAGCTTCAATAATCTGATCCAGATATTCGATTTGTAAGTAGCGCTCAAAGGATATTTTCTGGCTGTTTTGTCCTCTAATAACATCATGCAAGTCTGTTATCGTTGAAAGTTGTAACTCATGCTCTTTTACCTGACTTTCAGCATCGATTATATTTACTTTCAAATTGGTGGCTTCCTGATAATTTTCTTTTGATAGATTTAATTTATTCAACGCAAATTCATAAGCCTGCTTTAATTCTTCCAATTCATGTTGAAGTGCAGTTAAATCAATCCTTTTCTTTTCTTTCAATACTTCACTTAACTCATTTACCTGCTGAGTCAATGCAGACAAATGTTGATTGAATTTACGTATATCATTTTTCCACTTTTCTCGTTCAACTTCAGGCATTATTGCCTGACGATAACTCTCTTCCGACTCGAATCTCCCATTTTTTAGTGCATCATTAAATTGATTCTCTGCTTTCTTACGCTTAGCTTTAGTTTCCTCTAATTGGTTGGATGCATGCTCTAAATTGGAAGTAACTCTTGTTTGTTCTTCTTTAGCTTGCTGGAGCATCGTCTGAGCTTCGTCCCATGCCTTCTCAAGCTTTAATTTAAGTGCTTTTGTTTCATTTATTTGTTTTTCCAGTACAGATAAAGTTCTTACTTCTTCCGGTACATTGTGCAATCTTTCTTTAAAAATGGCCCGGGAAGTCTCATAGGACGTCCTCAGGTCCTGATACAATTTATCCATTTGTTCTTTCTTTACTTCCAATTGCTTAGTTTCTACTTTTTCTTTTTCCACAACGCTTTTTAGTTGTTTTAATTCTTCACGAAGCTTTAGTAATTGATCTACTTCCTTCTTTAATCGCTTTCCCTGCTCAACTAGTTGATTCTTTGCTTCTGTAGCCTGATCAGAATGGATATTGTAGTTTGCTACTTCTTTTCCTTTCTCTTCCAGTTGGGCTGAATTTGTATTTGAATTCGCTACAGCACTTCGGTATAAACCATCCGTTTCATCCAGCTCTTTCTTTAATGCTTCCAGCTGCTCTTTCGATACTATTCTTTTTTCATCTGCGGCTTTGTTTGGGTGTTCAAGACTTCCACAAACAGGGCACGCCTCCCCGTGATGCAAATGGTCCGCCAGTAGACTTGCCTGATTATTCATCCAAACTTCTTCAAGATCCTTGTACTGTGTTTTTACTTTCCGGTAAGCTGTTTCCTTTATATGAAGTTCTTTATCCAATTCTGTTTGCCTATTCTTTATTTTTATAAAATCCAGTAAAACCTTTGTTTGTTCTCTCAGCTCATTTAATGTTTGTTGTTTATCTGTTAACTGACTAACCGCATCATCTATCGATTGGATTTTCTCATTGTTTTTTTCAATTGCTTCATTTTTTTCAAGTACATTCTTTTTCACTAGTTCCAGTTCACTTTTCGACTTCTTCCCTTTAATCTCAAGCTCCTGTAAGTGCTTTTTCCTCTCATCTACATCTTGCAGGATTGGCAAATACTCAGTTAAACGATCAAATTTTTTGCCAGTATCTTCTCGCTTACTTTTATTGTTTTCTTCCTGTTTATAATTCGCTTCAGCTTTTTTTAAGTTATTACCAGCATTCTTACTGGCATTATTAGCACTATCTAAAATAATCGACTTTTCTTTTTCTTCTTTACGCCATTCATTCACTTGTTTTTCATAAATTTCAATATTGCCAGCTCGTTCTGCTTCTTCTAATTGTTCTTCTTTCTTACTATAAGCAGGAACTTGAACGTGTAATTCCTTTAGCTGTTTTTCTTTTTTATCTAGTTCTTCGAATCGTTCATTTACAGCTTTAGCCTGATGAAATATCGTTTGCTTCTGATCATGCTTATGATAAGCTTCTTCATATTTTTTTTGATCCAGTTTAATTTTATCCCGGTAAAATTCAGCTTCCTTTTCCAACCCTGTTACGATTTGGTTTACATTATAATGTTCTGAAGAAAGTACATTGAATATGAGAGAATCTTCCCGCTTCGGCAAGACGTTAGCAATACTTTGAAGATAATTATCTCTCATTTGACTTACCTGATTAAATTCCTGCATGATGGCATTTTTTTTATTTTTTAAAAGCTCACTCAAGTGTTTGTAATTCTCAGTTTTGAACAGTCTACGTAAAATCGCTTCTTTATTTTCCGTCTCCGAAGTTAGCAACTTCCGAAATTCTCCTTGTGGAAGCATGACAATCTGCTTAAACTGGTCCTTTGTCAAACCGATGATTGCCTCTACCTTTCGATCGATCTCTGAAACCATTTGGCGGTCAACACATGGGATCTCTTTTCCATCCACTTTTTCGAAAAACTCATATTTTTCACCAGTCTTGGACTTATTCCCCTGTTTCACATGACCCAATTGACGAAAAATACGATAAAATCGTCCTTTCAATTCAAATTCCAGTTGAACAGAGGTGTGGGTATTGTCGTCGGCAAAATCACTTCTTAGCATTCTATTATCTTCCCTATCCGTCCCACTCGCACTGCCATACAACGCAAAACATATTCCATCAAAAATCGTTGTTTTACCTGCACCGGTATTTCCGGAAATAACAAATAAATTATTCTGCTCCAAATCATTAAAATCGATTATTTCTGTATTTTTATATGGTCCAAACGCCGTCATATTTAACTTCAGTGGTATCACGCTGATTCTCTCCTTTCTTCTACGAAAGCTTAGTTCGATATATATTCTTTTTGTTTCATCTTTTTAGAACTCTCATTTTCGTCCTTCAAAAGTTCATCAAGCACTTCTTTAAAAATATATTCCGTTTCTTCGGTTGGTGCGTCTCCTTTTACTTCCTTGTAAAAAGCCTTGAAAAGATCCAGATCACTCATTTTACTGCGATCCACTATCCTCTCATCGTCAGCAGCCATTGGCGAAAAAGAGTAATTCTTACGCTCTACATGCATAGCATTCGGATAAACGGACCTAACCTTTTCCATCGGTGAAAGTACGGGTGCCTCGTCCATTAATCGAACGAAAACATAGTCTTCATTAATAGGATGTGTTAACAGCTCTTCAACCGTAGCTTCCACTGTTCGAATATCTCTTCGGGGAACGAGCTCTCGCTTCATGACAGAGACGTTTCCCACTCCATCCATCTCAACAATATGGAAACCCTTTTTATGGTTCTCTTCCGATATGGAATACTTTAAGATCGATCCTGAATAGCGAATCGTTTCATTTAAGACATAATGGGCCTGATGCAAATGACCAAGCGCTGTATAGTGAAAAGCTGAAAAATGATGAGCATCGACAAATTCTGCTCCACCAATAGAAAGCGGTCGCTCAGAATCACTCGTATTCTCCTTTTCTTCCCCAAACGGCGTAACAAAGGCATGACCAACAAATACATGCCGAGCATTTTTATCAAGTTTTGCAGTGATTTGTTCCACCGTTTTTTTGGCAGCATCATTATGTGTACGAATGGCGTCATCTTCCAAAACATTACGAACAACACTTGGATCACAATATGGAATAAGATGGAAGTGTACTTCTCCATGTTCATCCTGTAAAATAACCGGCTTGAGGTCTTTTGTATAGTTACCAACGATATGAAAGCCATTCTGCTCCATCATACTGCTTCCAAAGTTTAATCTGCTGGGACTATCATGGTTACCAGCAACCGCAAGAACAGGCGTTTTTAATTTCATAACAATTGTCTCAAGTATTTCATCCAAAAGATGAACAGCTTCTGTAGGTGGAACAGCACGATCATACAAATCACCTGCAATGATCACTGCATCTGGCTTCTCCTCTTCTATTGCTTGTAAAAATTGCTTGAGAATATAACGTTGATCATCTGTCATATAAACACCCTGAACAAGTTTACCTAAATGCCAATCTGCTGTATGGAAAAATTTCATAATCCCGTCTCCCTTCGTAGTTTAATAGAATTTTTTGTAGAAAAAGTTTAGAAGAGGTATTGCTTGAAACATAAGGCATAAGGAGGAACTATCATTTAAGAAGTGGATAGCTATGCTAATGAGTGTAGCAATTAAATCAGCTAAACGATGCTGGACGTAATAAGTCTTTTATACAACCGTAACTCTCTTAATGCTATTATAATCGTATCTCCATTGATTATGCAAAAGGGGAAATTTCCATAATGGCTGCTACTCTATAGTTAAAATACAATTCTCCTATGTAATCAGTGTATCATTTTTGCTTTTCTCACAAAAAACCAATAGAGAAAATCTTTTTTTCGATTAGAATAGCAACAAACTTTTTCTACTTTAAAAAAGTAAAAACAAAAGGTACAATTCTCTACTTGAACTGCACCCCTTGTATAAGTCCTGCACAAAATAATCATGTAGCAACACGATTATCGCAATTTATTAACATATTGACGCATATTGTCCATTATTCCTGCCAAACAAATACTTGCAGGATCTTTCTCAATGTCCAATTCCAGAGTTGATCCATCAATGGGTAAGGTTTCTTCAAATATCTCTTCATACTCTGAAACAGTTACTTCAGTTCTTGAAGTAAATAGCTTTGTATGTTGTTCTACATGTAAATACTCCCGGTAATTCGGCTGCAAAATACCTGTAAAGAACTCTCCAACTGCTCCTGAACCATAGCTGTACAGACCTATTCTTGATCCTGCTACTAAATTCTCATTTTGTTCAAGCAGTGATAGCAAACTCAAATACAATGAACCCGTATATATATTACCAACATTCCTGTTATATTCTGTACTGATTTTAAAATTTGCCAATAAACGTTCTTCATCTTCTTCTGTTCCTTCATCCAAAATAGTTTTTAAGGCTTTGAATCCCATCTTTGTATAAGGTAAGTGATAGCAAATGGCTTCGAAATCCTTTAAAGCATGACCTGTTTTTTCTTTGTACGCTTCCCAGAGCGTTGAAAAGAATAAAATGTATTGTTCATTCGAAAATTTTCCATCAACAAAAGCCTTATCTGAATATATTGGACGCCAAAAATCCATAATGTCAGAGGTTAAATAAGCGCTTTGATCCTCCAATGCCATAATTTTAGGATCTGCACTAATAACTAATGCAACCGCACCTGCACCTTGTGTAGCCTCCCCTGAAGTATTCAACCCATATCTAGCAATATCGGAACCGAGTACCAATACCCTGCTTTGTGTATTCAATGCGATATGTCCTTTTGCCAGTTGAATCGCAGCAGTGGCTCCATAACAAGCATGTTTCACCTCAATTGTACGCACGTGAGGATTAAGCCCTAGCAATTGATGAACATACACTCCTGCTGATTTGGAATGATCTATCCCTGATTCTGTTCCAAATATAACAAAATCAATTTTCCCCTTATCTTCATCATCTAGAATTTTCAATGCAGCATTTGCCGCTAATGTAACAGGATCCTGTGTAATTGGAGAAACTGCCATCTTTTCCTGGCCAATACCAATCGTGAATTTCTCAGGCTCTACATTTCTTGCAACCGCTAAATTATTCATATCAACGTATAAATGTGGTGTATAAAAACCTATCTTGTCTATTCCTATTTTCACTGGTCTTCTCCTTTATTTATCAATAAAATTTAAAATTTTTATCCAAGTGATATTATTCACAAATAGTAGAATGTGTTTATACCAACACTATAAATGGTAATATAATTTACTGATAAAAACAACATTGAACTGCCCGCCATTTATATCGGTAACTTTGTTATTCCGTCAAATAAAGTTTACAATATTGCTGAAAGGAGCTAACAGATGAACACAACTTACAAATTACCTGAAGAAATAAATGAAATTCTATATGCAAATAAGAATAAAAGCAATGATGCATATCAGGAACTCATCCGACATGGTGGTTATGTACCGCCTTCTATAGAATTATTAATCGATGCAATCACAGCATTAAGCCTGGGTAAAAATATCCTGTTAAAAGGACCAACAGGTGCTGGAAAGACAAAATTTGCTGAAACACTTTCACATCTATTTAATCAACCAATGTTTAGTGTCAATTGTTCGGTCGATCTAGATGCGGAAAGCTTGCTTGGCTTCAAAACATTAGCATATGAAGACGATAAACAAGTAATTGAATTCGTTCCAGGTCCTGTAACAAATGCAATGAACAATGGAACTTTCCTATATATTGATGAGGTCAATATGGCCAAGCCTGAAACATTACCGCTTATTAATGGCGTTCTTGACTACCGAAGAACTGTAACGAACCCGTTTACAAATGAGATTATCACTGCAAAAGATGGCTTTAATGTCATTGCTGCAATCAATGAGGGTTATATAGGCACAGTTCCGTTAAACGAAGCATTGAAAAATCGTTTTATTGTCATTGAAGTTCCTTATATTGAAGGCGAACAATTAAAGCAATTGATCACATCTAATACAAACCAAACAAACGAAACGATGATCGATTTATTTGTCAAATTGTCTTCTGACCTTATTCAGGCAGTTGCTCAAGGTAAGCTTTCTGAAGATGCAGCATCCATTCGCGCATTACTTGATGCCTGTGATATGAGTGTAATCATTCCTCCAAAACGAGCAATTCTCCGTTCAATTGTGGATAAATTGGATGAAGATAGAGAAAAAGAATTTGTGAGGAATCTAGCAGAAACTCTATTTTGAAAAAGGAGGATACTCAGATGAAGTATAACCGCTGGGATGACTCGAAAGTCGATACAGATCTTTTCCTGCAGCTGCAGGATCTAGCCACGGTATTATCGGATATTCCTGATTTAAAATTCGAATATAACTATGGATCATTTATAGATATCGTTAACGGAAAGATTGCCGGCAGTCATTACTGGGATATTAATCATCATATGATTAAGGTATCTGGTTATAAAACAGATGTTTTCCTGCGAACAATCGGAACATTAAATTATTCAGATATCCCGGAAATGAAGGTTTATTTAGAAAACATGAGGGATTCAAGGTTGCCAAAATTTGCTTCTCAGCTGATTACCTTGTTGGAGGATTTACGGCTTGAAGAAATCGTAAAAAAAGAAAGACCTGGTACGAAAAAGGACTTTGCTGTCCGGCGGAAATTTTTCAGGCATTATTTTAAAACACAATTAAATACAAATGTGACCCGGAGCTACCCGCTTGATGAATTATTCTGCCTCCTTTATTTAATCATACAAGCAGATCAGCCAGATCCTAATTTCCCCCAAGCAAATGGAAAACAGCTTGATCAAATAGAAAAATTAAAGCCAATCTTATATTCCATTTTCGAAGCAATCAACACATCGGATATTGTGCGTATATCCAGGGAAATTATATTTCAATTAGCGCCATATTATAAGGACAGCCTAAACGAATATTTCACTTTTCCAATTTCTCACATAAAAGATTTTACAATGAATACATTATTCGACGAATTAACCCGTACCGATGAAGTGGCGAATGATGATCAAGAAGAAGTGGATGAGGATAATAATGAATATATCGATCAACGCTTTTCCACTTGGCATCGAGAAAACCAAAATAGTGACAGAAAGCAGACCTTTCTCCAATTTGAATTGGATGTAGGAACGAAAACAAACATCCAGGGCGGTGGCACGAGAGAAACGGAGGACGCTGACCAAGCAATGGGTTCAATTCAAGGTGCTTCAGGTCAAAGTAAAAGAAATGATTATTCTGTACTAGAGTCACTGGAAAAGCAGGAAGCCAATCGTGGTAGCGTTCAACATGAAAGTATGTATGGAACGGAAAACAGAAATGCTGTTCCAATCGTTAAAGAAGCTACCTCTCCATCCATTCAGGATATGGAACTTTATCAGGAATTTGTCAGTGAAATCGAAAACTTTAAACGAAAGCTTGCAGCTACGATTGAAAAAACACTGGAGCACAAAAAGAATGCTCCCCAAAAAGATTTAATCAGTGGACGACTTTCAAAGAAGTTACTCCCCATTGTAATCGATGAAAATCCAAGGGTCTTTTACAAGAAAAACCAGGAATCCAATGAAGTCGATGCGGCTTTCACCCTGCTGGTAGACTGCTCTGCTTCCATGCATAATAAGATGGATGAAACAAAACGAGGCATTGTGCTATTTCATGAAGTATTAAACCAATTAAGAATCCCTCACTCCATTATCGGATTTTGGGAGGATGCAAATGACGTAAAGGAAAATTATCAACCGAACTATTTTCACGTTATCCATTCGTTTACCGACTCTTTTTATCAAAATACTGGAGCCAGAATTATGCAGCTTGAACCTCGAGAAGATAATCGAGATGGATTCAGCATTCGTGTGATCACAAAAGAGATTGCAGCAAGAAGAGAAAAAAACAAATTTCTCCTCGTATTTTCTGACGGTGAACCGGCAGCTGCTAATTACGATCAAAACGGAATTATTGACACAAACTTAGCTGTTTCAGATGCACACAAACAAGGCATTGATGTGATCGGGATGTTTCTGTCAGATGGGGAGCTTGATGAAAGAGATGACCTCATATTGAAAAATATTTATGGTAAAGAGCGGTTAATGATTCCAAGTGTAGCTGAATTGCCGGAGCATTTTGCACCGCTTTTGAAGCGGTTGTTATTGCGTTCGATTTAAAGAATAAAAACACCACCTTGTTTCTTGTAGGTGGTGTTTTTATTATCTTTCGTTGAATACCGAGTTTCCTTTAATTAATATCCAACAGCTTCTTTTAGTTCATATCCTGCAATTACTTTGTACAACGAAGCCCGCTCCGATTCATTTAAGGCTATGAGTGGCAAGCGTACACTTCCAACCGGCACACCAATTCGATTCAATGCTTCTTTTACTGATGTCGGATTTGGTGCTGTAAATAGTGTTTTCATAATTGGTAATAGACGACGATGAACGCTTGCTGCATCAACTACTTCCCCTTTTTGAAAATATTGAACCATTTCCTGCATTTCATTGCCAATGATATGGGAAGAAACAGATACGACACCTGATCCGCCAATAGATAGTATTGGTAATGTCAAACTATCATCCCCACTATATACACTGAAGTTATCAGTTGTTTTGCTGATGATTTCAGCTGCTGCATCTAAATCCCCACTTGCTTCCTTAACTGATACGATGTTTTTTATTTGTGATAGACGAATAATCGTTTCAGGCTCGATGTTCACAACACTTCGACCAGGAATATTATAGAGCATCACAGGCAATGACGTATTCTCGGAAATCACTCGAAAATGCTGATACATTCCTTCCTGGGATGGTTTGTTGTAATAAGGTGTCACCAGCATAATTGCATCAACACCTACAGCTTCTGCATCTTTCGTCAATTCGATGGAGCTCTTAGTATTATTTGATCCTGTTCCAGCGATAACAGATACCCTACCATCTACTTTTTTTACAACAAATTTAAATAATCTCAGTTTTTCATCATGTGTCAATGTTGGTGATTCACCAGTCGTCCCTGCAACCACCAAGCCCTCTGATCCATTTGCAATCAAATAATTTATTAAACCTTCCGTTCGCTCAAAATCAATTTCACCATGCTGATCAAATGGAGTTACCATTGCTGTCAATACTTTACCAAAATTCATCTTAACACCACACCTTTTTTAGATATTATAGAAGTGTGGAGAGCCAAAATAAAAAGCAGCAACGAGAGCCGCTGCTGCTAAAAAGAACATTTATTATCGTTCTTAGCTAGATAGCTCTCCATATAGTTTCCTATATGACAATTCCGCATTTATTCAATAACAGAACCAGCTTCAGAATGATGAGCATCCTTTCGCTTCGGCAAATTCCCCTTTCCCTATGTTTCTTTGGAGCTCATTCTCCTCCACATAGGTACTAATGGTTTTCGCACCTCTACCCTTACTTTAAAAAAATACTTTAAAATAAGAAATTATTAGATTTTTTAGTTGTTATGCTTAATGTAACAGAGAAACACTTAAAATTCAAGCCCAAATGGCTCATTTATAGGTTACTGTCGCTTTTTTGTTTTTTTATTATTTAATTTTTCGTTTGCCGTAAATGGTTCATTAGCAAACTCATGATCAAATTGGTTTGATAGCTTTTTCCTAACAGCCTGTTCATCACTAAATCCACTGTCTTTTTTCTTTTTACTCATCAAAACACCTCCATCAGGTATTTTGTGCGAAAAAAATTGTTTTATCCTATGTGGATGTGAATCCTACTGTCATGAAAGTTAATTCTAAAGATGTTCACGCATCACTTCAGATGTACTAAAAATCTTAATCTCTTGTAAAGCTTGTGATGCCAATCGATCTGCCTCCTGATTCATTTTCCTTTGTATCTGATTATATGTTGCATCCACCCCAATTGCAACAATCTTATCCTCGATTCGATCAGCCCATCTTGCCAAATTTTCATCATAACACGGCCAATCTTCTTTCAACTGGTTAATTACAACCTGAGAATCTCCTGAGAAAATAACAGGCAGGTGATGGACACCCAGTTGTTCCAATTCTTTTACTGCCAGGTGAAGTGCTGCATACTCTGCCTCGTTATTTGAATCAAGTTCTTCCACTAAAGCATTTTTCCGAAGCCGTAGTGACTTACCATTTTGTTCATAATATATAACACATCCAAGACCGGATTTTCTTGAATTAAAATCAAAACCACCATCAAAATAAACTGTCACATGATGGGGTTCAGTTCGGATTTCCTCCATCTGTTTCTTTAATTCCTTTAGGTTCCATATATTGTCATGACTATCGACAAATACTAAATTTCTGATGCGGCCGGTTTTCTCTAAATCCTCTGTAACTAGCAGGGCATGTTTAGCCCGCATTTCCTCTGAACTGAAAACTGCCTCCATACCCTTCGGCGTTCGATAGATTATTTCGATTCGGACATTCAATTAAGAATTCTCCTTTCCTTATTGTGTACTATGATAAAGGCTCTTTTCATTCTACTATTCCCCAACAAGCGGCTCAATAAGTATTTATTATTGGCAAAAAGCTTTATAATCATAACAAAGGATATATAAGGAAGGTATGAAACAATGCAGAAGCTCATATTTGAATCAGCATGGGATAAAACAATTGCTGCACAAGACAGAGAAAACATCAAGCAGGTTTTTGACAAAGTAAATTTAATAGCAGGAGAAGTCATCCAATTCACTTCACTCTGGCAGGCAAAAAATCATCGTGGTGAATTATTGATCGCTGTTCTAATTCATAATACAAGTAAACGGGATATTTCCTTCCACAATCAAACACTGACCTATCTTATAAATGATAAAACATTTGCTGAACACACCTTTTCCCCACCTATAACAATTGCGCAGCGAACCAGTATGCCATGGACATTTATTTTTCCAGCTGGTAGCTTTAATAGTAATGAGGATTTTTCTAATGGAATATTGGAGATTGAATAATGTTTTTCATTAAATTGAAGGAGAAATAAATGACTAAAGTATTTAGTGATATCATACAGTTTCGTGGAAACCATTATGACTTTGGATATATGCAGGGTGAACTACTGAGAAATTCCCCAATACTACCTGCTCGTAAAAAGCAATGGGATAAACAATGGAGACATTTTCTATTTGAAAAAAATGAGGTGCAGCAGGCATTCTCTCGTTTTGCCCCTGCAATTTGGGAAGAACTTCACGGGTTAGCAGATGCTTTATCTATGGATATGGAAGATGCTATTCGGGAATTTGGCGGGTATTATTACGAATACGGTCGATCAGGATGCTCTATTTTCTCTGATTCCGACTATATGGTTCGCAATTATGATAATGATCCAATCTCATACGAAGGACGTTACTTGCTTTATGAGCCAACAGACAGTGGTTATGCAATTATCGGTCCATCTATGCAAATAACAGGCCGTACAGATGGTATGAATGAAAAAGGTTTAGTGATGGGTTATAACTTTATTAATCGTAAAAAATCGGATGACGGATTTGTTTGCAATATGATTGGCCGGATTATATTGCAAACCTGCGGGAATGTCGATGAAGCTATTTCACTTTTAAAGGAAATTCCACACCGCCATTCTTTCAATTATGCTTTACTTGATCAAACAGGTGTATCTGTCGTTGTAGAAGCCTCTCCAAGAAATGTTACCTCTCACAATTCCAATATATGCACCAATCATTTTGAGCAATTAACAGATGAAAACCGCTACCGGATGGATGATTCTATTCGGAGGCAGCAGGAAATGGAAAAACAGCAAGGAATTGTCACTGACCCTTATAAAGCTTTTCGTATGTTGAATGATACGGATAAAGGTGTTTTTTCCAAAAAATATGGAGCATGGGCCGGAACATTGCATACAGCTGTTTACTTACCAAAAGAGATGAAAGCCTGGATCGCACTTGGTGGAGACAGATGGCCATTAATATTGGACTTCCAAAAATGGTTAAGTGGTAACAAACTAGCTGTAAAGCGGATAAAAGGAGAACTGGATTCAACCAACTCTTTTATTAATGAATAAGAATTCCTATTCGGTACAACCGAAAGTCGTTTATCTAAATAAAAAGAAGTAACCGCTCTTGGGCTTTACATGCGATTACTTCTTTAAA
This sequence comes from Oceanobacillus sp. NCCP-135, assembly GCF_059698015.1. Classification (NCBI taxonomy): domain Bacteria; kingdom Bacillati; phylum Bacillota; class Bacilli; order Caryophanales; family Bacillaceae; genus Oceanobacillus; species Oceanobacillus sp. NCCP-135. Next base: position 101,286 of record NZ_BAAKSZ010000001.1, on the reverse strand, counting down.
TTTACTTCCTATTAAAATCAATTACTTGCCCCAACCAATTTCCCATCTTCCAGTTTTTGTGTTTCTAAAGACTGGCTGAAATCTTTCTCCGATAAATCAGCTTCCCGTTTTCGCTGAATTACCATTACCAAAATAATCAGTCCTACTCCAATCCCATCGGACAATAATCCTGGATACATCATCATAAAGCCACCAGGAATTAGTAACAGCCGCTCAAAGATAGCCGCCCTTGTTATCATCCAACCAATAATCCCAGCTGCCAATGTTACCACACCAATTACTGCTGACATGAAAGCAATAATAATCTGAGCTACAGACCCATCCATCAGCAATGAAGGTTCCAGTACAAACATAAATGGTACAATAAATCCAACTATGCCTAATCTGACAGCCGAAAATCCCACTCGATTCGGGTTGCTGCCTGAAATCCCGGCTGCTGCAAAGGCTGCCACTGCAACCGGTGGTGTAATTGCTGAAAAAATAGAAAAATAAACAATAAATAAATGTGCTGATAACGTAGATACACCTAATTCAATTAAAGCTGGTGCTGCCAGCATGGCTGTTAAAATATATGCTGCGGCTACAGGCATTCCCATCCCTAAGATAATACAAATAATCATAACTAAGAATAATGTAGGAAGTAGCATCCCTTCCGTTAATCCAAGCACTATACTTGTTAATTTCCCTCCAAGACCAGTGGACATAATTCCAGCTATGACTAAGCCAGCAGCTGCACAGGCGGTTGTAACAGGGATAGAAGCTTTTGCTCCATCAACCATAGCAGCCATAATTGCTTTGACATTCATCCGCTTATCTTTACGGAACCAGCTTACAATGACAATAGATAGAATGCCATAAAAGCCAGTTCTTGATGCACTATAGCCCTGTATCAGGAAAAAGACTAAAACAACTAAAGGAATAAAATAGTACCATCCTTCCTTCAATACCATAGAAATACGGGGTATAGCTTCTTTAGCAGTACGTGGCAGGTCCAGTCTGAATGCCTCGAAATGAATCATCGTTAACAGCGAAACATAGTAGAGAATTCCCGGTATAATTGCTGCGATAACAATGGATCCATAAGACATTTGTGTTACTGCTGCCATCAGGAAAGCGGATGAGCCCATAATTGGCGGTAATATACTTCCTCCTGTAGATGCAGCCGCTTCCACTGCGGCTGCAAATGATGACTTATAACCAGCTTTCTTACTTACGGGAATCGTAAAAGCACCAGTTGTAACAACATTCGCTGTTGGACTTCCCGATATAGATCCAAAAAATGCACTGGCAAGAACTGCTACCTTCGCAGCACCACCCTTTGATCTTCCTGCTACAGCTGTAGAAAGCTTGAAGAAAAACTCACCCGCTCCTGCTTTATTTAGAAATGACCCAAATAACATAAACATAAATACAAATGAAGCCGCTACTGCTATTGGGGAACCCCATAGACCATTAAAGCTAAACGCCAGATCGTCCAAAACCTCCACAACTGAAAACTCCCGATGCCACATAAGCCCATTTAAATGATGACCCCATAATGCATAGCTGATACCAATTAAAACAATAACAATAATCGGAAGGCCAATCGTTCTACGTGCAGCTTCAATACTAAGAATAACAAACACCAGGCCAAAGAAAACATCCCAATTTGTTAACGTATCCATTATTGGAATTCTTTCCGCAATTCGTTCTGCATGATAAGTGAAATAAATTCCTGCACCCAAGGACAGAGAGCTGCAAACGTAATCAATACTTGTTGGCACATTCTTGTGTACTGTTTTTTTAGAAAAGCTATAGACTAAAAAAGTCAGTCCTAAAATAAAAGACAGATGAATTGCCATTTGGTTGATTGGATTTAATTTTCCCCAAACAACAGACCAAATCTGAAATACAGACAAAATGAATGCAAAAACGGAGAAAATTTTCAAATGAATCCCTGGTAATTTTCGCTTATCCCCTTCTTTAAGCCAAGCGGTTAAATTGTCTTTTAAGATCAAGATTCAAAACCTTCCTTCTACAGCCAAACACTGTTAGAATTTACCTAAACGGTTAATTGTGTAACCCTTTTTCTTCAAAAAACTTTTGAGCTCCTGGATGAAGCGGGACATCACCAACATCCATCATATTATCAGCTGTTAAGTTTTTAAATTCTTCATGTACTGTACCCAGATAGTCAAAATTATTGTAAATTCCTTTTGTAATTTGATAGACTTCTTCTTCCGGCACATCCTTATGCACTAATAATATTACTGGTGTATTAACTGTATCGATATCCTGCTCCAAAAAATGATAACTTCCAGCTGCAATTGTTCCGGCTTCCATTCCCAGGTTTTCAGATATCGACTGAATTACTTCCTGATTTAATGAAAGTAATTTGAAATCTAATGTCGTCGACGCCTCCATAATATCACTCGAAGGAACAGACACTGCGTCTCCAGTAGCATCAATGCGATTATCAGCCATCAATTCAAATGTTTTAGCACCACCTAAATGGTCAACCGATCCTCCCCAGGAAATGATATCCTCATAAGTAACACCGTATTCCTGCAAAATATTCCGGGTGATAATTTCACCAGCTGACCCTTTTTGATCAACTGCCAAGCGGAATGGAACCTGATGTTCAATCATGTCATCAAAAGAATCATATTCCGTATCTGCCCTTACAATAAATTGATAATAATTTGCCGGGATAACGACACTTATTGCCCGAATTTCCTCATAAGCTTGATTGTATGGTTCCTCTCCAATGTACGCTGCATAGGCAGTCATTGCATAGGACAATCCATAAGGGACAGTATTAGTACCCACTGTTTGCGGATTTTCTACGATCCCACCCGGTTCAACGGTAATGATGGACCCATCATGCTCCCGTCGGACTGATTCTGCAACACCCTCTGTAAACACAGACCAGGCACCACCGGTACGCCCCCCTATAATTGTTGTTTGAATTGACTCGCTTGCATCTGAATTAGAGGCAGCACCTGATATAAATTCCTTTTCCGATCCACATCCTGCTAAAAAAAACAAACCCAGCAGCAAAAAAACAAGTTTATAAATTTCATTGTTTAACATGTTTAATCCTCCTAACACATTTATTTTTTGTTACCCTCTTTAACTTGCAAACTGATATCCAATGCCTTTACAGAATGGGTTAAAAATCCTAAAGATATATAATTGACACCTGTACTCCGATACGATGCTAGATTTTCCAATGTGATTCCTCCGGATGCCTCGATTACAATTGATTCAGGTACATACGATGCAAACTCCTTTACCTCTTTCGGTGAACGGTTATCAAACATAATCACGTCAGCACCTGCATCAACTGCCTCCAGCACTTCCTCTTTCGTCTCTGTTTCCACTTCTATTTTTACCATATGACCAATTTTTTCCCGTACCGCGTGTACCGCTTTCGTAACGGACCCAGCAAAAGAAATATGATTATCCTTAATCATTACTCCATCATACAGACCCTGTCGATGGTTTTTCCCACCGCCGGTAGTAACGGCGTATTTATCAAACATACGCAATCCAGGAACTGTTTTTCTCGTATCACAAATTTGAATAGAAGGATCATTTAATACCTCCACACATTCATTTGTAATCGTCGCAATCCCACTCATGCGCTGTATCAAATTTAATATGACTCTCTCACCTGTGAGCAAATGAGCAATCGATCCAGTCACTTTTGCAATTTTCTCACCTGCAGTCACCTTATCGCCATCTGTTATATACAAAGTAACTTCCATCGAGGAATCGAGTAAATGATAAGCTTCTTTTATGATTCCCAACCCAGAAATAATTCCATTGTCTTTTGCAATAAATATACCCATGCCTATCTCTTCCAGCGGAAAAATAGCTTGACTTGTTATATCATTATCTCCAATATCCTCCAATAATAATGATTGGAGCAGAACTCGTAATTTTAATTGATTCATCTGCTAAACCCCTTTTTCATGAAATGAATTACTGTCTTTTATGTGAAAACATTCACATACAAAGCACTACTTTGTAAATAAATACTGTAAAAATGCCTTTCTATTATAAGTATTATCTGCAAAATCCTATCCAGTGAAAATATCTAACAGTAAATATTGCTGTCTTGACATCTATGTTTACATAAGATTATTATAATAGCAAGAGTTTTTTTTGATTGCCGGATAATTTATTCTAAATTATTATAGACAATCCTCCCAAGTTCGCACCAGATATGGTATTGAATAAAGTGGTAATATATTAAAGATTTTTTGAGGAGTAGCTGTATGAAAAATAATAATAAAATGTCCTCTACAAAGAGGCAGGAACTTATTTTGGATATGTTAAATCAAGCCGAGCATCCCATTACCGGGGGTGAATTCGCCAAAAAAATGAATGTGAGCAGACAGGTAATTGTCCAAGATGTATCCATTTTAAAAGCAAAAAACGAACCTGTTATTGCGACAAGCCAAGGTTATTTGCTTATGAATCAACGAAGTGACGAAACCGTACAACGGATAATTATTGTATGTAACCACACACCCGAACAAACAAAAAAAGAACTTTACTGTATTGTTGACCATGGCGTTACGGTTAAAGACGTAATTGTAGAGCATGCTGTTTATGGAGATTTAACTGCTTCCATTATGGTGAGCAGTCGAGTAGAAGTGGATCAATTCATCAAAAAAATTAATGAGACCAATGCTTCCTATTTATCAACCCTGACCGAAGGCATCCATCTCCACACGTTGGAAGCAGATACGATGGATAAAATTGAAGCAGCATGTGATACGCTAGAAGAAGTGGGAATACTAGTTAAATAGATCACTGCGTTGGGTCATTATACAAATTTGGTAGTACCGGGAAATGACATTTAATATTTCCCGGTCCACCTTTCACCCTCTACATCAAAGATAGCGATCAATCTATCAGTGATTGTCTTTATTTTATATCCTTAAAGATGCAACATATTTATCCTTGTAAAAATCTACAATATACATTGCTGTTTTTTTTCTCTATAAAAGAAAGCTCCGGATGTTCATGTAAATAACGGCGAATTTCAATAATTTCATTTTTTCGTGATTCAAGCATTTTCATTAATTAATCTTTCATATCCCCAGTTCCTATTAGTGATCTATTAACTATAATGTTATCAGATAAAACCTTCATTTAGGCAAAAAGAACGAAATAATTTATTGACAAAAAATAAATTGTCATGATAGCAGGTATTTTTTCAGGTGCTTTAAAACCTCTCAATCAATGCCTTTCTTTCTATTTCCAGGGCCGCTAAATCTGCTTTCTGTTTTCCCATTTCCACTTTTAAATTACTTGTTATCCGACCGACGTTTGATTGTTGACTTCTGGCTTGTTCCAAAGAATCTTGAATCCTTCCTTGGACCATCCAATCGGAAAGTATCCCATCAAAGAAAAAGTCTGCAAATTTCAATAACTTGGAAATATCTACATGCAATTCAGCAGCTTCATTAACATCTAGCAATTCTTTCTGGAAGCTTCGCATTTTAGTCTGAGCTTGGTGTATATATGCTGTAGCTTCATCGATATGACTGTGTTTGATAGCCCCTGTGATCACCCCACCACCATACAAATCGAATGTCCCCCAACCTGCAGCACTCTCAAGTGAAGTTATAGCATTGGCGAGCGCATATTTGACAGTTTCCCCTGCATTAATAGCTTCTTCCAATTCTGTAATAAAGGCCTGTATATCCCCTTCTTTTTCACTTAAATCGTATAATTCACGAGCAGATGCAGCATTGCTTGCATTAATCATTTCTTCTTTTACAGCTAATATATTTTGATATTCAATTTCAATGGTTACCACATCTTGTAATTTATTCTCTAATACCATTATAGATTCATTGATTTCCTTTTGTGTTTTACTGGCTTCCTTCAGTTGCAGTTGAACACCCACAACCTCCTGCTTTTCCTTTCGCAGCTTTTCTTCTTTTGCACCAAAAAATGTTTGAAACAAGCTGGTCAATCCAATTCCTTCCAGCTTCTTAACATCCTTCGTTTCTTCCGTGAGCTGATCCTCGAGTTCAGTGATTGTATCCTCAATTCCAGATAATTCAACTCTGTAATCTGTCAATTGTGTTTGCCATTTTTTCTTCCTAGTCATTTTCCCTTTTATTTGAACAAGCTGATCATTCAGATCTTTGTACATATGTATTTCCCCCTTGTTAATCAATACTGCTTCTGTATAATTTTACGATTAAGAGATAAGGAAGGTTTCATTTCCCTACTAAAATTATCCAGTTCTTACTTGTTTTTTCTACAAGGCTCTTTTCGTAAACTTTGGGACTGCACTTCGTTCGCCCCACCAAAATACTGTTACTTTTTAGCCTTCTCAGGTGATGTAAACTGCGACGTAATTATTGTTTGCTATAGAATTTTTATAATCGCCGTTCTGGATCGCTCCGGGCGGATGCTTTCCGCGGGCACGGCCTTAGCCTCCTTGAGAAAATCACTCTGCGGGGTCTTCGGACACGTGCTGTTCCCGCAGGAGTCACCGCCCTCTGCTCACCCGAACTGGTGAGGTGGTTTGATGTTTTAAAAATTGAATACTAATGCAGTACATCGGCAATAACCGGAAATCCAGCGGAGGAAACACATTGTAGACTCCCGCGGGAGGAAAGGCATAGGTGAGACCCCGGAGTGCGAAGCACGAGGAGGCTCACCAGCCGCCCGCAGAAAGCGAAATGTGTTTCCGGAGCGAATCCCTGCTCTCAACCAGCGTTTGCAAATGATTTTCATTGCGTCGCACTTTACATCAACTACGGGGCAGATAACAACAAGTCTTTTGGTGGGTCGAGTAATCAATTATGCGAAGAAACAGCCTGCCACAAAACCTCTAACTGCTATTCGTCAGCAAAAAAATAACGATACCTTTATAAAGTATCGTATGCTTAGGTTGAATATCTATATAATTCAGCAACACTTGAGATTCTCAACTCTCAAACCTTGCATGAATATTATTTCTCTTATAAGTAGGATTGCTAAATTCATATACTTCCATGGAAAGTGCTAAATAGCGTTTTACAAACAAGTCTGCAAAATGATTTTCCATCTTACTAAACAGATCGTCAGAAAGAGCCTGTTTATCTTTGTGGGAACGACCTTTTCCAAGCTTAAGGGTGGCGTGGACAAACGCATCATCTGCTGAACCATCTGCTATGAGATAATCAGTCAGCTCAATTGCTCTAATCCGTAAGCCTGCAATTGGAATAATATGCTTATGGAAACGAAACACTTCGTTCACTGTTTGAAGTAATTGTGGTATATCTGCCTCTGTCTTAAGATTATTCGTATATTCAATGTAAAAATGCGGCATTTATTCTCCTCCACCTTATTTTGCCATAGTCAATGTATCCTCACCTGTAATGGTATTAACAAGCCTGCCAATTCCTTCAATTTCAGTTATCACTTCATCTCCCACCTTCGTATCAACAGACCCTTTAGGTGTACCGGTAAGAATAATATCCCCTCTATTTAATGTCATAAAGCTACTTAAATATTCTATCAATTCAGATACACCTAAAATCATGTCAGCAGTAGTACCCTCCTGTGTTATTTCACCATTAACATATGTCCGCAATGTCAGATTCATCGGATCGTCTATGTCCTGAGCATCTACTAGCCAGGGACCGAGTGGTGTACAGGCATCACGGTTCTTCGCCCGAAGATTGGGGCGATAATAATTTTCCAGATAGTCACGCATCACATAATCATTCGCAACCGTATAACCTGCTACATAGTCATACGCATCTATCTCCTTCACATTCCTTGCAGTATCTCCAATTACCACTGCTAATTCACACTCGTAATGCATAAAGGTAACATCACTGGGACGATACGTCTTGCTAAGGTGACCAGTAAATGTATTTGGCCCTTTTAAAAATACTAAAGGCTCTTTAGGAGTACTAAAGTCTAACTCTTTTGCATGGTCATCGTAATTTAGACCTAACGTAAAAACAGTACGGGGTTCTACAGGTGGGAGCCAGATTACTTCTTTCTCATTTACAATTTGGCCATCATTCAATTGCATTTTTCCATTCTTTTCAATAGCATGCTGGATCGAGCCATTATAAACTACTCTGGCATGTTTCATTTCACAATTCCCCCCAGCAAATTTCTCTCACTTTTGATTGTATTTTGTAACTTTCCAACCCCATCTATCTCAATTTGAACATGATCATTAACCCTCGCCAGTGGCGCATGCTCCGGGACACCGACAAGTAGCGTATCTCCTTCATATAGTGTCATAAATGCAGTGACGTCGGCCAGAAGTCTGCTAATTGGGCGTATGAGATTACTTGTGTTATTTTTCTGTTTTAGTTGACCATTAATATATACACGAATATTCAGTTCATCTGGTTTTTTCACAGCTTTACGTTCAATTATCCAAGGACCTGCCGGGCAAAAACCATCACGGGCTTTTTCCTTCACTGCCGGTCGGTAGACACTCTCATGCGGAATACTAACATCATTAACAACTGTGTATCCAAATACATAGTCAAATGCCTTATCTTCCGGTATCTTTGTAGCCTGTTTACCAATTACTACCCCTAAAGCTGCACCTATTTCCAGTTCAGAGATATCCTCCGGCAGTGGAATTTTTGCATCATTACTAATTAAAGTATTAGCTGGCTTAATATACAAAATTGGTGCTTTTGGGGGCTCTTTGTATGGCTTCTTGTACATCGAAGCTTTCAAAGTTTCATATGCACCTTTGTAGTTTAATTTGGTACCATAAACGGTTCCTGATAATGGATTATCAAAAGGAAGTTTATCCATAGCTATTTGCTCACCATTGATACCCACAATATCTCCTTTAAAATCTACAGTGCCTTGAATAAATTGCTGCATTCCCTTTAATTTTAGCTTCACACTAATCATCAGGACACTCCTTTCATTTTCAAAACGGGCTATAACATACAGAAAAACAGACCAGTACTTTACTGGCCTATAAAGCTTATTTATCACGCATTAACGGGCAGTAATACCCCCAACTCCAAGTGTGAGAAATCCCAAATGTGAAGGTGGGGGAGGACCTTGTGTCATACCCTTGCGGTATAAACAGCCCGTAAATTTCCTGATTCTGATCAAGGGTCTTTAGGTCATATCATGAAGTACTAACATTCAGTGGGGGAGGAAGGGAAGCCCCCACTGAATGAAGTTTCACTTTATAAAGCATTATTCAAATACATTCCGGTAGCTTGATAACTGCCATATTTTCCACCATAAAATGTTAATGGATTGCCATCCTTCAAATCAAGTTCCAGCACTTTCCCTATAATTAATGTATGGTCACCCACAACGTAGGTTTGATCCACATCACAAACAATGGTAGCTAAGGCATTTTTTATGACTGGCATTTCATTTTTAAAAGCAAAATTTATTTCTTTTTTTGCTTTCTTCTGTCCCGCAAAATGCATCGAGATCGATTGCTGTTGATCAGAAAGAACATTGACAGCAAACTTTCCGGATGTATTAATTTTCTTCAGCATGTTAGCATTATTATCAATTGAAACAGTAATCAGCTTGGGATCCAGCGATACTGACATGAAAGCATTAGCTGTCATCCCATGGACTTCGGTTCCAACCTTTGTTGTAATTACCGTCACACCAGTCGCAAACTTCCCCATTGCATTTCGAAAAACGCTATCATCCAAAATAATTCTCCTTTCTAATAATTTAGCTAAAATCTAAACTATAAAATCCGGCTTTCTTTGTTCTAGCTTTGCCTCTTGAACAACTACACGTTTACCTGTATTAAAATCAACAAATGGCATGGCCTCATTAAACCAGCTATCGGGCGGCTCATGCCCCCAGAATGTCGCACGCTGCGGGTCATCCAAATCCCAGCGAATAGGTTCAAAGTCAGCATCGCCTGTAAAATAATCCCCTGTATACAATTCAATACGGTTACCGTCAGGGTCACGTAAATAAAGAAAAAAGGCATTAGATAGCCCATGACGGCCTGGTCCTCTTTCAATACTCTTCGCATACCCCAATGAGGCAAGTACGTCACATGTATGAATCACACTCATCGGATCACTTAACCAAAATCCTACGTGATGAAGCCTTGGGCCCTGACCATTCATAAAGGCAATATCGTGAACGGCGGGCTTGCGATGAAGCCATGCGGCCCATATATCATCATTCTTTGTCGTAGTATATTCCGAGCAGGCATAACCAAGTTCATTCCGGTAGAAATCATATGCATTTTGCACATCTGGTACCATACAATTAAAATGATCGATTCGTTGCATTCTGGAACCCCTATATAGATCATAACGCTGCAGCAGGCGTTCGATCGTATCCATCCTGCAGAAGAATTCAACCGGAATACCAGAGATATCCCGCACACGAAAAGCACGACCAAGTGCATGCTGGCTTCCTTTTGCAAACCACTTTATTTTCATTCCCTTTCCCTCAAAGAATGCTGCCAGCCGATCCAAATCCTGATCCTGTTCTACTTTATAGCTGATAACCTCAACACCCGGCTGTTCAGCTTTTTTAAGAACATAACTATGATGCCCCCGCTCTTCCAATCCCCTTAAATAGATATAATTTTCATCTGATTCTGTTTCAATGAATCCTAATCCATTAACATAAAAATCCCTGGCTGTATTTAAATCACTCACCCTGATAACTGCACGAGCTGCCCTTGTTATATTAAAATCATCCACCAGGATTCCCCCCTACGCCTTCACAAGGTCTGGTCTCGCAACACTTAAACCATCAAGAAAATTGCGAACTCTCTCTTTATATGGATCCTTATCGTACTTATCAAAATAAGCCATGCCCATTTTAACCGGATCACCAAAGAAGTAGTATTCATAATGTGTCTGTCGACTACCGAATGCACTCATTGTTAAATCCCAGGCTAACCGGAAAATCTGAACACGTTCATAGCCTTCCACATTTTTACCTTGCATCGCCCTGTGCAGAATGGGACCGATTTCTTCATGATTAAAGTCAGCATAAGAAGGAATTCCCATCATTCCTGAGGCACCGAGGATACGTAAAATCTCCGCCATCCGAGGATAAACACGTGGATACCAGTTCCGTGCAGCATCCAGCGCTTCAAAATCCGGTGTCATCATTCCCCATTTATCAACCTTCGCATTATATTCTGCCCGAAACAGATGGGACTTCATCACTTCCAATGTCAGCATAATTTCCGTTCCCTTATCTTTGACATGCTGAAAACCATCGATTCCAATAGAGTCCATCAGTGTCAGCACAACACCAAGCAAGAATTCTGTTTTGGCAACATCTTTTGCAATAACCTGATGGGACATATGGGCAATAGCATTCGTTTCGGCAAATGCCCGATTGCAAATAGATGAATTCTCACAAACAAAAACACGATCCCAAGGCACAAGTACATGATCAAAAGCGACAATTGTATCACCTTCTTCAAATGACGCACTTAATGGATGATCATATTTATTTTTTCCATAATCAAATGATTCTCGTGACAGGAATTTAAGGCCTGAAGTATTATTTGGCAATGCAAATGCCAGTGAATAAGGATCATCCAACTCACCGGATTTTTTAACAGTTGACGGAAATACAAGAATCTCATCGGTTATACCGCCTTGCGTTGCCAACAGCCTGATCCCGTCAACAATAATTCCTTCATCTGTTTTCTTGACAAGATGAAGCGCAACATTGGCATCCTTTTGTTCAGCCTGGATTTTTGCACGGTTTACCTGTGGATGGATTAGTGTATGGGTTAAACTGATATCATTTTCCCGTGCATATTCAGCATAGTTCTTTGCGTTATCAGCAAACATCGGATCTCCTTCTGCAAAAAAATCACTGGCTTCTCCCATTGCCATCACGTCAGCATTGAGATAATCCGGGGAACGGCCCATTAACCCATTTGTAAACTCCTGCCACTCCATAATGGCTTCACGCCTTGCAATTAAATCTTCGATGGTTTTTGGAACCATAAATGTTTTACCGACTTTGTTCCCTGTAGTCGGACTAGTGTAAAGCATTTTATCCGGTTTTTCATATTGAATATCATACAATTTCGCCATGGATCCAACAATATTTTTAAATGCTGGATGTGTTGTCGCATCTTTCACCCGTTCTCCATGAATGTAGACATTATTATTTGCCTTCTTTAAGCGATCTATATATTGTTTACCTGTTTTAGCTGGCATTCGATAACCTCCTTTAGTTAATCCTTTTTCTTCCCGAATTGCGGAATGTGATGATCCTTGAGTGCTACATGGATTACTTGTGTTTCCGTATAAAAATCAAACGCATAATGACCACCTTCTCTACCAATTCCACTTGATTTGGAACCACCGAACGGAATCCTTAAGTCCCGAACATTTTGCGAATTAATCCATAGCATTCCGGAATCAACTGCTTGTGCGACGCGGTGGGCCCGTTGAATATCTTTCGTCCACACATACCCGGCAAGACCGTATATAACATCATTCGCTAACTCAATAACTTCAGCCTCATCCTTAAATTTCATCACCGTTAGAACAGGTCCAAATACCTCCTCCTGTGCAACTGTTTTATCATTTGTAACATTTAAAATAATGGTTGGTGCTACAAAATTGCCTTGTTCAAATTCCCCTGGCACTTCTCCGCAATAAAGCGTTGCACCCTCTGCTTTGGCAATTTCCAAGTAACGTTTTACATGATTAAAATGTGTTGTATGAATTAGTGGTCCCACTTCAGTGCTTTCATCCATTGGATCCCCAACAATGATATTATCCACCCGTTCTTTTAAAGCTTTCACAAATTTATCATAAATGTTTTCCTGTAAAAACAGACGTGAATTTGCTGTACACCGTTCCCCATTGAAAGAGAAGATTCCCCATGTACAAGCATCAAGTGCACGTTCGAAATCAGCATCTTCAAAAACAATGATCGGTGATTTCCCACCCAGTTCCATGGAAACCCGTTTTAATGTATCCGCACTATTTTTGGTAATCTCCGAACCTGTTTTTGTTTCCCCAGTAAATGAAATCAATTTAACATCTTTATGTGCAACAAGGGACGCACCTGCTGTTTCACCAAAACCATGTACAATATTGAAAACTCCTTTAGGTAGCCCGACTGAATCAATTAGCTCAGCAAGTTTATTTGCAGTTAACGGAGACCATTCAGCCGGTTTTAAAATAACTGTATTTCCTGTTGCCAGTGCAGGTGCGATTTTCCATGTTTCAAGCATGAATGGCGCATTCCATGGTGTAATGAGTCCTGCTGTACCAAGTGGTTTATGAATTGTATAATTAATAAATTCATCATCCATCTGATAGGCCTCACCGACCATTCTATTTCGGACCATTTCTGCATAAAATCGGAAGTTTTTTGCTGCACGCCCTGCCATTTTTTTAGTTTGACTTAGTGGCAAGCCTGTATCATAAGATTCAAGCAGAGCAATTTCATCAACATGCTCATCGATCACGTCTGCAATTTTTCCGATCAGTTCTAATCGATCTGCTGCCTTCATCTTGCCCCAAGTCCCTTTAAACGCTCTTTTCGCTGCATTAACTGCTTTATTAATATCAGCGTTGTCACCTTCTGCAACATGGTTAATCACTTCATTTGTAAAAGGATTTAAATTTTCGAATCGCTTTCCTGATTCTGCATCAATGAATTCCCCATTTATATAGAGCGAAATATCCTTCGTTTCCAGATCGTTTATCAGTTGCTCTTTATCGAGTTGCTTTTCAGTCATTCGAATGATTCACTCCTTTTTATTAGAAAACTTGGCTATCGCAAACACTTAGGCGATATCCCTAGTTGCATTTATGCAGGATATGAAAGTTTTATGTTTCTTATCTGCAAAAAGGTTTTAGGTTTTCACATTATTTATTGGTAACGCTTTCATTAATATCGGCATAATTTTTCAGGACATTCTTTATTTCATACTGAAGCTCTTTGGATGGTATATCCATTGGCATCCGTAATGTAGGGTTGATCTTGCCAAGTATACCTAAAGCTGCTTTCACCGGTGCTGGATTTGTATCTTTAAATAACACATCATTAAGTGGCATCAATTCATAATGTAAATTCTGCGCACGTTTTAAATCCCCTTTATTCCATGCATTGTGCATTTCAGCTACCTTGTCAGGGGCAACATTTGCTGTTGCGCTGATCGATCCAGCCCCTCCAATTGCAAGCATCGGATAACACAATAACTCAATACCCGAGAATAATAGAAAGTCTCTGCCACAGTTAAGTAAAACACGGTTAACATGTTCAAAATCTTTATTTGATTCTTTAACACCAATAATATTTGGACAATCTTTGCTTAATTTAGCCAATGTTTCCACTTCGAGATTTACAGCTGTTCTTCCCGGAATATTGTAAACAATAATCGGGAGATCTACAGAATCAGCAACTGCTTTATAATGTTTGTAAAGTGCTCCTTGATTTGGTTTGTTATAATATGGAACAATGACCATTGCAACATCTGCCCCAATTTCTTCTGCTTTTTTAGTCAGATACATCGTTTCTTCATGATTTGTTGAGCCTGTTCCTGGCAAAAATGGTACCCTGCCATCAATTGCCTGCATCGCCGTTTCCATTACACTGACACGCTCTTCAATCGCTAGTGAACTTGGCTCTCCACTTGTACCACAAACAGAAATAGCATGACTTCCACTTTTTATTTGCCAATCGATTAAGTTTTCAAGCGTTTTAAAATCAATCGAACCATTTTCATTAAATGGCGTAATTATCGGGACGATGGATACACCACATAAGCGCTGTTTAATTTCTTCAAACACGGACATATAACCTCTCCCCCTTTTGCATTTTTTAGAATTATGTGTATTATCTTTATACTATCATCAACGTAATCATATTAATAATATTTATTCTGTTATCCATCCATATAAAATCAATATACTTAATTTAGAGTAATATTATATGTTAATTGAAATTCAAATAAAGCATTTTAAAACCACGAATAAGTTTAATTGAAATAATAAAAAAATATTTTGGATTATTTTAATTATTCATATAGTTGCTATGTTATAATCAATATGTAAATCATTTATTTATTTGCTTTTGAATATTTAAATTATATAGAAGGAGGAAAAAACCTGTGGATATAAGACAGTTACGTTATTTCTATACCATTGCAAAAACAGGGCAAATAACTCGTGCTGCCAAAAAACTCCATATGGCCCAGCCTCCGTTAAGTCAATCCCTAAAGTCTCTTGAAGATAATCTGGATGTGAAATTATTTGAAAGAAATGGGAGAAAAATGGAACTCACAGAAGCGGGATTGATATTGTACCAAAAAACAGAACGACTACTCCACTTTTTGGATGAGACGAAAACCGAGGTCAAAGAAACAGGAAAAGGCATAAAAGGAAAACTTTCCATTGGATGTGTCAAATCATGTTTTTCACTTTTGCCTAACCGTTTAAAAATTTTTCACAATCTGTACCCTAACGTTTCCATTGAATTACAAGAAGGAGATACGTTCAGACTTACTGAACAACTACATAACCGTAATATTGATTTGGCAATTGTTCGCCTACCTCTGGAAATGAAGCCATTTTCATTTTATTCTCTGCCAAATGAAAAATATGTGGCGATTGTTCCTGAAAGCTGGATTGCCAACATTAAAGAAGATTCTATACCTCTGAAAGAACTGGCAAAATTGCCTTTACTGCTTCTTCATCGAATTAGTGGTATAGGACAATATGAGCTTATCATGGATCAATTTGTAAATAGTGGATTAAAACCAAATATCGTTTGTGAATGCCCTGATGTTGATATGATTATAGGGCTGGTAAATGAGGAAATTGGTGCAACAATCGTACCGGAATCTGCCATTACAAGGATGCACCAGCAAAATATCAAAGTATTGAAATTAAAAGATGTAACGATAATTTCTGAATCTTCCCTTATATGGTTAAAAGATCGCTATCTTTCAAAAAGCGCAGGTCGTTTTATTGAATTATTTACGAATAAAGAAACAAAGACATTATCCAGCTGAACAACATTACCGGGAGTAATTGGAACAACGCTAAAAGAAGTAATCGCACATCCGAAAAGATCAGCGACTACTTCTTTTTCTCAGAAAACTTTCTGCTAAGCTCAACCCAACACAGCGCGATCATTTTCAAATTGTGTCCCACGTATACGTTGAAATTCTTTTAACAGGTCTTCTATTGTCAGCTTCTGTTTTTCTTCTCCATCTATATCCAAAATGATTTGGCCTTTATCCATCATGATCAGTCGATTTCCCAGATCGAGTGCTTGTTGCATGTTGTGTGTAACCATTAATGTCGTTAAATCAAATTTACGAATGACGTCACCAGTAAGCTTGGTGATTAACTCCGCACGGGAAGGATCAAGTGCTGCTGTATGTTCATCAAGCAGTAAAATATTCGGTTCGGTAAAAGTAGCCATTAATAAGGAGAGTGCTTGGCGCTCACCACCAGAAAGAAAACCAACTTTGGCGTTCAAACGATCTTCCAGACTTAAATTCAGAGTCGCTAAAAATTCCCTGAACATTTCCTTTCTTTGTTTCGTTACACCTGGTTTAAGCTTTCTTTTTTTGTTACGGGCATATGCCATCGCCAGGTTTTCCTCAATGGTCATGGATGGCGCTGTGCCTGCCATTGGATCCTGAAAAACACGGCCGATAAATGCTGAGCGTTTATATTCCGGCAAGTGAACAACCTGCTTCTCATTTATATATACATCGCCAATATCGGGAATCAGATTTCCGGATACAACATTCATTAGTGTGGATTTTCCTGCCCCATTACTTCCAATTACCGTAACAAATTCCCCTTTTCTCAGTTCCAAATCGGTATCCTTCAATCCTATTTTTTCATCCGGTGTTCCTTCATTGAATGTAATGGATATATTCTTTATTTTAAGCAATAGCTACTACACCTCCCCTACTTTTTCCTGGTTTAACCTGGTGCGTTTTTCCAGCCTGCGCTTTTTCTCTTTTCTTGCCTGCAATAATTTTGGGGCAACCAAAGCAATAATTACAAGTAATGCAGTTATCATTTTCATATCGCCCGTTTCCAAAAATTCAACCCGTAGTGCCATAGCCACAACAATTCTATAGATGATTGCACCACCGACGACAGCTAATGTAGCTCTGGCGATGGTTTTGACCCCAAATAACGCTTCACCTATTATAACGGAAGCAAGACCAATTATAATCATTCCAATTCCCATATTTACATCTGCGAATCCCCCGTGTTGAGCAATCAGACCTCCTGAAAAAGCTACAAGTGCATTTGAAAAACCTATACCGACAATGATTAAAAAATCCGTATTTGCGGAAAGACTTCGGATCATCACTTGATTATCACCTGTAGCCCGTAGCGCAAGACCAACCTCTGTTTTCAACAAGTAATCTGTCAGTAGCTTGATAGCGAGTGTTACTAGAATCATAACAATAACAACACTCCAGGTAGGTGGGAGACGATCCGCACCAAAGAACGTTAACATACCATTCATTGTCGCATCTATTCCTGTTGCTTCCCAAATTGATTCAAGTTGCTTAAAAATGGTTGATTCATTTAAAAGGGATAGAGTCGGTTGTCCCATTATTCTTAGATTAATAGAGTATAGAGCAATCATCATGAGAATTCCTGCCAGCAAGGCATTAATTTTCCCTTTTGTATGAAGTATACCTGTGACACAGCCTGCAAGAAATCCAGCAACTGCCGCCAGGAGGCTTGCCGTTATGGGAGATACACCATTCATAATCAAAATTGCTGCAACTGCAGCCCCTGTTACAAAACTACCATCAACAGTTAAATCGGGAAAATCCAGAATGCGAAAGGAAAGGTAGACCCCTAAAGCCATAATTGCATAAATAATACCCAGTTCTACTGCATTAAATAATGATAAAAGCATAGTTACCTCCTTATCGCAACAATCTTAGTTAAAAAATAAAAATCAGGCTTTTATCCCGACCAATAATAGGAATCATAAGACAGACATCCGTCTGGCTTATGTCAAATAACATTCTCTCATCTTTTTATTCCTGCTCTACAAATTTTGCTTCATCCCATTCGCTCTGCCACTCGATACCCTGTTCCTCAGCAGCTTGCTTATTAATGAATAATTCGATTTTTGGTGGATATTCAGTTGGAATGTCCTTAGGTGATTTTTCACCAGTTAAAATTTCAACAGCCATTTCACCTGTCCGGTAACCGATTGTATAGTAGTCAATTCCATATGTAGCAAACCCACCTATTGCTACTGAATCGGGCTCACCAACAATCAATGGAATATCCTGTTCATTTGCAACTCCAACAACTGTTTCCAGTGCAGATACAACTGTATTATCAGTTACAATATAGATTACATCCACTTCACTTACTATTGTAGCCGCAGCTTGCTGAACCTCTGCAGAATTAGCAACTGTCCGTTCAACAAAACTGATGGAAGTTCCTTCAGCAGCTTCTTTAACCGTATCAATCTGCGAAACGGAATTTTGTTCTCCTGCATTATAAATCAAGCCTACAGAAGCACCTTCAAAATAGTCATTGATGAACCCGACTGTTTCCTTAATTGCGTCCGGATGAAGATCTGTTACACCCGTTATATTTTCTCCCGGTTGATCCATAGCTTCCACCAAACCGGCACCAATTGGGTCTGTCACTGATGTAAACAGAATTGGAATCTCACTGGTAGCTTGCAATGCACCAAGCGCACTGGGTGTTGAATTGGCAAAAATCAAATCAACGTCATCCGCAACAAATTTATTACTGATTGTACTTACATTATTCTGATCATTCTGCGCACTTTGAAAGTCATATTCCACATCCAATCCAGCCTCATCGATCGCAGCCATAAAGCCTTCATAAGCTGCATCAAGTGAGGGATGTTCCAGAATCTGGGTGGCACCTACCTGATAAGTTTCTCCACCTGTATCCTCTGCTTTCTCACCACTGTCATCAGGCTCCTGAGCGTCAGATGAATTATTATCTGAACCACAAGCAGCCAGTACAAATATCGTTAATACTGCAATTACCATTAATAGCCATTTCCTCAAAACGTATTCCTCCCTTTTAAGCTTTTCGAAATTTTTAAAATTATAACATATCCAGCTAATTAGTCAAGTAGCCCTTCTGAATAAATTAGTTAGATATTTTTTATCAAAATTTTCCTGATTTCATGTGAATACGTGAGAAACTCGCTCATTTTTTCTTTTTGGTACCATGTGTATTGATTCACCAATTAATCCTTCCACTGCTTCCAATAACCCTTCATTCATACTTGGGTGGGCGTATAAAGGAAACTTCACGTCCTCCTCCTTTGCAGCCATTTCCAGTAATTGCGTAAAGCTGGAGGAAAGTTCAATTGCCGCCTCGCCAATCATATGAACGCCCAGAATTATATCAGTACTATTATCAGAAATAACTTTAATAAAACCATCCTTTTTGCCTGAGATCATAGCATAACCACTACTTCCGAACGGAAATTGACTAATGCGGATATCCAAATCACGTTCCACTGCTTCTTTTTCCGTTAATCCGACGGAAGCAATCGGTGGAATTGTATGGGCAACAGCTGGCAGAAAGGTTAAATCAACTTCAGGTTTACCATCTGCAATCAACTCCGCAGTCACTTTTCCTTGCTTGATTGCTTTCACAGCAAGCATGCGTCCTTTTACCACATCTCCAATTGCGTAAATGGAAGGTATCGTTGACTGCAGATTTTTATTTACAGTAATAAACCCTTCCTCATTTTGCTTGACACCTAATCGATTAATCCCCAACGATTGAACATTTGGTTTTCTTATACCAGTTGTGAATAAATGTGTACCATCTAATAGATGCTTAGTATCATCATCTTTTTCATAAGTAATAGTAATGTTGTCATTCATTTCCTGTACGGAGTTGATCTGAGCATTCTTGATAATCCGAATCTTTTTCTTTTTAAATTGGCGGGTTAATTCCTTGTTGATGGCAGAATCATATGGGAAGTCCCTTTCATTCTCAAGCAGCATAGTAACCTTTGATCCGAATTCCCTGTAGGAGGATGCCATTTCAAATGCAGTATAATCATTGCCATAGACGATAAGATGATCCGGGATGGTTTCCAGCTTAAAAATTTCATCCGATAATATAATCCGGTCACTTTCACAACGAATATTCGCTTGCAATTCTACAAAACTTCCTGTTGCAATAATCGCTTGCTTAAAGGTGTATGTGTCAAATTGATGACCATTCTCTACACCAATACGATCTTTTCTTGTAAACGTGGCTTTCCCTTTAATCACCTCCACCTGATTTTCACTACATAGTTTCTCTACCCCCATTCGAAGCTGCTTGGTTACCTTTGTTTGATAATCAAGCAATTTATCCACATAAAATCTCTCACCTGATGATTTTATACCAAACTCTTCCATGTGCGGTAGTTCAGAAAGCTTCTTTGCTGCATATGTCCAAATCTTTGATGGAATACAGCCTTTGTTTAAACAAACACCTCCCAAGTCCCCCTGCTCGATCAATGTAGCCTGAATGCCCAGCTGTGCAGCACGTATCGCAGCACTATAACCACCTGGACCACCACCAATAATAACAAGCTCCCTTTCCTGACTGATTTCACCTACAACCATTCATATCATCTCCAGCATTAATTTATATGGTTGTTCTACCAATTTGGAAAAACGGTTCGTAAACATAACAGCAGTTGCTCCATCTGCAACACGATGATCAAAGGATAGGGAAAGTGTCATGACTTGTCTGATAACAATCTCATCATTATCATTCACTACAGGCATTTTCTTCATTTTATGAAAAGCAATCAATGCAGTTTCCGGATAGTTAATAATTGGTGTTGCCCCTGTGCTGCCAAGTGGGCCGACATTACTAACCGTAAATGTACTATTTTGTATATCTGCCGGCTTTAATTCACTGTTTTTTGCCTTCGTGGTTAAGTGCTTGATCTCATTGTGGATCGTTTGGATTGTTTTTTTATCTGCTTCACGCACAACAGGAACCATCAAACCATCTTCCGTATCTGTTGCCATGCCAATATGATAGTCTTTCTTCAAAAGGATTTTTTCGTTTTCTTCGTCCAGCTCTGCATTGAATACCGGAAAATCTTTTAATGCAATGATAAGTGCCTTTACGAGAAAGGCTGGAATAGAGATGTACAGCTTATCAGCCTTTAATTCTTCGCGGAGCTTGACTAAATTCGTCATATCAATCTCATCAAAATGAGTAACATGTGGGATCGTAAATAAAGACTTCGTCATGTTCTTCGCAATTTGTTTTCTAATACCACGAAATGGAATTTCATCTGGATGTGTAGTTGGAGTGGGTTTGTTCATTTCTTCTTTTCCAGTTTTTTTTGATTGGGACACAGCAGTTGATTTCAACGGTTTTTGTTGGACTTTTATAAACCGGTATACATCATCTTCTGTTACTCTTCCTGAAGGATCGGACGCTTGAACGTCTTCGATATTAATATTGTTGTCACGTGCAATTTTTCGTGTGAATGGTGTTGCTAAAATACGATTAATCAAACGAACAGGTGATTTTTCGGCTTCTTGTTGATTCGTTACATTTATGACCGGGGCATTCTCTTCTTTCGCTTGAGTGGTCAGCCTTTTTATCTTATTATTTCCTTCTGCCTCAATGTAAAGGAGAGTTGTTCCAACTTGAACTGTCTCACCGGTATTAACAACGATTTCTTTTATCTTTCCGGTTCCGGGAGAGGGGAGTTCAGCAACCATTTTATCTGTCTGTACTTCAACAAGCGGCTGTTCAGCTGTGACATTATCCCCTTCTTTGATTAAATAATGGATGATTTCTCCTTCTGTCATTCCTTCGCCGATATCATGCAGTTTTACTTCCAGCATGCTTACACCCCCTAGAAATTAAAAACCTTCTCAATACTTTTTAATACACGTTTAGCAGTTGGAAGAAAATAATCTTCCAGTGCAAAAAATGGTACCGGAACGTCAAAACCTGTGACACGCTCAATTGGCGCTCGTAAATACAGAAATGAAGTGTCATTAATGGTGGAGACAATTGTCTCGCCAAGTCCGCCTGTTGCTTGCGCTTCATGAACAATGACCGCTCTTCCTGTTTTTTGTACAGATTCAGAAATTATTTCCCGATCCAGCGGATATAATGTCTGCAGGTCAATTAGATCACAGGATATTCCTTTTTGTTCTGCTTGTTCCCTGGCCTCCTCAGCAACCGGAATCATCGCTCCCCATGCGATGATGCTGACTTCTTCCCCTTCATACAATTGTCTTCCTTTTCCAATTTCTACTGTATATTTCTGAGCAGGAACTTCTTCACGCGTTGCTCGATAATTACGCATCGGTTCCAGAAATAATACAGGATCAGGATCTTCAATAGCTGAAATAAGTAATCCCTTTGCATTATATGGCGAAGATGGACATACAACCTTCAAACCAGGCATATGAGTGAATAGAGCCTCCGTGCTGTCCGAATGCACTTCAGGTGCTCTGATTCCTGCACCATATGGCGCCCTGATAACCATTGGTACTGAAAAGTGGCCTCTTGTTTTCATGCGGATTCTGGATACATGTGTCATAATTTGATTAAATGCCGGATAAATGAATCCCATAAATTGAATCTCAGCAATTGGTTTAAAACCATTTACAGCAAGACCCACCGACGTTCCAATAATACCTGATTCCGAAAGTGGGGTATCAACAACCCTGTCTTCACCGAATTGTTCATAAAGGCCTTCGGATGCCCTGAAAACACCACCGTTTTTCCCAACATCCTCACCTAAAACTAACGTAGTATCGTCCAATTCCAGCATTGTTTTCATTCCATCATTAATCGCTTGAATCATGGTCAGGTTCTTTGCTGTTATATTTTGCTGTGTCTTCCTTCTCAACTCTACCGCCAAGATAATCCCCCCTTACATAATTTTGAAAGACTGTTTTCTAAAAGATTGGAACTGCACCACAGGTTCTTTTCATTGTAAAAATTTGGGACTGCGAATACTCGCCCACCGAAAACCTTTGTTCTGAGCAGAACAAGGAAAGCTTCGATAGCACTAGTATCGCACAAAGAAAATTGGTTTGGATTATCGACATTACAAGTCTATAAAACCTCCATCCTAGTATTCCTCCAACAGCCTAAGATAAGATTCCTTTTGCTTAACAAGTTCATCTGGTAGCTTGGCAAATACGTGATCGAATAAATCTTCCACTTTAGCTTCCGGATAATTTTCCATGGCATCAACCGCCACATCAACTTCTTCTTTCAATTTAGCCTGCATTTCGGATATTTTCTCCTCTTTCCAAAAGCCCTTCTTTTTCATGAATTGCTCTAGGCGATTCAATGGCTCAACAATATCATTTCCCTTATCAGTCGGACGGTATTTGGTTGGATCATCTGCTGTCGTATGTGCACCTCTACGCCAGGTAACAGCCTCAATTAACGTTGGCCCTTTCCCTGCACGTGCCAAATCTACTGCCTTTTTCGTCTCAAAGTACACAGCAAAACAATCATTTCCATCGATACGGACACTTCTCATTCCATAGGCTACACCCTTTTGTGCAATTGTTTCCGAGTTCATTTGCTTTTCTACCGGCACGGAAATGGCATAACCGTTATTTTGATTAAAAAAGACGGTTGGTGTTTTAAATACACTTGCAAAATTAAGACCTTCATGAAAATCACCTTCAGATGTTGCACCATCCCCAAAATAGGCAATCGCAATTCGGTCTGTCCCCTTCCTTTTCTCTGCCCAGGATGCTCCAACCGCATGCGGAATTTGGGTTGCTATTGGTACCGCCGCAGGGAAAATGTTTTTTCCTTCTGGCGGGATACATCCTTCTACTCGTCCATTCCAATAAAGGAACATGCTTGTCATGTCAGCACCATAGGTCAATGTTGCCCCATGATCACGGTACGTTGGAAATATCCAGTCATTTTCCCCAAGTGCGAGTGCACTGCATACCTGGGCTGCTTCCTGTCCTCCAAATGGCGGATATGTTCCAATCCGCCCCTGACGCTGGAGACTGATTGCTTTTTTATCAAATGTCCTAATCCGGTACATATGGTAATACATATTTTCCACAAACTGCCCGTCAATTTGATCCTCGTACAAATCATCGATAAGATCTCCTTGATCATCGATGATTTTTTTTATTGGATAGTTAGCTTCCATCTGCTTCCCTCCCTGTTAATGGAAGTTCAATAAATTCGGTAAAAACGACCCTTCTTAGGGAATCTTCTACTAAGTACCGACACGTTCTGGGACTGCGCTAAAGCTCACCCCACCAAATGCCATTAGTCGAACATAGAAGTTACCACATCCCACTAGAAGCTCGTTGGCTTGCTCTAAAGTTCCTTATAAGAAAAACACTTTTCCTGCGTGCTAGAACGTTTCCTCTTGTTATTAAAAGCATACACTCCGGTACATGGAGCTGCACCGCCTCGGACTTCTCGATCCTTTTTATCCTCCTTTTGAACACGATTTATTAATTACGAATATCCCATTTAGGTTTGGTGGAATGAGTATAAAAGCTGTTTCTCCTTTTTCTATTTTCCAATACGTTTTCACATATGTGATTTGCTGCTTTTATCGTTGATTGTTGCTTAAGCTCTGCTTGTCGATACACACCCAGAAGTACATTATATATTTCCTTTGTTTTCATTAGCACCCTTTCTTTATTCGCACCATACAATTCGTCCGCAACCTGGATAAGTCCACCTGAATTAATAATGTAATCAGGGGCATAAAGGATACCTTTCTCAGCCAGTTCCATCCCATGCTGTTCTGTTAGCAGTTGATTGTTTGCTGAACCGGCTATTGCTTTTACATTTAATTCTTCAATGGTACGATCATTAATAACACTACCAAAAGCACACGGAACAAATATATCGACTTTCTGTGAATAGATCTCGTCACTTGAAACGGGGTGGGCTGATCCAGAAGTTTCTTTAGCCTTTTCCAGGATTTCAGCTACTTTTTCCTCATCGATATCTGTCACATAAATTTTTGCTCCTGCCTGCAAAAGACCTTCAGCAACTTTGAACCCTACCTTACCAAGTCCTTGCACAGCATATGTTGCTTGCTTTAAATTGGCATTACCAAAAAGGATTTTATTCGTAGCCATTATTCCATACAAAATACCCTTGGATGTAGGAACAGAAGAGTCACCGCCACCACCGTATGCTTCCGGAATACCAACAATGTTAGGTGTTTCCCGCATTGCATGCACAAAATCATCCATCGTTGTCCCCATATCTGTTCCTGTATAAAAACGTCCACCAAGTGAATCGACAAATTGACCAAAACTGCGAAAAAGCTCCGGTGTCTTATCCGTCTCGGGATTCCCAATAATAACTGCTTTTCCGCCACCAAAGTCAACATCAGCTGCAGCACATTTATACGTCATTCCTTTTGACAGGCGAAGCACATCTTCCAGCGCTTCATCAAGACTCGCATATGCTTTCATTCGGCATCCACCGATTGCAGGGCCAAGTGTTGTGTTATGTATTGCAATAATTGCTCGCAGTCCGGTGGAAGGATCATTACAAAATACCACTTGTTCATGTTCTGACATTTTTTCAAGCAAAGCAAAATCATCAGTGATCGATGACTCCTTAACTAATCCCATAAAAATCCTCCTAAAAAGATGAAGTTTTGATATGAAAGAACGTGTTCAAAAAGGGGATAAAAAGGACCAAGAAGTTCAAGGCGGCGTAGCTTTGAGCACCGGAACGTATGCAATTAATACGTAAGGAGCGGGCTTGCACAGGATGTGCTGACTTCTACGTTGCCCACAGGACGTGGGCGGTCTTAGTAGAAGATCCACTATCGCCAACGAAGAAATTCGATGTGTCATTTTTACCGGACTTTTTGAACATCCACTGAAAGAGATCTACTCAGGAATAAAATCTCCCTTTTCCTCCAAAGGTTTTCCGAATAACTTTTTGGGAGTGTTACTTGTTTCCTGTCATTCATATTATTTTTAAATTTAATTGATAATATAGCCTTACTATAAAATCCTATTTCCACTGTATATATAGTATTAATGGTCAAAAATGGATACATCCTATGCTAAAAGACAAGCCATCAGTAAAGCGCTTATCATTAAATAATATTATATGCTGTTATTTACACGTCATTTTATCATCATGGTATAATACAGTGAAAATTTTTAGAAAAATTAATCTATTACAAAAACCTTAATAACAAGCCTATGAATGGGTTGCACTTGATTTTCCATTTAATAAATCCATTTTACAGTTCATTTGTATAGTTGCATCACGAATCATTCCCTCGATGACTTCTCTCACACTGGCTATACGTGTGATTAGTCCTGTCACTTGCCCGGCATTCATAAAGCCATTCTCGAGATCTCCATTTAGTGCCCCTTTTAGATGGTGAGCCTCAGAAGTAAACGAACTATATTGTTCTAACGTTATACCACTATTCTCAAGCGCTTTAAGTTTTTTTGCATACGGTGTGTTCAGGATACGTCGAGCTTTTTCTAAAGATCGGCCAACGATAGCAGTTCCAGTTCCATCCGATTGAATTAACTGCTGTTTATAGTCATCATGAAAAGGTGATTCCTTAGTTGCAACCAGGATGGTTCCCAGCTGAACACCACTTGCCCCAAGCATTAAAGCCGCTGCCAGACCTTTTCCGTTGCCTATGCCACCTGCAGCAAGGATGGGGATAGCGACATGGTCAGAAATTTGAGGAACCAATGTAAACGTGGTCAATTCTAAACCGGAATTAATACCTGCCGCTTCAAACCCCTCTGCTACAATAATATCCGCACCGGCATTCTCCGCTTTTTCCGCATGCTTGACAGAAGCAACAACGGTAAGCGCTTTTACATGATTATCATGGAGAATAGGAATATAATTCACAGGATTTCCAGCAGATAATGAAACCGCAGGGATTTGATGTTTAATTACCAATTCTATTAATTGATCAACATGGTCTGTCACGTTTATTGCAATATTGATACCAAATGGTTTATTCGTAAGTCCCTTTGTTTCAATAATTATCTTTTCAACTTCTTCCGGTGTCATTGTTCCACAGCCAATCATTCCCAATCCACCGGCATCTGAAACTGCAGCTGCAAGTGGTGCATTACTGATATTCCCCATTCCCCCCTGAATGATTGGATAGCTTATATTGAGCAGCTGGCAGATAGGATTCACATAACTTCCTCCTTCGTTTCAGATTAATAAAAAGACACTTCCTCCACCAATTTCCAGCAGCCAAAGATTTCCATGAACCAACTGATTTTTCTTTGCTTTGACTGCTGCCTGTTTTTATGATGACCCCCGTGTTAAATAGATAAAGTGAAACTTCATTTAGTAGGGGTTTCCCTTCCTTCCCCACTGAATGTTAGCACCTCATGGTATAGCCTAAAGGTCCTTGAACAGAATCAGGAAATTTACGGGCTGTTTATAACACAAGGGTATGACACAAAGCTCTCCCCCACCTTCACGTTTGGGATGTCTCACGCTTGGAGCTGGGAGTATTACAACCCGTTAATGCATGATAAAATTAAACTCCAAATGGATTTAACGGTTTAGATCCGTAGTATGATAGAACGCTTTTGTCTTCCATATAAAGATCCAGCGATTCCACGGCAAGCTCCCTGCCAATACCCGATTCTTTATAGCCACCAAAAGGAGTTCCCGGAAATGCGGAAAATGGACTGTTCACCATGACGATTCCAGCTTGAATCTGATGCGCTACACGGGTTGCTCTGGCCTGATCGGTCGTCCAGATTGCTGAACCAAGCCCATATTTAGTATCATTGGCACGCTTGATCACATCTTTTTCATCTGTGAATTTTTCAACAACAACGACAGGACCGAAAATCTCTTCTTTTACTGCTTGCATATCAGGAGTGACGTCCGTTATAATAGTTGGTTCATACCAATGGCCATTTTCAAATCCTTCCATTTGCATGATTTTCCCACCTGTGGCTATTGTTGCTCCATCGGCTATGGCTGATTGGACATAGCCATCGATTACCTCCACTTGCTCCTTGCTGATTATTGAACCTAAGTGTGTTCCTTTATCAAATGGATCACCGGACTTCAGTTTTTTTGTCTTTGCAATGAATTGTTCCATGAACGTATCATAGATTGATTCATGGACAAACATACGTGACCTTGCTTCACAGGATTGTCCTGTATTAAAGAAAATACCAAACAGGGATCCTGGGACTGCCGCTTCCAAATCTGCATCGTCAAAGACAATGTTTGGTGATTTTCCACCAAGCTCTAGTGTTATGCGCTTCAATGTTTCTGAAGCTTTCCTCATAATATTTTTCCCTATAGGTGTTGATCCTGTAAAAGCAACTTTATTGATTGCTTCATGATTTACCAGGTAATCTCCCACCACTTGACCGGAACCTGGAATCGTATTGACCACCCCCGCCGGAACCCCTGCTTCGTGGCAGATTTCATTTAACAGGATTGCCGTAACCGGCGTGAGACTTGCCGGCTTAATAACAACCGAACAACCCGCAGCAATCGCTGGTGCTATTTTCCATGCGGCCATCATCATTGGATAGTTCCATGGAATAATCTGGGCACACACCCCGACCGGTTCCTTATGTGTATAGTTGAAAAATCCATATGGCATATTATTCACTGTGCCACGGTGCCCAACAATTGCTCCCGCATAAAATTCAAAATCTTCAATCGATTGATTAACTTGGACCTGAGCTGCACCAATTGACTTACCGCTATTCAGGACTTCCATTTCCACAAGTTCTTTAAATCGTCCCCGCATAATTTCTGCGATTTTATTTAACACACGGGAACGTTTTCCAACTGGATACTTACGCCATTTCCCATGATCAAAAGCGTTTCTTGCTGCTTGTACAGCTTTTTCAGCATCTTCCTCGTTTGCCTTTGCGATGGTAGCCAAAACTTCTCCTTTAGCAGGGTTGAATGTCTGATATAGTTCATCCGAACTGCTTTCTGCACGTTCTCCATTAATAATCATTGAATAATGCTCACGCTTTAGTGGTCCAACCTCAGTAATTATTTCCTTGTTTACGGTTTGTGTCATGGACTATATTTCCTCCCCATAATTGTAAAATCAGCAGTAATTTCCAGCGTAATATCTACTTTAATTTCCTGAAAACTCGGCTCTCCGTTTTTCTTTAAAAGCATTTAACCCTTCCAGATGATCCTGGGTTCTGCCGGCAATGCGCTGCGCTTGTGCTTCCTGCTCCAACACTTCATCAAACGACAAATTCATTCCGTCCATCATATACCGTTTGATTAACCCAAATGCTTTAGTCGGTAATCCCGCCATGGAGATCGCAAACTCATGCACCTTCTCATCCCATTCGGAAGACTCGATCATTTCCGTTGCAAGTCCTAATTTATATGCTTCTTCTCCTGTCATCGTTTTTCCCAAAACAGCAATTTCTAGTGCTTTAGCATAACCAATCAGGCGGGGAAGTACATACATAAAACCCGAATCAGGTATTAAGCCGATATTCATAAATGCACTAACAAACTTCGTATTTGGTTGAACGAGCCTAAAATCAGCTGCCAATGCCAGGCTCATCCCTGCCCCCGCTGCAGTACCATTAACCGCAGCTATAATCGGCTTTGGCACCTCTTTAATTGCCTTCATCATCGGATGATAACGCTTACGAAGAAATGCAGCATGATCCGTATTTTCGCCGATCCCACCCAAATCCTCACCCGCACAAAATGCTTTTCCGATTCCCGTCATAACAATACACCGCACATCTCTATCTTTACTCGCCATTTTCAATGCCTTGATGATTTCCCTATTCATTTCAACTGTAAATGCATTAAAGGCTGTCGGCCGGTTCAATGCGATTGTTACAACACCATTTCTATACTCATAAGTAATTGTGTGATAATCAATGGATTCCATTTCTCATACCCCCCTGAAAGAAGGAGAACGTTTTTCGATAAAAGCTTTCATTCCTTCTTTTTGATCCTGTGAGTCAAAAGTAAGGTAAAAGTTTTTCCGTTCCAGTTTCATCCCATCCAACAAAGGTAATTCCTCAGCTTTATCCACCACTTCCTTAATAAGACGTAAAGAGATCGGTGGCTGTTTCGAGAGTTTTCCTGCCAATTGCATCGTCTCTTCTTCGACCATTTCAGGTGCAACAACCCGATTGATAACACCATAATTCATGGCTTCCTTTGCATCCATAAACTCACCAAGCCAGATCCATTCAAGTGCTTTCCGCTTTCCCATTGCCATTGTTAAAAACTGTGTACCCCCAGCCCCTGGCATTACTCCAAGCTTTACTTCTGGAAAACCAAACCTGGCATCTTCACCTGCAATGATTAGGTCACAATGAAGGGCCAGCTCAAATCCGCCACCTAAGGCAAATCCATTGACGCTTGCAATCATCGGCTTTTTTATCAATGTTAAACGATCCCAAACTGCAAATGGATCCAGAAGCTCGATCGATAACGGCGTATCTTCCAGCATCTCTTCAATATCTGCACCAGCAGCAAACGCCTTATTATTTCCCTTCACAACAATGACACGGATAGAGGCATCCCGATCAAAAGCTTCCATTTCAGCAACAATTTCATCGACCATTTTTCGGTGTAAAGCATTGGCAACCTCAGGGCGATGAAGTTGAATCACACCTACACTGTTTTCCCTGGTAACCTTAATATAGGATCGATCAGTCATCGACTTCCTCACCGATCATGAGTGTTACAATGTCACCGGCAAATTGCATTACATCTTTACCTGACGCCTTTCCTTCATCTGTTTTCATCGCTGTTTGCAATGATTGATGGGAATCGTAAAACATTTCACATAGCAGATAATAATCGCTTTTACCCATTGGTGACCCAACAATTTTAGTTACTTTCATATCCCTTAGACCAGGTATTTTCTTTGTAATCGGTGTGTGTACATTAAAATAATGTTCATCGAATTTCGCTGGATCCTCCGGCTGTTTGTACAAAGCTATTAATTTAACCATCTAAAACATCCTTTCTTTTTTTGTATAGTTATTGTTTAGTTCTACTATGTGTCGGGTTGCTGTTGTCTCTCAACTTTGCGGTGTTGGCTCTCAACTTCATGATGCTGGCTCTCAACTTTGTGGTGCTCGCTCTCAACTTTGTGGTGCTCGCTCTCAACTTTGTGATGGCTCCAGTTGAAAGTCGGTTTTTATTGAAAGCACTTACAATTATGCTTTTTATAATGAAATGGAATACTCCACAACTGGCTTCATTGCCTCAAATGGGTTTCTGCATTCCATGCAATATAAAATACTGCGGCAGGCTGTCGGTCCAAACACATTCTCCACCGATGTATATGCTGAATCACAATATGGACAACTTACAGTCCAAGAATCCCCTGGCTGATAGCTTTCTGGAGGAGCTGCAATCCCTAGCTTTTTCAGATTTTCCTTTCCTGTATTTGTAATGCTATCCGTAGTCCATCTGAGCTGGAATGAAAATTCTACCTGACATCCATCCACCCAGTCCAACGCTTCAACAGCTTCTTTAACATTTTTTTCAATGAAATCTAAGGCGGGACAACCCGCAAATGTTGGTACCATCGTAATAGCAACATTATTTAGGACTACCTTAATTTCATGAACCATCCCCAGGTCATAAACACTCACTGTTGGAAGCTCTGGATCATCGACCGTTCTAAGGATAGAGAGAATCTCAGCTTCCCTACTTTTTACTTGCATTCTACTCCCCCTCCGTGTGATGCTGTGTCTCAACTTTACGATGCTATCTCTCAACTTCACGCTGCTGTCTCTCAACTTCGAGGTGCTGTCTCTCAACTTCGAAGTGCTGTCTCTCAACTTCACGCTGCTGCCTCTCAACTTCGAGGTGCTGTCTCTCAACTTCGAAGTGCTGTCTCTCAACTTCACGCTGCTGCCTCTCAACTTCGAGGTGCTGTCTCTCAACTTCACATTTTTGTCTATTGGCACCCTACCATACTGCTTCTCTATCACTCTCATACACTTCGGAAAATATCTTTATCGCCTGCTTAAGGTCTGCGGAATGCTCACCATTCCTCCCATTGCCCAGCCCCTTCCCTATAGGAAAAGTTGGTAAAGACATGACCGTTGCTTGCACTTCTTTCAGCCATTGTGTTCGCAAAAAGTCTTCACCGGCAATCAACTCGTGCTGTACCATTTCTAAGGATTTCGATCCTAATTCAAGAGCATCACCGAATTCCTTCCAGGCTTCTACTATTCTCATGTTGATCCGGGACTTTGCATCTTCATTCGAATGCTGCAGCTGCTGCATCCATAATTTCCAATGTGCCAAATGATAAGGCTGTTCCATCAATACTTTTTGTGCAATATTTGCCAGAGGTGCGTAAGAGCTTTCAGTGAGTGCCACCAGCTTAACTTTTTTTAACACTTCAAAAAAATAGTGACGCACAACAGTAAGTGCCCAATCAAAGTACGGATCTTTGAGATATGATCCATCCCCATTTTGTTTCTCCAGGTAAACTGCATTCCGTCTTTTTTCCAAGGGACGCACATGTGCAAGGGCGTCCGCAGCACCTTCTCCTAGTTCCTCCAGAAGGTTGTAGTACATGACAGCATGCCCCATCGTATTTTGTGTAATGGACGAAAAAGCAACATCCTCCTCGATATGTGGCGCTAAACCAAGCCATTCTGACCCACGAAACGAAACTATGAAATCATCGTCAGCCATTTGATAAAGCAATTCTTTCAAAGCTTCCAAATATGCAACATCCTGTCTTGCTTCATCTGCAGTTTCGATTCGTTCTGTCATGACTTATTCACCTCTTTCCAGGACATGATTTCTTTTTCATCGAGCATCCCCTGCTCCTTTTCACGCCATTTTTTTCTTAAGTATCCATAGCCTTTGGTTGTTCGATATGCTTTATTATCCAACCGCTTTGTCCAGGTTAAGCGTTCCTCGCTTGTCATGGAACGGATATGCTCTCTTGCTACAACCCATACATCGATTACATCTTCTCTGCGCATAAAGTTTTCCTGTGCCATCATCAATGCTAATTCATCATTTGGTGCCAACAGGCTAAATTGATGCTGGATTGGTGCTTTTGCACTTCGCTTACTAAAAACTTCATATTCTTTATAAAAATTTGACTCATCCTGTGCCGCCATCCTAACTCCCCTTCCATCAAACCATTACGAGCTTATTACCTGTGGTACCAATGCCTGCCTCACCCAGCGATTTTTCTCATAGGCAATTTCCCTTAATCGCAACCGCTCTTTTGACATCGGGCCTTTATTCTTAATAATTTGCTTAAAGTCATTCCAGTCCGGCTGCCGGTAGATCCAAACTTCTTTTTTTTCATCATAATGGACAGTTTCATCAGGGACAGTTAAACCAAGCGAAAACGCACGAGGTAAATATTTATTTAAAAATGCCTGGCGCAATTCCTCATTATTGCTTTTTCGAATGCGATATTTTATCATAATATCCTGTTTGGAAGAACCGGTAGTTTGAGCCGATGCAGGTCCAAAAAACATCAATAATGAGGGCCACCAGCGACTAAACGACTCCTGCAATATTCCCCGTTGTTCTTGCGTTCCTTCCGCAAGTGCCATAATAATCGCTTCCCCATGCTGTGCATGAAAGACCTCCTCCGCACATATGCGCTGAAGCGCTCTTTGGTATGGACCATAGGATGCATCAAGCATATTAGTTTGTGAAATGATGGCAGCCCCATCTACCATCCAGCCAACCATCCCTGCATCAGCCCAAGTTTTTGTTGGCATATGAAAAACATTATGAAACTTTAAATCTCCATTTAATAAATCTTCTATTAAATTTTCTCTTGTTCTCCCATACGGCTTCATTAAATCTTCTGCCACCCGAAGAAGTAATTGACCATGCCCCATTTCATCCTGTACTTTTGCCATAATACCAAGTTTACGTTTTAAGGTCGGAGCCTTTGGAACCCATTCTTTTTCCGGCAACGCCCCCATAATCTCGCTAATCCCATGCATAGAAATTAGTTTTATAAGTGCTTGACGATAATCCTCCGGCATCCAGTCGTCCGCCTCAATCTTTTCCCCATTGTTGATACGCTCCATAAAGTCTTCATATTTTCCCTGGTCTTCCTCTGTGTACGCTTTAGTTACGGAGTCTCCATCAGGAATGTAATTATACATTGCAACAACTCCTCATTACGTTTTATTAACGTCATTATATCAATTCGTTATATAATGTTCAAGTTAATTTTCGAATAATTTTAATAGTACTTATTATTCGAAAATCATTAACCTTCTCGAAGGTATAAGGGAATAACTTATGATTATTTATTTTATTGACAGAATCATTGATAAAATATACTATTTATATTACATATTTATATTTAACGTTTATTTTTGCGAATAGGAAAGCATAAAAACTTTCCTATTTGCATAAGTGCATAAGTAATACTTCGAAGCATTTTCATCGCAGACGAAAGGTATTTTTCATTGAACTAAGATTGTCACCTGAAAACTTGGTGACAACCAAGTTTTCTAATAATACATATAAATAGTCCATTATTTAACTAATATATTAGAAAACGATGAAGTATATGAGAGAAAGGATCGTTCTATGGAAAAACAATTTAATACACGTTCAATGATCTTTACTCTATATGGGGATTACATACGTCATTATGGCAATGTCATCTGGATCGGTAGTTTAATTCGCTTGCTGGAGGAATTCGGTCATAATGAACAGTCCGTACGTGCAGCTATTTCCCGTATGAACAAACAGGGATGGGTACAATCGAAAAAAATTGGGAACAAAAGCTATTATTCGTTGACTGAACGGGGTACAGCTCGTATGGAGGAAGCCTCCAAAAGAATTTATAAAACCAAATCTCCCACGTGGGATGGCAAGTGGCGCATGCTTGTTTATAGTATACCTGAGGAAAAGCGCCATCTTCGTGATGAATTGCGTAAAGAATTGGTATGGAGTGGTTTTGGACTTCTCTCCAATAGCTGTTGGATTACACCAAATCCATTAGAAGAACAAGTCAATCGATTAATTGAAAAATATGACATCAGTGATTATGTTTCCTTCTTCCTGGCAACCTATGAAGGGATGAGTAAACATTCAGAACTGGTCGCAAAATGCTGGGATATTGATGATGTAAATGTTCGCTACTACCAATTCATCCAGGAGTATAGTCAAAAGTATGTCATTGATAGGAATAAAATTGAAAAAGGGAAAATGAGTGATGGTGACTGTTTTATCGAGAGTGCATTACTTGTACATCAATATAGAAAATTTCTATTTATTGACCCAAACCTTCCGGAAGAACTGCTGCCAATAAAATGGCTGGGAGATTCAGCAGCTTCTCTGTTTACGTATTATAATCAATTACTACAAACACCTGCCACCCGTTTTTTTGAGTCTGTTTTCGAACAGGGTAAAATTCCTGCAATGAATAAATAGTAAACTGAAAAATGGTTTACTATTTGCTTATGTAGTATGAGGAGACTGACCATATTTTGGCAGATAAGGAAGTATAAAGTGAAACTTCATTCAGTGGGAGGTTCCCTTCCTCCTCCACTGAATGTTAGTACCTCATGGTATGACCTAAAGGCCCTTGAACAGAATTAGGAAATTTACGGGCTATTTATAACGCAAGGGTATGATACAAGGCCCTCCCCACCTTTACGTTTGGGTTTTCTCACGCTTGGAGGTGGGGGTATTACAGCCCGTTAATGCGTGATAAAATACTTTCTTACTGCATAAGTGCTAGCTTTGGCTATCACCTAAGGACATGGTGACAACCAAGTTTTCTAATGAGTGTAGAGAGTATTTTTGATAAAGTGATGCTCCGGGATAGGATACGTATTCGAGGATTTTCCGCTTTGGTTCAGGCTTCTTTCGTTAAGTTCTGATTTCCCTAACCCCAGTTCAGAATCATTTCTTCATCTGATCTTTTCAAATAATTCTTTCTGCTGGAACTCCTGACCTTTATCCACATATGTAGTAATCGCTTCTTCAATCATAGCCATGTCTTTATTTGTTAAAGTTCTGACTACTTTCCCTGGTGATCCCAATACTAAAGAGCGTGGTGGAATTCTTTTACCGGACGGAACAAGACTATTTGCACCAATGATTGAATACTCACCAATTTCTGCTCCATCTAAAACAGTTGCACCCATTCCGACCAATACACCTTTTCGAAGTATACAACCATGAACAATTGCATTATGCCCTATCGACACTTCATCTTCCAAGGTTAACGGAAATTGCTCATACAGGTGACACATGCTGTTTTCCTGTATGTTGCAACGCTCACCAATCCTAATCGGTCCCTCATCACCGCGAAGTACCACATTAAACCAAATACTCGAATGAGCTCCAATCTGTACATCTCCAATAATTTTAGCACCTTCAGCAATAAAAACCGTATCATGAATAACCGGTGTATGGTCTTTGTAACGATAAATCATTCCTAAAAACATCCTTTCCCTTTTAGTAGTTTCGTCAGCTATCTAGCATTAATCTATGTCCGATAACCTTTTACTAGAATAAGGCTCGCTTATTCTTCCAGTTTTTTAATGAGTATGGAAGAAACGCATGTTGCTGCTAGTTTATTGTTTTGCTTTAATTCTGACACCACATATGCTAACGTCCTACCAAGTCTTTCTACCCTGGCAATCACTTCCACTTCTCCCTCTACAACCGGCCGATGAAACGTTGTATCGAGATTAATAGACGCAAATCCATGCTGGTCTGTTAATTTAGATGAAATCGCATAGGCCATCATAATATCTGCTGCGGATGATAAAAACCCACCCATTGCTACACCAATTCCATTGATATACTTACGATCAACTTTCCAGGTTCCATGGGCAATTCCATCAACGGATTCATGTACCGTGATTTGCATCGTATCATCACAAGGTGGTGGCATTATTATCTGATCAGCAACCTTTTGAAAATCACTCATTTTAAAATTTGTCACCATAAGCAACACTCCCCTCTTTAAAACTACTTTTCTGGTACATCCGCTATCACATTAAAGTCTTAAACTGATAACATTTAGTATGACATTTTATTTAAACTACGTAATAAATTCGTCATCTATAATAATAAATCTCTAATATATTGATGTCAATTGTATTTGGAATTTTTGATCTTTCACAAAGTACGGGGAAATTCATGATTGTTTCTAATCTGCATTTAACTTAAAACGCTAGTTACACAGAAGCATTTAACTCCATCTTCCCCGCATCATCTTTCCGTTGTTTTTGAATGAACCAGATTCCGACTGCTAATAATAGTCCAGTTAAACTACTAACTATATTTGGAATAATTAACAGGATTCCTGCAGCAAACAGATTGAGCCGTTCCCATGAATACGAGTTACGAATGAAAAACCCAATAACCGCACTACTCACTGCAGCCATTCCCAGTATTGCTGTTGTTAAGGCTATAATGAGAGGGATAGGCGTAACATCTACTAAAACTAAAATATCATTGTAGACAAATACATATGGAATGATAAAAGCTGCAACTGCGAGTTTGACAGCATTAACCCCGGATTTAAATGGATTTGCCCGAGCAATCCCTGCACCAGCATATGCAGCTAAACAAACAGGTGGTGTAATATCTGCTACAATACCAAAGTAGAAGACAAACAGATGGGCTGCAATCGGTGTAACTCCAAACTCATTAATAAGAGCAGGCGCAGCAACCGTGGCTGTAACAACGTAATTTGCTGTTGTCGGTAATCCCATCCCTAAAATGATACAAGCAATCATTGTAAAGAAAAGAGCCAAAAATAAATAACCACTCGACAATGCGATAATACCGGAAGCAAACTTCGCCCCAAGCCCTGTAATACTTATAACACCAGCAATAATTCCAGCTGTTGCAACTGCCGCAATCACCGGAAGCGCAACTTGCGCCCCTTGTTCCAGCACATAGATCGTCTTCTTAAAATTCATCCGGGACTCTTTTCGAACTAAACTTACCAGATATGCTGCTATAATGCCCATTATGGCAGCCCGTTGAGGTGTAAAACCCACCATAATTGTTCCAATAATAATAAATAATGGAAGTAGCATATATCCATAACGAATCATTAGTTTAGTAAAATTTGGAAGTTCAGACTTCGGCAATCCAAAAATACCTAGTTTTTTTGCTTCAAAATGAGCACCAATAAAAATTCCCGAAAAATATAATATTGCAGGTACAATAGCTGCCAGCATAATCGCACCATAGGATACACCAAGGTATTCCATCATGATAAACGCTGCAGCACCCATCAGTGGTGGCATGATTTGTCCACCGGTAGAAGCAGAAGCCTCTGTTGCCGCTGCAAATTCCGGCTTAAACCCCGCTTTTTTCATCATTGGAATGGTAAAGGAACCCGACGCTACTGTATTTCCAACCGAACTACCTGATACCATGCCTTGCAGGGCACTTGCTGCTACTGCCGCTTTCGCTGTCCCACCAGTATATCTACCTGTAAGCGCAAAGGCTATATCATTAAAAAACTTACCAATTTTCGTATGTACAAGAATGACACCAAAAAATAGGAATAGAAATATAAACTTGGATGAAATTTGGATAGGTGTACCAAATACACCACTCTCACGGAACCATAGATTAGTTGTAATTCGGTCAACAGCAAAGCCAGGATGTGACAAAATTTGTGTTGGGATAAAATTTCCGAAAATAGCGTATATGATTGTAATACTTGCAACGATAACAATAGGTACACCGACGGTTCGGCGAGTTGCCTCAAGCAATAGCAGTATCCCGAGAATCGATACAATCACATCAATGGTACCATAACCGGATATACGGCTTTGCAGGATCGATTCAAAAAAAATAATTTTGTGATAGGTTACATATATCGCAGTAAATGCCAAAATCACATCATACCACGGAATGTTCTTTTGCTTTTTATGCAGACCTTTTTTTGCAGGAAAAAGAAGAAAGATGATTCCGAGTGCTGTTCCTAAATGGACAGCTCCTTGCTGTTGGGAGGGCAGTGTTCCAAAATAACCTGTATATAAATGGAAGAATGTTAAACCAACTCCAAGAAATGTAACAATGATAGCCCACTTCCCAATATTTAC
Source organism: Oceanobacillus sp. NCCP-135 (assembly GCF_059698015.1). Classification (NCBI taxonomy): domain Bacteria; kingdom Bacillati; phylum Bacillota; class Bacilli; order Caryophanales; family Bacillaceae; genus Oceanobacillus; species Oceanobacillus sp. NCCP-135. The sequence continues at coordinate 62,246 of NZ_BAAKSZ010000001.1, read as the reverse complement.
ACGATAGTTACTTTCTTTATCGTATTTTTCCAGGACTTCTTTTGCATTTATTTTTTGACTTTCTTCCATCTAATCACATCCCTCAATAATAATAGAAGGAAAGGAACTCAATTTACTTGGCAGATTAGAAAACATAAAATACTTTCTTATCTGCATAAGTGCAACTAAGGCTGTCAGCTATGAGCTTGGTAACAACCAAGTTTTCTAAAAAGTCCCTTCCCTGTTCCAAAAAGCCTATTTCAAATCGTCTAAGCTTTCGATTTCAGTATTTTCTCGTGTAACAATTTGAATAACCTCAGGATAAATATGTCCAATAAATGCAGTATTTGGAACTTCATTCCCTTCAAAGTCTCCTGTTCCATTTACCGCATCTTGCGTGGGAACATGGACAGCCATGCCAAGATCCAAATTACCATCACGGATGCTAGCCAGATTTTCTATGGATGCACCGGTTTCTGTATTCGTTACATTTATACCGTCAATATTGTTACTCCAGATGGTTGCCATCTCTCCACCAAGTGGATAATAGGTACCACCCTGGCTTCCTGTTCCTAAAATAAGTTCACTTTTTCGTTCACTTGCAGCTAATTCAGCTACCGGATTATCCACTGTCAGTCCCTGTTCTTCATAATAACGTTTCGCACCTGGGTGAATTGGTAATCCTTCTGAGCCTTTGAGTGCATTTTCCAATGTCATTTGTGCTGCCTGTGCATGTGTATTTTCACTTGCATCCTCTACCATACTTTTAGCAAGCTCATAACCAAGCTCTTCGTCAATTGTATCTGTGCTTGCCATTAAAATAGCATATGCAGTAACTGTCTCTACATCTGATTCAAGAAAGTCATACGTATCCTGTGGAATCGTATAACGCATATATCCACTATTTTCTTCTATATAGGAAATTGCTTCATCCGAAAGATCTAACATTTTCACATCACCAGCTGATGCTTGCAGTGCCTCAATGCTACCAGCAGGTAAACCAAGAATCCCAATTGAAATATCTATATTTCCATCCTGAACCCCATCAGCAGCATCGCCAAATCCTTCCTGATGTGCACTATAATCCCCGTCTCCTATCCCATATGCTTCTAAAATTAACGTAGAAACTGAATTCGTCTCACTAGCAGGTGGCCCAATGGCAATATTCTTTTCACCACCGCCACAACCCGCAAGTAACAGAATCATGCTTAACATTAATGTAGTGAAACCTAATAATTTCTTTTTACTCATAATTTCCCCCTTTTAAAACTGTATTTATCTCCCCTTGGTTCAGTACTTACACATTAAAGAGAATTCCGTGGATGTTTTAATGAAAACCATTTAGGAGCTTAGTCTATTTATACTAATTTCCCGTTAATTTATAACTGTTTATTACTACTCTTAATAATTTGTTAAATCTATTTGTTAACAATAGACCGTGAAAATTATGCCAGCCCCCATTGTTCTAAGTTAAAGCAATGAAGTTTTAGTATTTTTTAAAGCTATACATTTCCATGCATACCCCTTCAGCTATACTAATAATTAAGCATGCTGGTTATTTATTGCATGTTAATTGTTTATTAAAACGGAGGGAGATATTAGTATGAAGAAGTTAGCAATCCTATTTTTCGCATTCATTTTATCAACAGTTTTAGTTGCATGTGGTGGTGAATCTGACGCTGAAAGTAGTGATTCTTCATCAAGTGATGCTGCAACAAACGAAAGCGAAAAAACAGCTGAGGATGATTCAACAGAAATGTCAGCTGAAGAAAATAAGTCCACAGAAGCTAAAGTTGGAGACACATTGACAACGGAAGCAGGGGAAATGACACTAGTTAGTCGCACTGATGATGTGGGAACATTTGAATCAGGTCCAATTAAATTAACAATAGAAAAGGCAAATGGGGTTACCGGGAAACTGAGTGGTGACATGGCTGCTATGATGGAAACAGAGGAATTAGAATATATTCAGGTTGATATGACAGTTGAAAATACTACAGAAGAAAATACAACCTTCTATGCATCCCAAGCTATCATGACCACTAATACTGGTGAACAATTAGAATCGGATATGTTCTTCAGTGATCATATTGATGGTGAATATATTGGTGCTGTTACAAAATCTGGATCTTCTTTTTATATTTTGGAAAATTCAAAAGCTGAAGATGTTGAAACTATCCGTTTAATTTTTAGTGCAGCTTCAGATGCTAATTGGGAAGATATTGGTGAAGAAATCGATATTGAAATCGAACTTAATAAATAATAATTTTCAGTAAAAGCATGGTGTACATCAGATTGTACACCATTTTTTTTACTGTTTAACTCTATTAAATATACTCGGGCCGATTATAAAATAATTCCTTGCAGTCAGCTGAGCGCTTCATAGCAGTAATCACTTTCTCTAATGGGACACTATTATAAGAACCCTTTATAGGGATATTATTAAAACTCCCCATTAAAGCAGGAGTAGCACTACTTATGTTAACGGTAATTCCAAAACCATCCTTGAAAATCATCAACTATGGCGTAATTATCATTCTCTTCATCTACATCCATTTCAGCTAGGGGGACAATTACTTTCTTTCTTCCTTGTCTACATTCTACTAGAACCCCATACATGTCATCATACTGCATCACTTGATCTAAACGAATGCATTTCACTTCATATTCTTCAAATGAAAATGGCCCTGTTTCCCGTTCATATGATGCCTCAAACGGAAAAGTTAATTTTTCCTTCAAATAATGGTAATATTTCAATATTTTTTCACCAGTTACTTCAAATAACCCAAACCGCTCACTTTCACTGTATTCCTTTTGCTGTATTGGAATATCTAGTATTTCAGCAACTTTTGTTTCCCATTCCTCCAAAGCATCGTTTTCCAATTCTTGTTCTTCAAGCTTTGCCTTGGGAACAATAAATCCGTTCACCGTTGTGAAATTATTAAATGGACTACTCTTTGCTACAGATTCTATTGAAAATTCACTGTCAAAATATGACATGTTAAACATATCTCTAATCTTTTTTGATTTTTGAGAGGTGGTACTTTTTTTGTGTTGAAGTACTCACAAATATCAGTAACAGAAGCATAGGGATCCGTACCCTTATCGAATAAAAAATTGATAGTTCCTAGTCCATAAATCACAGCCGCTGCCCAAATTTCAATTCTACCTGTTAAAAATGGCACCTCCCTTTTTCTAGCCATTTTTGTAATTAGCTTTTCAATCACAGCATCATATTCTTCATTCAAATATTCTTCACTAAAATCTTTCGTTAGCTGAAGCAGCTGCTCTTTCTTTTCTTTAACTTTTTTCTTATTTGTAGTTGCCATGTCTTCATATCCTTTTTTAGATTAGTAGACTCCATATAACTCCACACCACAGAAATGCTTTTGTCTGGTATAAGATTGATCATAGTTTCAAAATTCTTAGCCTTCTATTTTAATAATTCGTCAAATATCCCAAAATTCCTGCTTAGCTAAAGACAGGAATTCTCTGAGCCCGATTTGGTATTACTGGTAAAACGGGATCTAAAGGATCTACGACATTAATATTTTTCAAGCATCCAGCTAAACCATCTCCCATGCCCATCTATCTCAGCAATTAGTTTATTATCTTCTTAACCATAACAATGTCAAGGTGAACAAATCCATCCCTTATATTATTATATATAGAAAAGACATCTTTTCTTTTAGCAGCCCGTTTTACATAGTAATGATAATATCAATGCCCTAATTATCATATTAATTTTATACTCTTCCCAAAAATTCTAAAATCGTTTATACTTTTATACAAGGGAGGTGAAAAGCATGGAACAAGAAACTATCTTAAAGGAAATTTTAAATGCATTAAAACTTCATGGAGAACATATGGATCGGAAATTTGATAATATCGATCGGAAATTTGATAATATCGATCGGAAATTTGATAATATCGATCGGAAATTCGATAATATCGATCGAAAATTTGACGATATGAACTCCAAGATGGATGAAGGTTTTTCCAAAGTTAATCTGAGATTAGACCGTTTAGAAAAAAAGGTTGATGGTATTAGAGTGGAATTAACTGAAACCCAAGAAAACACAGATTTTTTATTGAGTAAAACTGCACAGCATGAGAAAAAACTTCGCCAACTTTCTGAACAATATTAGTGAAATCCCCCACAAGCTTTTTAAATCCAATATTGTACTGTAATCATGCCGAACAGTGCAGGACACTGTTCGGTAATCATATTCTCCATTAAAACCTGAATGTATCCAAAATCTTCATATTCATTTTCAAGTGTGAAGAAATCCTGTTCATAATTCAAAACTTCAATCTGTGGGAGTTCCTTCTAATCTCCTGGGGAAGCGTTAAGACTGGTTTAAATTTGCTTTTCACCTGGCAAACTGGGAATTCCAAATAAAAAGAAAATACGCCCATCAAAGTTATTCACGACCAATCTTCTTTTTATCGTTGACAATACTCAAACAAAAAGGATCGTATAACGGCAAAAATGAAAAGAGCTAATGGGGATTAATCCAAGAATTATGGTATATCAACTATTGATACTATTTCCCACTCTTTCTTCTTACCATTATTTCCTCATTTACAAAGCTATACATTTTATTCACACCCGCTTCTGTCGCCTCAAAATCATATGCACTCTCCATTTTTATTCCAATACTACTTGCTTCCTTTACTGCATCCATGTTTGCACCTAAAAATATAAATTCCCAATTGTGTTTTTCCTGTTGATTGATGATGAGTGTTTTTACTTTTTCATAGGTGAACTCCTTACTCGCATTTTCCAGGCCATCTGTTGTAATTACAACTATTATCTTGCCAGGTCTTAGTGCTTCAACTGTTTCACTTAATCTATTTCCAACAGCCACAATCGTTTTTCCCACTGCATCCAATAGTGCCGTATATCCTCTTACATAATATTCTTTCTCTGTCAGTTTTGTAGTTTTCACATCCATTCCACTCCACAATATTTCATACTCATGATCAAAAAGCACCGTTGTTAACAGTGTATCCCCTGGCTGATTGGCTTGGTTTTCAATCATCGAATTAAAACCACCAATTGTATCCTTTTCAAGCCCTGCCATTGAACCACTTCTATCCAGCAAAAATATAATTTCCGTCAGTTCCTTATTCATCAAAATCATCCTTCCATTATAATTATGCTATAATTATAATAGTAGTTTTCCATCAATCGGTCGCCTGCAAAGGGACATTTAGGGAGGTGCTGACATTGCTGAATCAGAAACTCTTTAATGAGCTGGAAGCTTACATACAATTGCATTTGGAAGAAGACCATGTATTATACAATAAAGCTAGTGAAGAAATCGAAAGTGACCTCGATATACAGGAAAATAAATTGGATGATTACATAAAAAATAACCGGCAGCCCACAGTGCAGCAAGTATTATTTGACTTCATTGATCAATCAGGGCTTAGCGAACCTGAAGTTTATCATAAAGCTGGAATTGATCGTAGGCATTTTTCCAAAATAAGGAGCAACGCAAACTACCTTCCAAGGAAAAACAGTCTAATTGCTCTTGCCCTTGCACTTGAGTTAAATAAAGAAGAAACAGATAGACTCCTAAGTTCTGCTGGCTATTCCTTATCTAAAAGTAATGAAAAAGATTTGATCCTGCAATTCTGTCTTGAGAAAAAAATGTATAATATCCATGATGTGAATATGGCTCTGGATCATTATGGTTTGGAGCCATTATTGGGGTAGGACTTTTGTGTAGTAAGCAAAAAAGAATGACTGCAACCGGAAATTGTTACAGTCATTCTTTTCATTCCTATTTTACTTTCAAACACGCTCATTCTTCGCCATCAATTCAACCTACTTTACAACCATACCATCTTTCGCAAAAGGTGATAGCCGTATTTTTTAAGCAATCCACTATAGTAAATATCGACCGTTATGTACGAAATCTGATCTAAGAATCATTGGTTATTAAGCTATTCTGAGATAAAAGTCTCTCTGGACATTAGACAATATCAATCGTAAATGTGTATTTTTCATAAATTTGATCGATTTTCTCTTCATCATCCTCTAAGATAAGATAGTAATTTTTTCGTTTATCATAATAGGTTGATTTGAACACAAATTTCACACGAAATGCTCGCTCTGTTGCCTGGGATGAGAAACTATCTGCAATTAATCTATTTTCATTCGACACCCTCTTGCCAACTTCATCAACAAAATAGGCGACTAAATATCTTGGTCGATTTTTATTCTCCACTTTAGCAGTTTGGAAAAATTCCAAGTAAGTAATGGGATTTGTAATTTTCCTTGTTGGTGTTGTTAATTTTACATCCACTTTCACAGACGCATTAACGGATGATTTGCTTCGATCATTTTTAAAGGTAATAACTGGAACCACAATCTCCTGAAGCATGGCACCACCATGAACATAATTTGCACCAGCTCCTTGAATGGCAAATCGGTTAATCCCTTTTGGAATGGTAACAAACAGGTTCTTTTCCTGCTTCAAAATATATTCCATGGAATACGTTAACGTTCCCTCCACTTCTGCCTGTTTATCCGATACAGAAAATCTCCGCTTCGTTAGGATCGTATCTTCCATGTTATTTGGCAGCTTTTGACTCTCAGCAATCGGCTTACGTTGATAAATAAAGCCATGATCTGCTGTAATTAATATATTGGAAGCACTCGTATCCACGACTAACCGATTTACAAGCAAACGAATGTCTTTTATGGCATCTTCAGCTGCTGCAAAAACTTCCATCTCTGTTGCAGCATTATCCCCTTTTGCATCAATCGTATTATGATAAATATAGACGACCTTTTTCCCTTGAATGGTTTGTCGAAAGGCTGCTCGATTCATTCCTGCAATATCACTAAATTTTACTGCCAACGAATCCTGTCTATTTTGCTCTACTATCTGATTCCGATTGATGATACCAGAAGAATTCACACCATTGATGGAAATCTTTCCATCATCCGTAAATTCCATCTGTTTGTATGGCAATAAGGCGGCCATTCCAAGAGCAGTATATGATGGCAGTACACTTTGAATTGCAGCAATTTCTGTCGTTGCTTTACGTTCATTATTTAATACATTCATTAGTTCTTTTGCTGCTTCATATCTTAATGCATCTGAAATAATCACAAATACTCGTTCATCATTTGATTGAAAGCCCTGAACCCAATCACGATAAAAATCTTTCTGTTGAAGGGTACCGGGGATCGGCCATCCTTTATCCTCTGTTCTCTCCAAGCTTTCGCCCCATTTCAGTGCCAGTTCCTCAATAAAGCGATTCGCATACAGGTTCTCAACCTTTTCACATAAGACAAATATTCGCTCATTTTCTTCTATCTGGTCATAGGCTACATAAAATTTCCGATAAGCCATATCTATCTTATAATAATCATTAACATATGCCTTGAACAGCTGACTTGCAGATTGTTCTGGAATAAAAGAATCGATGTCATGCATGCGACGGATTATTTCTGATGCATGATAAATTGCTTCATATTCATGTTCGTATTCCGGGTACCAATGTAGTCTGCGTCGTTCAGCTATAATCTCAGCATAGTAATCAAAATGAGTTAAGTTATTCGTCAATTGGTCAACAAGATACATGATTATCTTTTCATCAAAATTCCTAAATGCATCCATGTGAATCATGTCATTTATATCCCATTGACTAATGTAATCAGCTGCTTGAATTGTTTCTGCAACCCGATTTGACAGTTGATTATATACTTGACGTTCATCACGATGGTTCATCCACTGATCCATAAATACAATGACATTTGCTGGTCGAATACTTATATAATTTTGCCAGTGTTCTGGAAACTCCACTGCTTGATTTTGTTGCGAAAGATACGTAATGATTAAAAAAGTCAGAAGTGAATCGATTGATTTTTCAGGAAGAGAATAACCATAATATTTCTCCATCAACTGCCAGAACTTCACTTCCCCCCCATACTTATGGATGTTTTCCCAAACAGTTTGATCGCCGGCCTTTTGTTTACGCAGCAATGCTTTCAAAATATCATCCATCGTGTTTGTCGTGCTTTTACTTAATGCTGCCAGTACGTTTAAATCAACCGCTTCTTCGGTATATGTATTTACAGGAAACTTACGAAAGGCTTGAAATCGAGACTTATTATTAAAAAAATGTTTATATGCTTTAAACGTTTCTCTGAGGCTGTCATCGGTTATATCCAATTCACGCATAATGACAGTTATTTTATCCGTAGCAAATTCATAACCTAATTTATATAAATCATACAACCAATCTTCACGTGGGTTTGGCTTTGGCATGTTCGCATAAAGCAGAAAGTGGCTTTTTGTATCCTTCTTTTCCAGCTCGTATTTCGTAGCAAATAAATTATCTGTGGTTACTTTCCACACTCTAATATTATCCAACTGGATCCAGTCGATATCATCAATGAATTCACCTTCTTCGTCGTACCAAAATACAATATGACGCTTCCTTCCATTCGTTAATTCTTTTTGATACATATCATTTAATACACGATGTATTTCTTTTAAATTCATATCCAACCCTGCCTTTGTAACAGAAGTCGGAGGATAGAGGTTGGAAGTCAAATAAAAAAACTCGACCATCCCCTACTCTCCTTGTCAGTAACCTCTGAATGAATTCTTTCATATCTAATTCGGTTTTATATTTTAGCAAGTACATTTGCCTTTAGCGATGTCTTGCCTTCACCACGCGGAATCTCTACACCTTGAAATTTGCCATAATTCACTTTCACACCATCATCCAGATCTAAATTGAGCTTTTGATTTGCTACATGAGCGATAACCTGATCATAGCTTTGACATTCCAATAATTGCGTTTGTAGTTTTTCTTTTTGCTTCTTTGCTCTCGTTTTCTCTTGTTTGGAAACATCTGCTTCAAGCATGATATCCATTCGGTTCATTTCTTCTTCATATTTCCTTTGCTGTGCATGTAAATACTCTGTTCTTACCCGAGCAACCAACCCTGGCTCATAGCGATGTAAGTAGACAAGTGCTTTAAAGCCATCCTGCTTTCCACTGTCAAATAACCAGTAAATCGGCCGCTTTTGGTAGGTTTGCACGTGGTCTTTGTAAAATTCTTTTAGGAAATAGCGACGAATCCGCTGTCTGGACGTTTCGCTAGCTCTTTTGGTCAAAGTGTCTGCAATGAAATCCAAATTTTCTTCCAGGTTTTCTTGTCCAAAAATTGTTTTCATGATTGTAATAAAACGGGAAACAATATCATCTTCAAAGTAAGCATCATCTGTAATTGGGATAACATTGTCTGCGTCAACCTTAAAGGATTTGTATTTATCCAGGTCGAATTCACCACCTGCAAATGCGAGACCCTCTTCGTCCAGGGAATAACGTCCAAGCATTAAACCAACTGCATAGGATAGGAAGGTTTTCACATCACGCAGCTGATCCGCACGTCTAACTGTGACCTCTTTCTCTTCCACTTCTGATGTAAGCTCATCCTGCAAGCCGTATAGATCAATAAATATCCGGTTTAGTTCTTCTTCATTGGCTTTTAATGTTTGAAAACGTTGTTCTGCTTCTTGCTGCCAGTTTGAGTATGCTTCAGCAATTTTGGTTCCACCCATTTTAAATTCGATGAATGGATGGGTTTTGAAATCCCAGGATGTTTCGAATGAGTCCCAGTCGGATTTTGAGATTGAGATACAATCTATTACTAATAAATCTATTTCTTTTTCAATGCTATCTATATAAATAAAAGGTATATTTCCAATATCTCTTACATTAAAGTTTAATGTAGGTGATAATACCTCTAACAACTTTATACTAACTTTAGAATTTAGCAATCCCTGAATATAATGCTTATTTTCACTTTCAAACATACAAAAACCAGCATTAGAAAAAAGAAATCCTGCTTTAAAGTCTCTAACACTTAATGAACCACTAGTTATCGCTGTCCAAGTCAACCCTTCCTTAAAGTAAAATTCGATATTAGTAATTGTCCTTGTTACAGAATTGTATTTTTCCATAGCCAGTTGTTTCATCTCATATCCATCATTCTCCCAATTAACAACTGATTCATTGTTACCATAATATTTTCTAAATTCACCACCGTGGTTAATTGGAAACCATTTCTTATTTGACTTATTTGCGGATTCAAGACTATTAGAATCGAAACTAATAAAATTTCTATTTACTTCAGACCAGTTCTTAATAAATTTGTTATTATTTAAGGTTTTCATACCTTGCCTTGGTTTTGATACAGAGCTTATCCTTCTATTATTATAGAAAGCACTTCTTAAACTATCACTTGCCCAGTACGCAATTGGCGAACCAGGAATATCTGAAAACCCATCTTGAGTTCTATTATAGTGCAAATTATTATTATAAAATGCTTTTTTCTTTACTTCTGCATCATGAATTTCAGTAAGACGGACAAAAGTAGCTATAAAATCAGTAATTTTTCCCTTTTTCAAAACAAAAGATGTTGTTTGCACTACTTCTCCACCAATTTCAGAAAAAGCTTTAGTACCCAAATGAATCATAGAAAGAATTTGCTGATCACTTAAAATGTTTTTCCTTAAGTCCTCAAATGATGATAGAAACATCCATGAATGTTGATTGACAATCCCTATTAGTCCATTTTCTTTAGCAAAATGGATAGCGACTTCAATAAATACAGCATAAAGATCAGCACTGGATTCTTTATGTTTTTCCCTAACGAATTTTAAAAGCTCTACGTTCATCCCTCTTTGACCCATATAAGGCGGATTCGTCACAACTACATCATATTTCGTTGCAAGAATTGCAGCCTGGTCAATTAATCGTTGAATAACCGGCAGCGAATGATCCTTAAAATCCATTTCAAACATATCATCAAACTCATTTTCTTTTAACGCAGTAATGCGTTCCTTCAAAGCTACTAAATTGACCTCTGGAACTTCAATAATTGAACCTAATAATTTTCCATCCTTGAATGTATCAATTAGCACTTCGACATCATCTTGAAGATCTGTATCTCCTGCAAATATATCTACATCCTCATCAGACACCACGTCGCTTTCTTCAATCCAATGAAGATTACTTGCTATTTGTGTATCAAACAAACGATAATTATAGCTTCTTGCTTTCATCATCACAGAAAAATGTGCCAGTTGCACTGCACGTGGATCGATATCCAATCCAAACAGGTTATTTTCGATAATTAATTTTGGTATATCCTGTTCCCGATATCCTTGTGATTTATAAAGTTCATAGAAAACTTCAAATGCATAGACCAGAATATGACCGGAACCCATACATGGATCGAAAAATGTAATGGTTTCAGGCTTTAAATTAGCATTCTTTAATTGATTCAAATGTCGGGCAACACTCTCTGGTTGCTCAGCAGCTTCTAAATAATATGGGAGCTTCTCCTGAAGAGCATGATCAGGATGAGATTCTAACCATAAACGACCAAGAGAATTATCTACCATGTATTGTACAATCCATCTTGGTGTAAATAATTCCGTTGCTGCAGGGATATTTTCCTTACTAATTTTTTTGTTTTTCTTCAAATCAGCAAAAACTTCGGTCTTTTTCTCGGAAATATAGTATTGATAAAGCCAGCCGATAATCTCTACTTCTTCTGTCCAATCTTCTTCTGGAATCAGTGTGACCAGATCATAAACAACAGAAGTCTCTGCTAATAATTGATTGGGAATAAGAAGTTCCGTATAATCTTGAATTTCTTCAAACATCATCGGCATAATCTCGCCCAACTTATTACACTGCTTAATCAAAATGTATTTAAACAAATCCTCGGTCTCATTTGCGTCCTGCAGTTCGTACACTTTTTGCTCATCAAGATCTAACTCATCAACAAGCATAAGCACTTCTGTCAATACATCCGGTTCTTTTTTACCATCTTCAATCGAAGAAAACACTCGAATACCAGTCGGCAGGTAGTCATTTGCTTCCATAAATCTGAGTGCAATAAACCGATTAAACCAAGTGTATGCTGCTTCTTCAATTACCTGTTCATAGCCTTTTTGTCTCATTTCACGGATCAGTTTTTCCCGTTGCTTAATTTCATATTTCTTATAAAATTTTTGATTGATTAAGAAGCCGTCCTGATAGATCTCCGCATGCTTTATCGCAGCCTCCGTAATCCCTAATTCAAAAGCTTTTTGGGCAACTGCTTCCATTAACTTATTTCTTGCAGTGACGGCAAACTTCTTGATTGCACCTTTATCCATGGCTATCCTCCAATATCATTAACAATTCATAATATATTAACCGAGAATGTACTTTGGAAATCGATTTTCACTCTTAATAAATTCATTCGTTTTCTTTAAACGTTCCCTCGGTTTTATATTATTTTTAACTGCATTTTCATACACGTCTTTCCAATCTTCTACACGTTGCCAATACATTATTAATTCTAACAAAATATACAATTTCACTTCTTCAATTCTTTGAATAGCATGCCTTTTGTAAAAATCCACTGCTAGTTTGTATTCACCTAACATACTTTGTGTCATAAAGATCATTTCAACCAAATCGTTAATATATTTTTCATCATAGTAATCAATTGATTTTTTGTTTAACTTGCCGGCTTTTTTTAGGCTCGTTTGTTTTTCCTTGAGAAGCTTTTCAGCAATCTTCACCATTCTTTCTTTCAGCGGGGCATTGTTTAAGGTTTCCAGCAAAGAAACCCATAAAGAACTTGTTAAGGTATCACGGTCCACTCCATTTTCCAGCACAAGTTTCAGTGAGTCAGTGATCCATTTGTCAGGTTCATCTACACCCTTCTTCAACAATACAACTCGTTTCAGAAAATCCTCTTGAGGTATTTTCAGCGTATAGAAAGGTTCATCACTCGCAAATACATAATGTCCGGAAGCATAACAGAACAGTTTGTATAATTCTTCCATAAGTAATGCACAAGCTTCTTGATGTTCAGGTTGCCCTGAGAGTGCAGTTACCTGATCAATTAATTTTTTCGCAGTAAACCGCCAACCCGATCGTTCCTTTTTTGAGATAACCCGATTTGGAGCAAAATAATTCTGTGCACGGGCATTTTCTAAAAAAATATGCACCTCATGTTCTACAGAGTCAAAGTCCACGTTTGATACAGTTCGTGTAGTATTTTTCCTAATTTTTTTTAAGCTCTCCGGATTTTCAATTAATTGATCGATTTCCTTTGCTTCACGCATTTTTTTCGGAAATTGCTTATACATTTCCACTATCAACTGCTGCAACTCGTCCTTCTTTCGATTCTTGATCATCCCTCGCAATTCATTTACTTTCATAGCTTTTACAATCTCCTTTGTTTCACACTAAATTAATCGTTGTATCTTCTTCTAGTTCATTAAGAAGCTTCGTTCTAAGCTCTTCCACCAAACTATCAATATCTTCTTCTGATTTAAGCATTTTCGTTCCTTTTAAAATCCTATTTTTGCTTAATGTTTTTGTTTTTCTTGGACGAATAGATGGTTTTTCATCCTCCTCATCAGGGTCACCATCTGGATTTATTGGTGGAATGACGCTCGCTTTTTCTCGTTCAATCTCATCCAAACAACGCACCTTCAACCGATCACTTTCCACTTGCATGGCTACTGCTTCATAGAGATTGTTCGTATGATCAAGTCTCTCTTCCAATGTTTGGAACCGAATCCTGAAAGTTCTCAGGAAGATTGCATTCATTTTTTCGTCTTTCTCCAGTTCATCCAAAACCTCCTGCAAATCTTCTCTGATTGCCGCTTTCACAGGTTTACATTCTTCTTCTAATAACTCAACAAAATGTTCATCAAACGTTTGATATAATCCAGGCAATTCCTGAATCATATCAAATGGTTCTGCCTGATGGATAATTTTATCTATCCTTTCTACCGTTTCATTAATCCCCTTATCCGTCACATAGGTACGATTATTTTCAAAGATAGTAAGCCGTTTCATTGCTTCATCGAATTTATCTCGCTGATTTTCAAAAAACCCTTTTATTTCTTTCACATTATTCGCATATTCCTTTAACGCACGACGGACTTCCAGGATTTTTTTATAATACGTTGCGGTATCCTTTATATTTAATAACGATTCAATGATTTGTTTACCTTCTTTTATTACTTCTTCACCTGGATAATATTTATTTCGATAGTTTGCCAGCAAATCGACGAGCTTGTCCTTTTCCTGATGAAGCAGTTCATTAAATCGGTGCTTAAGTCCATCTTCATCTGTTGGCAATGCAGAAACACCAAATAACTCTTTACTTAAATTGCGAACATTTTTCAGTAAAATTGGCGTGATCCGTTCTCTTTTATTAACAACAACCCGATCCACATAATCCCGTTTTGTCATATAATTGATTAAACTGATCTCTTCTAGCTGCAACTGTCTCCCAGCTAATTGTAATTTGATTTCCTGTGCTTTAAACAAATGCAACAAAAGGGCTGTCGTATCCATTTCCAGCCAGCCATAGGGTTGTTTGGCAAAGGTTGTTGTGATACTTTTTATCGTCATTTGCTGATTTCTAGCGGTTAAACGAGCCACATAATTATCTACTTCTTTGATTGCCAGGTGATTTGACTCATTATTATTATCCATGGACAGCTGTTCCGATGAAGTGATTATCGATTGTAAATCTTTTGGAGTATCAACAAATTCAGTAATGTAATCCAGTTTATTGTACAGTGATTTGATTAGTGTTCGAAATGCATCATTGATTCGATCTGCAGGACTTTTTTTATTAATGTCCATCTGCTGTGAGTTTACAAAAACTTCCCCCTTTTTTAATGCTTCTGTTAAGTAGGTGGTAATTCGCTCACGACGGGTGGTTACTTCCCTTGTCTTTCGGGTTTTAATATCTTCAACCGCCTGTGACACAGAAGCACCACTTTTTATTTTTAAATAGGCCCCGATTTTTAAAATTTCTTCCATTTCCTCCAGATAAGATGTATCCTGCGGCAGTTTTAAGATTACGTTATTTTCCCTTATTGATAACATTTTCAATTCGGATGCATTATAATCTATGGAAGCATCTGCATAAGGGGTCAGAACTCTTACCCCAATATCATTGGATTGTGTACGAATAGGGCGATCATCAATAAATGCATTAAATGCAAAATGATGTTTCGCTGAATAGCGATACTTTCTATCTTTATATATTCCTTCAAAAATTTCTTCGCCTATCTTCTGAATAACTTCCGATGTTTCCACATGCATACTTTTAATTTCACGGTTTACATCCTGTTCATCATTTGTCAGGAAAATATATTCATCGCCATTTTTCTGGATTAATGTTTGACCAATCAGACGTGATAAGGATTTTTCAATGTCTTTTTTTAGTTCAAGTTTATCTACATCCATATGATCCACCATTAATGTAGCGATATTTTCCAGATTTGCTGGCAGTTCTTTTACATATTTAATGAGGAACAGAAGTTTAAGTAATTTCACATCAAATGTATCCAGCTTCGAATTCGTACGCGCATGTATAATTACACTACGAATACTATGATCTAAAAAAGATTCAATTGTTTCGTAAAATGCTGCAAATGGTACAAGTGTCCCTTCCTCCCTATCAGCAAAATGAATGGCTGACTCCTGAAAGGCACTTAATAAGGAACGTTCCCCTTCTGCTAAATGACGGCCAGAGGCTCCATGAATTCGCACACCAGCAAATACCTTTTGCAGTAAATTAAACTGATATGGGATAAATGGGTATACATCAATAAAGTCATGTTCATTCGTATATTTTTTCATTTCCGCACTGTTATCCGTGAAGGTTAATAAGTTATGTAAAATCGCACTATTTTTCCGATATACTTCTTCTAATGTTTGCTTTCCAGCTTCATTTTTCATTAAGATACGCTTTTTAATAACCTCATCAACAAATGCACTGGACAAACTTAGCTTCGTATCAAAGCGACCCTGGATTTTGGAAAAGTCATTGCCTTTGACACTTAATACCGAGTCGATATCTTCTTGACTTGTTACGGCAATCCATGCCCTCCCCTTACACTGGCGGCCAAGTTCATGTACGATCGTTTGTAAATTAAGCATCGCATTGGAATTATCCCCGATATATTGACCAACTTCATCAATTAAAAAAGCAATGTGATGATTTTCTCCTTTGGATTCAATATATTCTTTAACACGTTTAACAAACCGCTCAATGCTGATGGTGTAATCCTGCTCTGCGCGCTCAAACCAATTTCTGGCGGCTTCTTCACTCATTTGTGTTGTTTTCGAAAGTGCTTCAATGATTGCATCCTCTTCGTAGTAAAAATCTTCCCGAGCCTCTTCCCACTGATTTCCGGAAATGTCTCTGAATGTAGCCTTAAAGCCTTCATAGGTTCCGTCATTATGCATATTTCGCTCAATTTCAGCAATCCACGGAATAGCACCACAGAAGCCCTGCATTTCATTAAATACTTTATTTAACACTTTTACAATCGAATCCTTATCTGCCATGGAATCCGATTCACTTTTTGCGTCAATATCAAAAAGAACAACATCTGTTGTAATGTTGCCTGCTTTTTTTAAATCTTCCAGAATCTCTGGATCCTGAATTTTATCATCAAAGAAGTCAACTGCATGTGTATCATGAATCATTCGATTTTCTATTAAATAGGATAGTATTTTTAAAAAGTGTGATTTACCAGATCCGAAGAACCCGGAAATCCATACACCAATCTTATCTGTCGGGCTGTCAATCCCTTTTCTATATGCTGCGAAGAAATCGCCAATGTGTTTATGTAGTTCATTTGTTACAACATACTCCTCAAGCTCCTGATAGATATTCTGATCATCATCTTGTCCAACCTTAACGACACCTTTAATGTCACGATCGATTCTACGATCAAACATTTTCTTTATCTGCATGATAGCTCCCCCTTTAATAATCCACTAGCTGAAATGCTCGGTAGTAATTATCATCTTTTATTTCACCGAAAAGCCGAAGTTCCTGGCCATTATATCGACCTGGGAAAAACAGTATGACGGGAATCTGCCCAACTGCTTTATATAAATTATTTAATATAACGTGGGATCGAATGATTGGAAATGCCTTGCCAATTCCTGTGATAAATATAATGTCATTTCTCTGAACCTGTTTTGCTATGTAATTGATAACTAAATCATTGTTCAATGTTAACCTGAGTGATTTTCGGGTTGCATTAAGTACATGCTGACTTCCTTTTTTCTGTTCCATTTGGAAATTCTTCTGTAAATATCCCTTACCATCTAAAATTTCAAGAATGACTTCATATAAATCAAATTCAATTATTCGTTTCATTGATGACTCTTTGTTTACTTGTTCCTTCAAAAAGGCCACATGATTTCTAACGATCATCTCGTATTCCGGCTGATAATCAAAAATATGGTAGCCGACTTCATTTCCCAGTCCCTTATTTTCTTTAAAGGAAGGGTTCATGATCTTTGGCAGTATTTCATCAAGTCGTTCATGAATTGTTTTCATTACTTTGATTCACCCCCAACAATTACATTTATTAACCTTGGTTCATCTGTAGTACGAATATAATCCAAAATATCGGGATCCATGATTGGCTGCACAATTTCCCTGTTTTTTTTCTGATTTGTTAACAATCCTGCTTCAACAAGGATTCTGATGTATACCTGCTGTAATTTATAAAAGGTATTATCTTTCCAGTGAGCAACCGTTTGACTTTGTTGCCGTTTGGCTTCAAAGAACCGATTAAAATCACTGTCTGTAATGACTAAATCACGATAAGTGAATTTTTCAAAATATACTTCATTTATAAATTCATAAAATAGCCTATCCGTTTTGAGTATGGAAAAAAGTACAATAATTTTACTTGTGTTTATACCGCTTGTTGTAATTTTTGTAATCAAGTACATATCCAGGACTTTTAATCGTTTGAGGATGGTTGAAGCAATTTCTCTTTTTCGAGCTTCTGATTTTACCTGGAATATATTCTGATCAATTACTTGTTTCTTTATCTCCATTTCGCTTAACCCTTGTAATATTAGCTCTGCAAGCTTTTTTGTTTCTATATAGAAAAAAGCTCGAGATTTTATTGTCGACCGATAAGCTAATTTGTTTTCCATTTTTATACATTCCTTGGTTCGGTATTTAGTTCTATTTTATCATGTTGTGTGTTGTGATTCTACATATAAAATATGGGCGGGATTTATTTTTCTGATTAATTTGATATTTTATTATTTTTTAAGTAATGTGTTATAAAATTATGATACGAATTACATTCAATTTTTTATACAAATTTCAGTTGGAAAAACATTATTATTGATGTTTGCCCCTGACGGCTTAACAGTTAGCCATAATTCCCCTGTGAACCTTGATGTGATATGATTCTAACAAAGATAATGACTCATCAAATGCGGCCATAATTCCCCTGTGAACCTTGATGTGATATGATTACCCGTTTAAGTCAATCTTACCGCTGTAGCCATAATTCCCCTGTGAACCTTGATGTGATATGATTTTTGCCAGGATGCTGTGGAGTTCATTGTAGCCATAATTCCCCTGTGAACCTTGATGTGATATGATAGCATTCTCCTCACTTAATCTAGCAATCTGGCCATAATTCCCCTGTGAACCTTGATGTGATATGATTCAGTAGTAGAGGAGGCCTAAAACATGCGAGCCATAATTCCCCTGTGAACCTTGATGTGATATGATCATACGTGTCTTTTGTTTGATTCCATCTAAGCCATAATTCCCCTGTGAACCTTGATGTGATATGATACCACTACATTCCGTGATGTCTTTGAAACGGCCATAATTCCCCTGTGAACCTTGATGTGATATGATAACTCTTCAAATACAGCCGGAACAGGGAGTGCCATAATTCCCCTGTGAACCTTGATGTGATATGATCATTATTGATGGTTTCCAAGGTGCGGGCGGGCCATAATTCCCCTGTGAACCTTGATGTGATATGATGATTGATAGTGTCATGACAGCGCATGGGAAGCCATAATTCCCCTGTGAACCTTGATGTGATATGATTGTAGCATCTGCTACTCCTGTACCGCCGGAGCCATAATTCCCCTGTGAACCTTGATGTGATATGATGGAGGCATAATTCATCCCAATTCTTAATGGGCCATAATTCCCCTGTGAACCTTGATGTGATATGATATAAGAGTATAAAGACCTGGTTCATTCACGCCATAATTCCCCTGTGAACCTTGATGTGATATGATGGTTCTGATGAGTGAACGGTCGGAAGAGATGCCATAATTCCCCTGTGAACCTTGATGTGATATGATAGTTTATTTATTGGTAAGAATTGTGAGAAAGCCATAATTCCCCTGTGAACCTTGATGTGATATGATGCTGTCTGTGATGGGGATTCTCCCAAATAGGCCATAATTCCCCTGTGAACCTTGATGTGATATGATGTTGCGTGTGAGGCGCAGGGTATGAACGCAGCCATAATTCCCCTGTGAACCTTGATGTGATATGATGGGGAAATTAAAAGAAGCCTGTTCGAAAACGCCATAATTCCCCTGTGAACCTTGATGTGATATGATTCTTTCCAATTCCTCCACACGCTTTGCCTGGCCATAATTCCCCTGTGAACCTTGATGTGATATGATGGTTCAAGAGGGGACACCTCGATAACCGCGCCATAATTCCCCTGTGAACCTTGATGTGATATGATTGCAGGATTAGCAGGAACAGGATTATTTGAGCCATAATTCCCCTGTGAACCTTGATGTGATATGATATTATTTGCCAGTCTTACAGAAACACTAGCGCCATAATTCCCCTGTGAACCTTGATGTGATATGATCTTTCCCCAACCAATAGCATCAGTTTTTAAGCCATAATTCCCCTGTGAACCTTGATGTGATATGATTTCTAATAAATTAAACTGAGTAACCTCGTAGCCATAATTCCCCTGTGAACCTTGATGTGATATGATAGAAAATGTGAGAACTCTTGAACTGGAGGTGCCATAATTCCCCTGTGAACCTTGATGTGATATGATAGAAGCAAGGAAAGATAAACTATATTATGAGCCATAATTCCCCTGTGAACCTTGATGTGATATGATTGATGACGGACTTACACCTGCTTGGGATGTGCCATAATTCCCCTGTGAACCTTGATGTGATATGATGTTTGATAAGTCTGTATGGGAGATGGATGAGCCATAATTCCCCTGTGAACCTTGATGTGATATGATGGGGAGTTTGTATATGTCTGAGAAACTAGAGCCATAATTCCCCTGTGAACCTTGATGTGATATGATTGGACAGTCGGTCAAGAGATAGGCTTTGAAGCCATAATTCCCCTGTGAACCTTGATGTGATATGATAAGACTTATTTATAACATCATCCCGCCTGAGCCATAATTCCCCTGTGAACCTTGATGTGATATGATTTGCAAGCTCGTGTTCAAGAGGAAGAGTCGCCATAATTCCCCTGTGAACCTTGATGTGATATGATCTCGGGTATGATGCAGAATGGCAAGTGCTTGCCATAATTCCCCTGTGAACCTTGATGTGATATGATTAACAAAAACTATTCGCATTATCCCCAGCGCCATAATTCCCCTGTGAACCTTGATGTGATATGATCCGGACTTCGGTAATAAGCACTTGTGTAATGCCATAATTCCCCTGTGAACCTTGATGTGATATGATGTTTATGAATGGGAAGTATATGCCGTCTTTGCCATAATTCCCCTGTGAACCTTGATGTGATATGATCGAGCCGAAAAAGAAAAACGTAAATTCATAGCCATAATTCCCCTGTGAACCTTGATGTGATATGATAAGCAAACGAAACATTAGAGCAACACAACGGCCATAATTCCCCTGTGAACCTTGATGTGATATGATATTTTTGAAAAGAACTTTAAGGCAAAAGCAGCCATAATTCCCCTGTGAACCTTGATGTGATATGATTTTTATTTGGTTTAACAGGTGCTTGCTCCGGCCATAATTCCCCTGTGAACCTTGATGTGATATGATTCAATTCGTTTTGGCGCAACACGTGGTGGAGCCATAATTCCCCTGTGAACCTTGATGTGATATGATATCCGTATTCGTGCATACGACGGTACTTCTGCCATAATTCCCCTGTGAACCTTGATGTGATATGATGTAACTATAACGGACAACCTCGCCAAAATTGCCATAATTCCCCTGTGAACCTTGATGTGATATGATAAAAGCAAAGATACAGTTTTAGCATGGAGCGCCATAATTCCCCTGTGAACCTTGATGTGATATGATAGCGAGTAATTGATTACTATCTAGCCCATCGCCATAATTCCCCTGTGAACCTTGATGTGATATGATCGGTACTTGGGTACACCTGTTGATGGTGTGGCCATAATTCCCCTGTGAACCTTGATGTGATATGATACATGGCGCTAAAACCCTTGATTCTTCCCCGTTTCAAGGGTTTCTTTCTATTAAAAATGGTAATAGATTTGACTGAAAGTGATCATTAATTTTATTTTTTCAATAAAATAACAACAAAAAAATACCTGCAAATTATTTTGCAAGTATTTTTTTAAAAGAAATCTATTTTATTTGAACCTAATTCTTCTTCGGCTGTCGATGTCCCCAGTAAAATTTCCATATTTTCAAATTGTTTTTCTGTAATCTTCATTGCACGGATTGCTCCATTTACAGGTGGAAGATTTTCGTGTAATCTTTTCATATGCTTTTGAACCCCATCATTCCCATTGCAAATTCTTGTGTAAACAGAAAACTGAAGCATTGTATACCCATCTTCCAATAAAAACCTGCGAAATCGTGCATATGCCCTTCTTTCTCTTTTTAATACCACCGGCAAATCAAAAAAAACTATTATTCTCATGAATCTACTCATATGCGTGGGTAGCTAAATTAGTTAATTCGGGAAGTAATAATAAGTTTGCATCCTGCTGCCGGCAAGCTGAAACAAAACTCTTTATCATATTATCAACTCCATGCGTAACACTTAATCTTTCTTCTTTCCAAATTGCTTCAATATCTAGCACTTGAAAAAGCATTTTACGGATTGCTGGTGACCATTCCAATTCATCAGTAACATTAATTGCAATTATTACATCTACAAATGGTCTCAATACTTCCATAAAATCATCAGCTAAATTAAAAGCATTGGTCTGGCTGTCATGGAATACCCCAAAGCTAGGAGTAAATCCATATCTAATAAGTGCCCTTGCTACCAGTGAGCGAATAATGCTGTATCCATAATTCAACGAAATATTATAAACATTCTCTTCCCTTCGCTGGAATCCATCACCGAATAATGCTTCAAAATATAACTTTGCCCCATATGCTTCACGATTTGTACGATCGCCAGAATCCACACTTCGACTGATAGCATATAACTTCTGTGCTTCTTCGCCTTTATGTATTAATTCTAAACACCTTGCTTGATTCTCTAGTTTTCGAATAACAATTTTTTGCCAGATCCGCTTTCTAAATGGTTTCCCTATAGCTAGTTGCATTTCCAATACGGATTTTTGCCTGGAATGCCTGTGAAAAGGTTGTATAATTCCACTAGGCATTCGCTTTTTGTCACAAATGATAAGTTCAACATGATATTCGGTACACTTACTCAAAAGTACATTTGTTATAGTAATTGCAGGATCTTCTAGTGTTATTGTTACTATATCCTCTAAAGGTATTTTAATAGATTCTTCCTGTTTAATGACCAATTGCTCATGAACTGTCGATAATTTTGCTGGATTTCGTATTATAAGATGTCTAAACGCCATAACGTTTTTCCTTATGAACTCTAGTCAAATCACCTAGAGGGCTAGTTTGGTATTTTTCTAGCATTTGCATTCCTTTAGATCCAATAGCATCCTTATAACTGTTCATATGATCAATAATGTTAATTTGGGCTGTTCCGGTATGGACTCCTTTATAATAAAAGATTCCTTCAGTCCAAACTATAATTTCACCATTATTTAATTTTGAAGTTTTTTCCCTAGGCATTCTTAGTCTTATTATATCGTTAGGGAATAAATTGAATAGAAACTCATAATCTGATGTTATCATATCCCACTCATTGTAAGGTTTTAACGCAGTAATAAATCTATCAGGTACTCTCTTAGATAAAACATCACTCACATAAACCGGAGCCAAATAAAACTTTCCATTTACCTTATGCCTAAACACTTCCGTCCTAGCAATACTCGCATTTTCCGCAACCGTTTTATCATCCAAATGAAACACCTGATTAGCGGTTGTTTCAATCTTTACACTGCGAATAATCGGGGCATTTTCAGGTTTCTTAGACGGTTTATAAAGTACTGTACTGAATGCTTTGGATGCATCTTTTTCACTTTCTAAATATCTATTTTTAATTGCTTGATATGTTTTAGGATCTGATTTTCTTCCATACATTGGAAAATCGCCATTTTTATCAAATTTAATATCTGCTAAAGCATACTTCTTCACCATTAGATTTAAACCTTTTTCAGTAAACCCACGGTGCCTTCTAATTGTCTCTTCATGTATCTGACCCTTTACAGACCGCTTTGGCATCCTGGAAACAAATATAGGCTTTACACTATTAATAAATTCCTCATCATAACTAGCTAGCGATAGACTCTCTAATGCTAACTTCAATCTTTCCGGATCTTGTAGCATTCTGGCTTCCAATTCTTTGGTAAACCCTTCCCACGGTTCCGGGAATCTCTCCCCTTTTCGTTTCAATAATTGTGAAGCATGAATTTCACTATGCTTGAAATAATTACTAACCCGGTGTTGGAATGGCAGACTTACAGCAACTAATGCAGCATCTAAAGCATGATGAAGATCATTCTCTACCCGATCCTTATTAAAGCCCCAACGTTTCCTCATAAGAGAGGTGTAAGCACCATTTACAGTATATACATACTGTTTGCGCCCTTCTTCTTCTCTAAATTGTAAATTATCTTCAATAAATCCTTTCAAAAATCGAGTAATATATCTTGTATCATTTAAATGTCTTGATTTGAAGGTCTCCGCTTGTTCCTCATCAAAATTTTTCTTCAGTAACAAATCTTTTTTCTTTTTGCGAACCTTTAATGAATTGACGTAAGATATATACTGATCCCATCTCACCACATCACTTCCATACCATTCAAATGGCGTTCTGTTTTTCTTGTTTTGGTTTTCTTTTGACAAAACCAGTACTTTATTTGCATTACTATCATCAAAACTGCGGCTATATGGAATAATATGATCGACTTCCGCAAATCCGTAATCAAATAAACGATCCATTGGAATTTCCTGAAGCGAATAAGCACAACGGCCATCTTGTTCTTGCCATAATTTATATTTCAAGATATCATGTCCTCGCGGAACACTAAATTCCGGGTGAAGTTCTTGAATCCGATCTTTGGCCTTTTCATTTATTTTGCGATTTTTATTATATTGTTTTTCAATCTCTTTTCTCTCTGTATAATGACGCCCCATCTCCCTAGCCATTTCGATATAAATATAAGATGGAGAACCATATCGTTTAATAATCGCATTGAGAATTTTTCTGGTTTGGGATATTGAACGAATCACAACCGGATTTGCAATATCATCTGCAGGTATGACTGGCAACAACTTTTTCTTCTCCGTTCCTATTTTTTGATTAAAATTATATCCTACCTTTTCACATGCTTCATGATAAAGACAGCCATCTTCTAAATATGGGATGAGTTTATTTAATGCTTTTAAAGATAAATGGCCAAATTTTGAAAATGATAGATTTAAAAGTTCCTCAATCAATTCTTTACTGTAAGGTCGATTGGCAAGATTATTAATTCTTCTTCCGTTTTCATTCACATATTCATTCAGCAAATAGTCACGTGTATCAATATCATCTTTATAAACAGTTATTGCATAGGCGAATGTATCATAATCAATCGGACGATACGATTCAGCCAATGTCTTTCCTTCTACATCTTTCACAATCTTTTTCAGTTGATAATATCCATCGAGTGATAGAAACTTTTTATTTTCATTCTTCTCATTTGATTCACTTGGATCATAAAATAGCTCATTAAATCTTTCATGATCCTGTAATTGAAGTTTATTACGAAGATCCTTATATTTTACTTCCTTTTTATTCAGCAAGCTCTCCAAAACTACTTGTCGTTCCTCTGTTGTAAGTCGGCGTTGAGGAGTTTTATCGGAAATAATACGCAAACGATTAATTTTATCCAGTCCTCGAAATTTTTCAAATGTATAGGTGAACTTAGGTGCCCGTTTTTCATTTGGTTCGAAGGTACACTTTCCAATTCGTTTTGAGATATCCTCTTGCGTTGAAAACGGACGTTGAGAACTCCAAATTCTTATGTATTCTTCCTCATTTTCTTTCCTGGCAAAGTGGTGACCTAATTCACGTTGTTTTTCAAATACATCCCGTATTTCCTTTTCTATTTCTCCTCTTGCCAGAACATGGGAGTAGTCTCCACCTTTATTACGTTTCAAACCCCTGAACTTTTCATCTAAAATTAACATTTCAGCAACAGTTCGGTATCCTTTCTCCTGCATTAGATTTGCATTCTCTTTTACTGCCTTTAAGAGAACACCACCCTCTCCATCTTTTGTCTCACTTTTGCGATTGGATTTAAATCCTCTATTTTTTGCATAATGAATTAAAATACGCGCAAATTCACGGTTCGTTAATTTTCGTTCTACACCATTTACCCTGATCAGCCAAATATCCAAGTCTTCGTCTTTCCATTCATACAGATGATTAGCTTCCACTTCAGATAACAGACCTTGATTTATTATTAAATTACGCACTCGCCCTACACGATAACGGCGTCGTCTCAGTCTTTTTCTTGCTGATCTTGCTTCCCTTCTTGGTGCTGCCAAGGAAGAACCATTTTTAGGATTTTCAGCTGCATCAAACATGCGGGAATTCAAATCTTCAATTCGTTCCTTATCTAAATTAATTACAGCCCAACCAACAGATGAAATCCCAATATCAAGTCCAATACTGTATTTCACTAGAATCACCCTATATTATGTATTTTTAGTTCGATATGCCTGTTTTAGGTATAAAAAAAAATGACTAAAAGCATTTAGTCATAGTTGTTGTGGGGAACTCCGCAGATATTGCGGAGCTAGGCGATCCCCAACGCCACGGCATAATGCCTTACCATAATAACTTACCTGTGAACCTTGATGTGACATGATTCTACGACCTACCCCTAGGTCGTTAATACCATATTACAAAATATATCCAATTATGTCAATATATATTGTGATTTTATGAAATTTTCTATTTTTATTTTTTCGCTTTCCTTTAGATTTCAACAGAAGTTTTGTTATGACATAGAGGAGTTGTTATCGAATAGGTTACATTTTTTGGATATTACATATTCAATATATAAAACATCCTGTATTTTCAAACCTACTGCATTTAAACTGGTAAAGCTTTTACATATTTGGCTGATGAAAAATCTTAACTTTTCATCTGGAATTTATAAAAATAAAATAAATATTTGTAAAGGAAAATAAAAAAGCCATCTTCATATATTCATGAAATGGCTTAAACTTATGAGCCGTACAGGATTTGAACCTGTGACC
The DNA here is from genome assembly GCF_059698015.1 of Oceanobacillus sp. NCCP-135. Lineage (NCBI taxonomy): Bacteria > Bacillati > Bacillota > Bacilli > Caryophanales > Bacillaceae > Oceanobacillus > Oceanobacillus sp. NCCP-135. The sequence continues at coordinate 35,763 of NZ_BAAKSZ010000001.1, read as the reverse complement.
CCTTCCCTGTCAAGGAAGTATTCTCCCGCTGAACTAACGGCTCGTAATAATAGTAACGCTTATTGTAAATAAACGTTCAAGGTAAATTTACAATTTCGTATGTGAATATCGATAAGCTTACTATATCGAAGGTGTCAATCTCTGTCAATATAAAATTTTTCCTGATCGATTAAATCATCCAGTCAAACTGTTTGTGTCAGATCAAATCAAGCTTTCGTCCGGTTATGCTAGCCAATCCATCCAGCCAAAAGCTAAAGCACAATAAGTTCTGTATGGCATTGCAGCTTATCTCTGTATATATTCAGCCTAAAACCGCTTTCATTAGGTCTCAGGTTATTATTATCCAATCCAATCAGCGATTTATCCAGCCTACAAGGTAAATTTGTTAAGCCCCAGCATAATCATCCATTAACCTCCACATCCAATCTCCTCACCACACCCAATTCCCCACCTCCCTCCATCAAAAAAACTTCGTAACCCGAAACAAATACTGGATAAAACTCCATGTTACAATTATAATAATAGAAAATTATATTTATATATTACTTACGGAGGGTCAACGTGAGAAACGTTTTTTCGTTTTTGAAACCATATAAACTACCTATTATAATCGCATATTGCTTAACATTTGTTGAACTGGCGGTGGAGCTGCTGCTTCCTTTCTTTCTTGGACTAATGATCAATGATGGCGTAATCAATCAGGATTTAAATAATATCATCATGTGGGGTAGCATCATGATTGGTCTTGCCTTTATCGGATTTATAGCCGGGATTATTAATTCCTTTTATTCATCACATGTGAGTTTTGCGTTTGGCTATGATATTCGTCAGCGGTTATTTGGAAAGATTCAAGCGTTTTCCTTTAAAAACTTGAATCAATACCCTACTTCTGGGCTTGTTACAAGATTTACCAATGATATCAGACAAATCCAGAATACCATTTTCATGGCACTTCGGATTATGGCTAAAGCTCCGCTAATCGTTGTTGGTGGGGTACTCATGGCGTTTGTGGTGAATGCTAGGCTTGCACTTATCTTTCTCATTACTGTGCCGCTGCTCATCTTATTCCTATTGTGGGTACTAAAAGTTGCGAGTAAAATGTTTGATAAGGTGCAGCGTAATGTCGATAATGTGAACCGCGTGATGCAGGAAAACCTTGCAGGAATGAGACTTATTAAAGCTTTTCTGCGTCGTAATCATGAAGAAAGTCGTTTCACAAAGGCAAATGGAGACTTGGCAAACATTACACGCACAACATTTCGCTTTGTAGAAGCGTCCATGCCGATTCTTTTATTTATCATGAATTTAAGCTTGATTTTCATTATTTGGTTTGGAAATGTGCAGTCCATTGCCGGCGAAACTTCTGTTGGTGAAGTTGTTACCATCGTCAATTATGCACTTCGAGTATCAATGGCTATTTCCATGTTCACCTTTATTATTCTGGCATTTTCTCGTACAAAGGCTTCTGCTAGCAGGGTTAGTGAGGTACTTACATTGGATATTGATTTAATAGATCATCAGGATGCAGATAAGCAAGCCAAAGTGACATACGGTAAGATTGCATATAAAGATGTGTCGTTTGCTTATCCAGGTACAAATGAAACAGTTTTAAAGGGAATTTCCTTCAACGTGAATGCTGGTGAAAAGCTCGCAATTATTGGTACGACAGGAACTGGAAAAACATCTTTATTTCAGCTAATTCCACGTCTATATGATGTAACTCAGGGCGAAATTTTAATTGATTCTAAACCTATTTCTTCTTATACACTGGATCAGCTTAGGGGAAGTATTGGCTATGTACCGCAAAGTCCTCTTCTGTTTACAGGATCAATCACCAATAATATTGCCTGGGGTAAAAATGGTGCGACAACAGACGAAATTATTCAGGCAGCAAAGGATGCACAGATTCATGACACAATCATGGAATTATCACATCAATATGACACAAAGGTCGGCCAAAAAGGGGTTAACCTGTCTGGGGGACAAAAGCAGCGTATTTCGATTGCCCGTGCATTGATTCGCAAACCGAAGATTTTAATGCTCGACGATAGTACGAGTGCACTTGATCTAGCAACAGAATCACTCCTTTTAAAGGCAATCCAGGATTATGATTGCACAACATTAATTATTACACAGAAAATATCCACAGCCAGTAGTGCTGATCGAATTTTACTGATGGATGATGGAAAAGTACTCGCTATTGGAACACATGAAGAACTGTTGAAGAATTCCGGGCTATACCAGAAAATTGTGAAATCACAATTTGGAAAGGAGTATGCATATGCCAAATAACCAGCTGAAGAAGCCTTTTCAATATGAAAGGATAGCCATTGATAATATTGAAGCAAATAAGAAAAAGAAAGCGAAAAATACTGTCGGAACTATTAAACGAATCTGGTCCTATTTAGCTCGTGAAAAAGCTAAGCTGACACTCGTTATTTTAATGGTACTGATTAGTTCAGGATTAAGCCTGCTTGGGCCATTTATGATCGGGATGGCAATTGATGATTTTATTGTTACGAAGGAAAGTGCTGGTCTTGGCATTCTCCTTGTATGGTTGGTCATCATTTACTTATTCCATTCTGTATCGATTTTCATGCAAAACTTTTGGATGGTAGGAATTGCACAAAACACAGTATATGCACTGCGTTCTGATTTATTTCATCAGTTCCATCGCCTGCCTATTTCCTATTTTGATGAACGACAGCATGGGGAATTGATGAGCCGTGTAACAAATGATATTGATAATGTGAATAATACATTGAACCAATCTGTTATTCAGATATTTGCCAGCGTGCTAACACTTGTTGGTACGGTTACTGTCATGCTTTACCTTAGTCCGATTTTAACTGCTGTAACAATGTCGATTATTCCATTAATGTTTTTAGGAATGAAGTGGATCACAAAACGGACGGGTCCATTATATAAACTGCAGCAAAATGATCTTGGTGAAGTAAATGGCTATGTGGAAGAAATTGTGTCAGGTCAGCATATTGTGAAAACCTTCTCCCAAGAAGACAGGGTTATTCGTGAATTTAAAGAACGAAATAATAAGTTGAAAAATACAGGCTTCTGGGCATTGACGATTTCCGGTTTCATCCCAAAAGTAATGAATATGCTGAACTTCCTGGGCTTTGGTCTGATTGCCCTCGTTGGTGGTATTCTTGCCATTAATGGTACAGGACTAGTTACAGTTGGTGTCATTGTTATTTTCACCGAATATGCGCGGCAGTTTACCAGACCATTAAATGAACTTTCCAACCAGTTTAATATTCTGCTTTCTGCTGTAGCTGGAGCTGAACGTGTATTTAACGTCATTGATGAAAAACAGGAAGAAACAGATGAGAATCACGCAAAAGAACTTACCTCAACAAACGGACATATAACTTTTGAGGATGTATCCTTCGCTTATGAAGAGACACCTATTTTAAAAAACATCAGTTTTGAAGCAAGGTCTGGTGAGACTGTAGCCTTTGTTGGTCATACAGGTGCAGGGAAAACCACAATCATCAATCTTATTTCACGTTTTTATAATTATGACAGTGGAAAAATTTCATTAGATGGAATCGATTTAAAGGATATGAAACGGTCAAACCTTCGCAAGCATATGGCATTTGTTCTTCAGGATTCCTTTTTATTCCATGATTCAATTAGGGAAAATATCCGCTATGGTCGTTTGGATGCAACAGATGAAGAAGTTATTCTTGCAGCAAAAGATGCCAATGCACATGATTTCATAAAAAAGCTTCCAGGCGGCTATGATACGATTTTAGATCAGGATGGCAGTGGAATCAGTCAGGGACAGAAGCAGCTGTTAACCATAGCTCGAGCCCTTCTTGCTAAACCAGCCATACTTGTACTTGATGAAGCGACAAGTAATATTGATACGATTACAGAATTGAAAATTCAAGATGCATTAAAACGTCTGATGAAAGATCGCACAAGCTTTGTGATTGCCCATCGACTAAATACGATTCAGGAGGCAGATAAAATTATCATGCTGGAGCATGGCGAAATCGTTGAACAAGGAAGCCATGAGGAACTTCTAGACCTTCAGGGTAGTTACTACAAATTATTCAAAGAGCAATTGTTAGAAAAAGTGAACTGATCTAGCTATAATAAACATAGCTTGTTTATCGTACTATTATTCGTGTATATATAGTTAATTGAGGTGTTTATATGGGTAGAAAAGGTTCTTTTACAGAAAAAGTATTTGAAAGCAGCTATTTAAATGAAGAAATGCACTTGAAAATATACCAGCCTGAAAGCTTCTCTCCATTATATAAATATAATATTTGTATCATGCAGGATGGGAATGATTATTTTCAAATGGGGAGAATTGCGACATTAAGTGATAGGCTGCATGCGGCACAGGAAATTACGAATACCGTATTTGCCGGCATTCACTACAGGGATAAATTTGATCGCCGGAAAAAATATCATCCATCAGGGGAACAAAATGCAGCCTACATAAAATTTTTGGTCCATGAGGTTGTTCCACTGCTTGATCATGAGCTTCCCACCTATCATATGGGACAGTCCCGGGCACTGATGGGTGATTCACTTGCAGGCACATTAGCTTTGATGACTGCGCTTAAATATCCACATACATTTGGCAAGGTTATTATGCAATCACCATATGTTGATCAAACGGTGCTCGACACAGTGACAAACGCAAAAGACATTCATTCAGTCGATATATATCATACAATCGGAACAGCTGAAACCGAAGTGGACACTACAGACGGTAATACATCTGACTTTATTACACCAAATCGTGAATTAAATGATCTTTTAAAAACAAAAGGTGTCAGCTATCATTATAATGAATTAGAGGATGGAAAGCATACATGGAAGTATTGGCAGAAGGATATGAAGCGTGTTCTTACTACAATGTTTAATTAGTATTTACAATTATATGAAAATAACCCTCTTATTTCTGATGAATCTTTGTTATAATAATAGATAATGGATAGAAACCTTGGCATTCGTTAAAAGAATTCTTGAAGGGATATTTCGCTTCTGGAGCGCATGCATCCTGTGCTAATCTTTAGTTCAGGCGAAAAACACTTTTCGTCTGCGGTCGATTGCTCCGAAGTATTAATCATGGCAATGATGCAGAAATAAATATGGAAATACTTTCTGGTGCCAATAAAAAAGATATACTGATCCATCATATGTAGTACTTTAAAAATGATAAAATATAATAGGAGGTTTTTAATGATGAAATATGGTATCGCTATTTTTCCATCAAAAGCAATTCAGGATGAGGCAAACTCATACAGAAAGCGTTATGATCCACATTATGCTTTGATTCCACCACATATTACATTGAAGGAATCCTTTGAAGTAGACGAAGTAACAATTGATGAGATAGTAACAAAACTGAAACACATTGCAAATGATACAGATCCTTTTACGATTAATATAAATAAAGTCAGCACATTTGCACCTGTTACAAATACGATTTATTTAAAAGTCGAGCCAATTCAGGAACTGATTGATTTATATGAAAAAATGCATTCAGGCACGTTTCCTGATAACAGACAGTATTCCTTCGTCCCGCATATAACTGTTGCACAGAAGCTATTGGAAGATGAGTATTCTGATGTGTTTGGAAGTATGAAAATGAAGAACTTCCAGATTGAAGATAAAATCGATCGCTTCCAGCTGCTTTACCAATTGGAAAATGGCGCTTGGACCGTGTTCGAATCATTTGTGTTTGGAAAGGAACATGTGTGAATATTAAGTTAGTCGAAACACATGAAGAGCTAGAACAGGCTTACAACGTTCGAATGGTTGTTTTTGTTGAAGAACAAAAGGTACCAGCTGAAGAGGAACTTGACGAGCATGATCAAACTGCTATTCACTTCATCGGTTATCAGAACGGGGAACCCATTGCGGCTAGTCGTCTCCGTTTCGTGGACAACTATGGTAAGCTTGAACGCATATGTGTATTGAAAAAGTATCGTGGAAAATCACATGGAACACAAATAATCAACGCAATGGAAGAAATCATTTCAGAAAAAGGCTACACAAAAGTCAAACTAAACGCACAAACACATGCTCAAAAGTTTTATCAATATCTTGGGTACGAAACAGTTTCAGGAGAATTTATGGATGCAGGCATCCCACATGTAACAATGATTAAAGAATTATAATTGATGGGGCACTCCGATTTAAAAGGGGCGCCCTTTTTATTATGAATGATGCTTTATCCCCTTACAAGGATTGTTTCCCCCTCCTTCCCTCGTGAATTAATTCAAAAATTCCGGGTAACACTAAACTGTAAATGCTTTAGAGAGGGGAATGATCACATTGTCGAATTTTTTACCGATGTTATTTGAAACTCTTTTTGGTTTTTTTGCCTTATTTATTTTAACTAAAATACTAGGAAAAACACAAATTAGCCAATTAACTGCTTTCGATTTTATTTCCGCTTTAATTTTAGGTGAGCTTGTTGGAAATGCATTATTTGACGCTAAGGCTGGGGTGCCTGAAATAGCATTCGTGATTACATTATGGGGTGGATTATTATACGTCACCGAAATTATCTCACAAAAATTCAAAAGAACCCGAGCACTCTTGGAGGGAAGCCCTTCCATCGTCATTTATAAGGGGAAGTTAGTCCGTGATACAATGAAAAAAAACAAGCTTGATATCGATCAGCTGCAAAACCTGCTAAGGGGAAAGGATGTTTTCTCAATTCAAGAGGTTGAATATGCTATTTTAGAGACAAATGGTACTGTTTCTGTCCTAAAAAAGTCCCCTTTTCAAACTCCAACAAAAAGCGATATGAAAGTATCACCACAAGATGTGTCACTGTCTACAACATTAATAAATGATGGTGAAATTATTTATGATAATCTAAAGGAAAAGAATCTAACTGAAGAATGGCTGCAAGAACAATTAAGAGAGCAAGAATACGATAAAGTTGAAGATGTGTTCTACGCTGAATATATGAAAGGGAAAAAGCTATTTATCCTTCCGTTTGTAAATAGAAATCATGAAAGGTATGAAAACTAATCGCCTAGTACGATTAGTACTCATACCTTTTTATTTTGAAATATAATCTACCTTATTTTTAGGAATAATTTTGTAATAGCTATACATTCGCATTAAATTTCTGTCCTTTTCCTGTTATTTCTCCATAATACTTCTCTGTATTCGGCTTCTCAAATCTAACAGGGTACCGATAGCTGTCAGAAATTCCATTTAATCGATCAAACTCGTTTATTATTTCCTGATGCTGTTTTTCCAATATTACTTTGAATGGCCGTTCAATAAAATGAGGATTGCGTTTCTCTTGTGTGATACGTTTTTGATAATCATTATATTGATAATGCTCAATCGGTAAAATATATCCCATCGCAATATTCCTCCTTATTTTAACTGACTATTTATAATAATATTCGTAACATTACTAATTTTTATGTCCCTTTTCACTTACCTATACCCTTTTTTTATAAAAATATGCTTTCCATTATTCTTCCAATCGTTTTTCAAGTTCGGTTATTGCACTTTCTACTTTTGAAATCAGTTGCAAAAATTCATCATTCCAGTCTGCCATTTCTTTTTCAAATTCCTGTATTTTCTTCACCGGTTGTTGAAAGATCTTTTCATTTTTTTCTAAATGTTTCTCAATGGCTCGTAAATGTTTTAATCCTGGAATCTCCGGTTTTTTCATTCTAACCCTCCAAACGGTAAATGAAAGGCAGCTAACAGATAGCCGCCTTAATGTTTAGTCTATTTAATTTAAAACCAGGAAAACGGCCTTCCTCTATTTTCATCATCACTGCTTTTATCGTGATGATGTCTTGAACTTGATGATTCTGGACTTTCCTCATCATTGTCTCCCCGTGTAAACCAGGAGAATGGGTCACGTGATTGTTGATGCTCTGATGAATCAGATGAACTTTCTTCATCATCCCGACCTCGATCTGAACCAAAGAATGGCTCATGACGTCCAGCTCGTTCTGATGATTCCGGACTTTCCTCGTCATTACGATCCTGATTCGATCCGAAGAATGGATCATGTTTGTCACGACGCAAACGTTCTATTGTAACATTATCAGCTTTAATCACCAGATCTTTCACATGGATAACTTGTTTCTTTCCAGACATCCTTCCTTCACCCCTTTTTAATTTTGGTCTTTATTAGCATATGTAGAAATTGATATCAAGTATAGTCATCAGCCCTTTATTACAGAATATCCTATGAAAATTATCTAAAGGATTCCTGATGAATGCCCACACAATCTGTGTACTAACACATATTCTATTAAAGACAACTGAGTCAATTATATTTTGAAAGGAGTAATATTTCATGGGTTGTGGAAAAGAGTTTGACACAGGTAATTGTGTATGTGATGTTCTAAAGGAAATTGCAGATGCTCAAAATGATGTTGTAGAAAATTGTTGTGATAGCAGCTGTGATCAGTCTATTAATGATTTGCTAGGCGAAAGAGACGACGGAAACGGTTTGGATACAGTTCCTGTACTTCTATATTGTAAAGGTAATTGTAAACCATTTAAAGGTTTCGGTGCACATCCAAGAAGAATCCGCGATGTAGAAGGCAGCTTCTATTTCAGAGTTAAGAAAGTAACGGATGATTGCTGTGCAATTCTTGAGTTACTAAGAGACAGAGAAGACGATAAAGACAATCCGGATAACCCTGTTGAACAGCACACAGGACGTCTTCGTGCTACAGGAATCTGTATAACCGTTGATTTAAACTGCTTCTGCCACGTTACTTGCTTACCGGCAATTGATGCATTTAAGTAATTGAAAATGGGTGAAATTAAAATACACCATTGAGAAGAGGTTCATCCCTCTTTTCCCTGGTGTATTTTTTTTGGTATGGGAAAAGGCTTTTTCTCAAAGCCAATGATACAACCAGCTAAGTTCATCTAGAATTAGAATCAATCCTAGTTTCTTTGCACCTTTAAGGGATTTTCCGCTAATAAAGTAAACCATTTCCTAGTATCAATCATCCTATTTGGGAATAAACTTAATAAAATAGTGATTACAACTTGATCAATACTGTCTGAATTAGTTGTACCTAAAACCCTAGCATTCGAATATTATTTATTTTATCCATTGGAATTTGTGTACTTGAGGATCTTTTTCCTACACGTATAAACACATCATTTTCTTTGTAATCCGTAATGATTCCACGATATGTTTTTTCTTCTGTCTTAATCTCACATCTCATTTTTGGCGTATAGCTTGGTTTATTTACAAAATATGCAACCTTTTCCTCCAGCGTCATTTCTTTGAATTTCATTGACCCCACAGTAGTCGATGGTTTATCTATATCTTTATCTGATGCTGCTTCTAGTTCACCTTGGTCGTCCTTACTGTGTTGGCCGTTTTGCTCATCTGTGTCTTCAGGATTCCCCTGTACATCTGCTTCATTTTTATAATCACTGTATTCAGTTCGATTCAATTCCTTATAATAGGCATTACGCTTTACTGGACGCTTTACTGGACGCTTTTCAGCAGAGCCCGTCGATGAATCCTCCTGCCGCTGCTGTTCGGATTCACTTGATTTTTTTGGAGTAACATAATTATACTGCATTGGTGCTTTCGGTGTCTGATTGGTCGGCTGATGAATATAAAGCAGCGGATCCCTTGCAATTTTCTTCTTTCCCATGTATGAATCTCCCCTTTATTTAATTCGTCAACCCATTATATGAACCCAGTAAATGAAATGTGTTTAGTGCGGTAATTGTTTTGAGAGTGATGTTCCCGCTCTCGAGCTGATGTTCTCGCTCTCGAGCGACCATCCCGGCCCGAGATTCCCAGCATACATTCCAAATAAAAAACAACACCCTATCAGAATGCTGTTTCCCTTAACATAATCTATATCAATAAACCCATAAATGCTGTTGCCATGCCAAAATAGATTAAAATTGAAATAATATCATTGATTGTAGTGATAAATGGACCGGATGCTACGGCGGGATCGATTTTAAAACGATCCATTAATATTGGTATCAGTGATCCGGCCAGGGTTGCTACAATTAATGTGGCCATAATTGAAATTCCTACAAGTAAGCCTAAAAATACATCGCCCTGCCATAAATAAATAACGACTGTAATGACAATTCCACAGACAGTTCCGGTGATTAAACCTGTACCCGCTTCTCGTATAATCAGTTTTGCTTTACCATGTTTGCCATATTCACCTGTAGCCAGTCCACGAACAGCAACTGCCAATGCTTGTGTTCCAGTGTTTCCAGCCATCCCGGCAATTAATGGTATAAAGATAGCTAATACTGTCACCTGGTCAAGAGTTTCTTCAAATCGACCAATCAGACTTGCTGTAAACATTCCTAAAAACAGTAAAATAATTAGCCACGGCAAACGTTTTTTTGCTGAAATAAATGCATTATCATTACTACGTTCCTCTTCAGACACACCTGCCAATCTAGAATAATCCTCACTCGCTTCTTCTTCCATAACATCCATGATATCATCGACTGTAATAATTCCTAATAAATGCTGTTGAAAATCAACAACCGGAAGTGCAAGAAAGTCATAATCCCGCATCATTTGCGCAATTTCTTCCTGGTCTTTCGCAACGGATACTGTAACAACTTTTTCACTCATAATCTCTTGAATATGCAAATTCTCATCAGCTATAATTAAATCCCGTAAAGAAAGCACACCTACTAATCGTTTATCTTCATCAAGAATATATAAATAATAAATAGTCTCTGCATCTGGTGCTTTCGCTTTTAGCTGCTGCATTGCTTCTTTAGCGGTTTGCGTTTGATACAATGCAACAAATTCAGTTGTCATTATACTACCGGCAGTTTTTTCTTCATAATGAAGTAATTGTTTAATTTCATCTGCCGCTTCTTTATCCATAATCGTTAAAAAACTGATTACCTGATCTTTATCCAGTTCATTTAAGATATCTACTGCATTATCTACTGCCATTTCTGCCAGAACCATGGATGCGAAACGAGGATCCATTTCTGCAAAGAAGACCTCGATATCTTCCAGTTCAATATTTTCCATTAATTCCCCAATTTCTTCAGGGGATAAATAAGAATATATCTGCAAGCGAGAATCTTTTGGCTGTTCCAAAAAAAACATCGCTTGATCATATGGATGCAAATCAAGGAAATCTAATCGAAAATGTTCCATTTGTTCATTATTTAAGGCAGCTCTCAGTTTCTTCCAATGTTCTTCGTATTTTTCTTCATAATTACTTTCAACTTTACTATAAGCTTCCATTTAAACACATCCTCTCTTACCCACTATCCATATGTAGGTTGTTCGAAAAGTCCGATAAAACTGACACATCTTAGGGGATATTATACTCAGTACCAACACGTCTGGGACTGCGCCAAGGTTCGCACCACCGAAAAATCATTGTGTTGAACGCAGAAGTCACCACATTACACGAGAAGCTCGTTCACTTGCTTTTTCGCCTCAAACTTCTCGAACTTCTCGGCCCTTTCATCCTTCTTTTTGAACACGCACGTATTGTAAATATTTCCCGGCTTTTCTATATATGAAACAATAACAAATTGTAGCAGTCTACGCTATACTTGTTATAGATTTGTTAAAAATGGATAATCTATTAGTTATCCATTTTTAACAAATCCATGCAAAATATAATAATTGAATTTAACTAATAAAGCAAATAGCAAGGTGGTTTTAGTATGAAAATTGATGTCATTGGTGATGTACATGGCTGTCTGGAAGAATTACGAGAACTATTTTCCGCACTTGGCTATCAAAGGCAACATAACATATATATTCATCCCGATCACAGAATACCTGTATTCTTAGGAGATATTACCGATAGAGGTCCAGCATCTCTTGGTGTAATTCAGCTTGCTTATGAAATGGTTATTGTTCACGGTAAAGCAAAATATGTACCAGGAAATCATTGTAATAAGTTATATCGTTATTTTCTCGGTAATAAAGTTTATGAACGCCATGGATTAGAAACAACTATAGCAGAATATAAAGCTTTACCTGAAGAAAAACAAAAAATATTGTCCAATCAATTTATAACATTGTATGAGGGTGCCCCACTTTATTTACAGCTGCCAGAAGCTAAAGCAATTGTTGCACATGCCGGAATGAAAGAAACCTATATTGGTCGGACTGATAAAAAGGTAAAAACATTCGTCCTTTATGGTGATATCACTGGAGAATTCCTAGAGGATGGCCGACCGATTCGCAGGGACTGGGCACAGCATTATCATGGGGACCATTGGATTATTTACGGACATACTCCTGTTAAACAACCGCGTAAAATAAATAAAACAATTAACATTGATACAGGCTGCGTGTTTGGAAATGCATTAACAGCCTTTCGTCTCCCTGAAGAGACAACAATCAGCGTTCCATCAAAACAGCAATTTATTGCGGAAAAATTCACCAATTTTTAATAGATCCTAGAAATTAGCTGTTGCATATCGTCTGGCAGTTCAGACGTAAACACCAGCTTCTCCTTCGTTAACGGATGTTCAAAGCTTAATTCAAAACAATGTAGTGCCTGCCGATTAATCTGTGCAGTTGAAGCCCCATATAAATCGTCACCAGCTATGGGGTGACCGATGAATGAGAAATGTACCCGGATTTGATGTGTCCTACCAGTTTTAAGATCAATTTCTAATAGGGAATGACTTGTTAATTCATCCATAACCTTATAATCAGTAATCGCTCTTTTTCCCGTATCTATGACTGTACGTTCAATAATGGAGCCAGCCTTTCTACCGATTGGAGCATCGATTGTCCCCTGTTTTTTTATCAAATGACCTTCAATAATTGCTTTATATTTCCGTTTTACCTTACCATTTTTTTGTAATACTGAAAGCAAAGAATGACTGTATTGATGTTTAGCTATCAAAACTATTCCGGAAGTATCCCGATCCAATCTTGTAACGATATGTACAGTGTGTGGAATATTATTTTTTTCATAATAACCTAAAAGCCCATTAGCAATAGTTCCTACTGGATGATTTAAAGAGGGTATCGTTACCATTTGAGGTGGCTTGTCCATCACAATAATAGTATCATCCTCATAAATAATAGACAGTTCCATTTCCTCTGGTCGCATACCACTTGGTATCATTTCGGGAGGAAACTTAATTTCCAGAAGGTCTCCTGTTTTTAAGGAATACCTTACTCCTTCCTGGGTACCATTAACGCGTATGTCTCCACCCTCATACTTCACTCTTTTAATTAATCTTCTCGAAAAACCATGGACTTTTTGCAAATAATCACGAATGATCATACTATCATGTTGGTTAGGTATCGTCCATTTCATTCCCACTCTACTCCACTATATTTTATTTTCGCCCTCACTTATAAAGGCATCACGTACTCTATTCCAAAAAGGAAATGGCTTAAATCTGGCAAAACGAATTTTTTCATCCGCAACTCGGCATTGAATTGATTTTACATTTGTATAATTCGTTGTAAAATGATCAATTGCAATTAAAAAGCTACGATTTACCATAGGCTTTAAAAGACATGTATGATGCTTTGGTAATATTAATGGCGAACCGATTGTACGGAAAACACGATTATTAATAGAAGCCATTTCTGTAAGCTGGATTGCCTCAAGCGAAGGATGAATAATACCCCCACCCAGTGCTTTATTATATGCTGTACTTCCAGAGGGAGTGGAAACACATAATCCATCTCCACGAAATGTTTCAAAATGCTCTCCCTTTATTTCTACATCAAAAACAACAGATCCATCTGCTGTTTTTATCATTGCTTCATTTAACGCAAGGAAGCGATCTTCTTTACCACCAGATTCAGCACGTATGGTTACTTCAAGCAAAGGATATTCTACCACTTGAAATGGTGTTTTTGCAATTTCAATGATTAATTTCTCCACTTCATCCGGTGTCCAATCTGCGTAAAACCCTAAATGCCCAGTATGAACACCGATAAATGCAGTGTCTTTCAATCGATTTACATAGCTATGAAATGCTTCAAGAAATGTTCCATCCCCTCCGACTGAAATCACGAGATCCGGAGTATCTTTATCATATACCAAATCAAATTCAGTTAAATATTGTTTCATAGTAGCTTTCATTCGATTAGAACGTTCATCGCCTCTTGACACAATTTTAAATTTCACTTTAGATTATCTCCCTTATGATAAAATCATTCTTTTTACTTTATAAAGGATGTTCAAAAAGTCTGGTAAAAATAACACTTCAATGTTTCTGGTTGGCTTGCTTTTTTGTTGCTTGAAAGAGAAAAAATACTTTTCCTACGTACAAGAACATTTGTTCACGAATTAATTGCATACGTTCCGCTCTACAAAGCTAAACCGCCTCAAACTTCGATGCACAGAACACGCTATGTGATTCTTACGCATAAAACGATCTGCTAATATGATTACGATACTAATTCTTGGAAAATGATGCAGTAGACACATATCGTAAAATGCGCAAGAGTCCGCTATGTCATCACCTGCTATAAGTAGGCTTGCGTACTTAGCCGATTTTACTTTTTTAATCCTTTTTGAACAAGCTTATAAAACTATAAAAATCTATCATCTATTTAACTTAACTGTAAAAAAAGCTATGTCAAGTCCTTAGCACCTTAGGCCCTTTATGTAATCATTTTCTATGAAAAATCCGCTGTGCCTCCTGGATCTCATGTTTTATTTTAGACATTTCCTCATCCAATTTAAATGCAGCTTCTGCCGCACGTTGCAGTCTCTTTTTAATTTCTGTTGGAATACTTCCTTTATATTTATAATTAAGGGAATGCTCATTGATTGCCCAGAAGTTCATTGCAAATGTCCGTATTTGAATTTCAGCAATGACTTTTTTAAATCCATCGATCGTTTCAACCGGGTATTCAATTATCATATGAAATGACCTGTAGCCACTTTCTTTCTTTCTAGAGATATAATCCTTTTCTTCGATTATTTCAAAGTCTTTACGTGTACGAAGCATTTCAACAACCGTGTATATATCATCAACAAATTGACAAACTACTCGAACTCCTGCTATGTCTGGAATAGCTCTTTCAATATTTTCTAAAGGGATTTGTTTGGTTTCGATCTTTTGTAAAATACTCGGAATTGGTTTCACTCTTCCAGTTATAAATTCGATTGGGGAATGTCTAGAATCATACTTGAATTGTTTTCTGATGCCCTTCAGTTTCACTTTAAGCTCCTCAACGACCTGTGCATAAGGTGCAAGTATTGCTTCCCAATTCATAGTCAACACCACCTATATTCATCTTAGAAAAATCGGCTTTCGTTTGAGGGAATCTTCTACGTTTATTAGCTCTCAAAGAAACCCTATACTCTAGTGTAAAAGCTTTAGTAACTATACTGATTTCCTTATAAACTCATACTTACAATGCGTATCATAAAGTATGTTGAATTCTTCCTTTTGAACTGGCACTTAGAGATGTCAATACTATTTTATCATAATTTCCGTGAATGGCTAATCTTTGCATATTCTATAAGAATTAGCCATAATCAATTGTAACCTATTTTTAGATATGGGGGTTTTTACATGACACAGGAAATAGAAATCGAATATAAAAATTTATTATCAAAGGAAGAGTTTGACCGTTTGTCGGATAATCTTCCTTTTCCTGAATATAGTGAAACACAAACGAACTATTATTTTGAAACAAAAGACTTTTCTCTAAAAAGGAATGGCTGTGCATTAAGAATTAGAGAGAAGAATGGAAAATATACATTAACATTAAAGGAACCACACCCACAAGGATTACTAGAAACTCATGATATGTTAACGAAAGAGGAAGCACATTCCTGGTTGGATGGAAATATAAAAGAAAAATGGAATACAACCAAACAACTGACAGCAAAAGGAATTTCATTAGCAAGCTTAATTTATTTCGGAAGCTTAACGACCAAACGACGTGAAGTAAAATATAACGAGGTATTACTCGTACTTGATTACAGTACGTATAATGGGTACGCAGACTATGAGTTAGAGCTAGAAGCACCAACCAAAAATATTGGCTTGGAAACATTCAACTTCCTACTAATGAAATATCATATCCAAAAAAGGGAAACACCAAATAAAATTAAACGATTTTTTTCAACCTTTGATAAATAGGTAATTTATACTAAATGAAAATCAGATTATTTGCCCGCATTTCGTTCCATTGCTACAATATAATATACGATATTAAATAAATGTTAATGTTGAAGTGTATAAAGTAAGGAGATAGATATATGATGCGCCCGGGAACAATATTTGAGGCAATTGGCGGATTTGATCCGATAGATAGACTTGTTACTGCATTCTACAAGCGAGTAGGTCAACATCCAAAGCTTATCCCTATTTTTCCTAAAGACTTAACTGAAACAGCGAGAAAACAACGCTTATTTTTAACACAGTTCTTTGGTGGGCCTAAATTATATCAAGAAGACCGTGGGCATCCAATGCTTAGAAGGAGACACTTACCATTCCCAATCACTCCAGAACGAAGGGATGCGTGGTTGGAATGCATGGCTGAAGCACTAATGGAAGCAGAAATCGAAGAACCGTATCGCACAGCTATATTTGAAAAATTAACAATGACCGCAAACCACATGATGAACACATCAGAATAATAGAAAGGAGAATCGATGTGAGTTGGAATCAAACTGAGTATAAAAGCTCAACACATACAAACACATCGGATAAATATAGCTTTTTTGATTTTGTGCAAAAACCGATTGAAATTTATGTTTTTGTTGATCCCCTTTGTCCCGAATGTTGGTCACTGGAGCCTTATTTAAAGAAGCTTTCCATTGAGTATGGACGTTTTTTTACGATACGCCCAATTGTAAGTGGTCATTTAAATACATTGAATAATGATCAATTTGATAAACCGAGAAAAATCAAAGATATATGGGAAAAAACCGCAAAAAGAACGGGTATGAGCTGTGATGGTGACTTATGGGTTGAAAATCCTGTTTCCTTGCCATGGCTTGCATCGTTAGCTATAAAAGCTGCAGAGTTACAAGGTAAAAAAGCCGGAAGAGTTTTTTTACGAAAAGTACAGGAAAACGTCTTTTTGAATAAACAAAACATTTCTGATGAACAAGTATTAATTAAATGCGCAACGGAAGCGAATCTTGATATATTCGAATTTAAAAATGACCTTTACTCTGATTCAGCTAAAAAAGCATTTCAATGTGATTTAAAATTAACACATGAAATGGAGGTCGACTACATTCCTACCATCGTGTTTTTCAATCAGATGATAGAAGAACAAGGGATTAAAATTTCCGGATTATATCCGTATGACATTTATGTTCATGTTTTACAAGAAATCCTGCAAAAAAGTCCTATCCCTTCTGAAAAACCGCCACTCGAAGACTTTCTGGCATTTTATAAAGTTGTTGGTGGTAAAGAAGTTTCCGTAGTATATGATTGGACATTCGCTAAAACAGAAAAGGAAATGAAAAAGTTACAATTAAAGCAAAAGGTACAGAGGATACCCGTTAAATATGGGTCTTTTTGGAAATATATCGTATAAAAACCGGGTTTAATATTAAAAAAATTGGTATTCGGTACAGTAATTCCTGAAGCATACTTTGCTTTTTAGAAACCTTTTAATTCTGGATGCATACTTCTTGAGTGATATCAGACGATAAGTACTTTTCGTCTGCAACCTAAATTTGCTCCGACGTATTACTTATCCACTTCTGCAGAAAAAAAGATGGATAGATTCTGTTTTTTAAGAGGTAAGAAAGGATATACGAAATTGGCCCTTTCGCTGATTTCTTCAAATCTGACTTCTAGCCTCTGAATTCTAGAAAGATGCTTTAGCGTTTTTTTACCAAAAATAAAGGATATACGGGGCAGCGTATATCCTTTATCTCTCTTTGTATATAAAAACAAAGGGGGATGGGAGAAAGTTTCATGATCAAACAAAGGGGTTTTGTTTGTTTTATCTTACATACTTACTATACCAAGTAATTATTTTAGAATCAATAAGTATGTGCATATTTTCACAAAAATGTCACTTCTACTTCACAAAAAATTAACATATCATCTAATATACTTGCTATTAGGAAAGGCGTGAATAAATATGAAGGAAGGTCATCTCCCATTTCTTTTTCTCCTACTGACTCTCTTTGCTTTCTTTTTGAATATGTTAGGACTAATGTCGCTAATCCCGCTATATTTTACTCTGCCACTATTATTTATTTCGATTTATTTAACCATCTATTCCTTCTCGCACAGACGTGTATATCGGGGAAGAATGAGATAAAAGAGGATGATCGCTATAATCATCCTCTTTTTATTTTTTGTTCTCGCTAAAATATAAATTTTGGTTGTTTATATTTTGATATTACTATAATCAATAATCGATATTCATCTCCTGCAACTAGCGTGACTTTCATCAACCACCGTATGATAAAAAAGAGAGCTAGTCGCACTTATACCCTTGTTGGGATAGTTAACATCGAAACGACCATCATTCTATTGATCCCCAGTCCGTACGTTGTTGCTATACGGGCGCCCTTCGTCTTTGCGCTTCATTCTAAAGTAACTTTTCCATTTCATTCAATTTAGTTTCAAATACATCTAACGCATCTAAAATCGGCTGTTTTGTGGTCATATCCACTCCTGCCTTTTTTAGAACCTCCATCGGATAATCACTGCTTCCTGCCTTTAGGAAGTTTATATAACGCATTACTGCTCCATCAGTTCCATCAAGAATCTCTTTGGCAAGTGCAGTAGCTGCGGAATATCCTGTCGCATATTGATACACATAGTAATTGTAGTAGAAATGAGGAATCCTCGCCCATTCCAAACCGATTTCTTCATCGGAGACAACCGCTTCACCAAAGTATTTCTTATTTAAATTATAGTAAAGCTCCGTTAGTTTGTCCGCTGTCAAAGCCTCCCCATTTTGCAATCTAACATGGATATCATGTTCAAATTCAGCAAACATTGTCTGACGGAATACTGTTCCACGGAAACCTTCCAGAAAATGATTTAACAGGTATAGCTTTTGTTTTTCATCATCCAGGTTTCTTAACAGATAATCATTTAATAATGCTTCATTCGTTGTTGATGCAACCTCTGCAACAAAGATAGAATAATTACCATAACGAAATGGCTGTGATTTTCTTGTATAATAACTATGCACGGAATGGCCCAGCTCATGTGCCAGTGTAAATGTATCATTTACATTACTCTGCCAGTTTAATAAAATATATGGATTTGTACCATAGGCACCCGAAGAATATGCCCCACTGCGCTTTCCTTTATTTTCTTCCACATCTATCCAGCGATTCTGAAATCCCTCTTTTAGAATATCGATATATTCACTTCCAAGTGGTTCTAAACCAGCGAGCACATACTCTTTAGCTTTATCATATGGGATCTCCATGTCCACGTCTTTCACAAGTGGCGTGAACAAATCATACATATGCAATTCTTCAAGTCCTAATATTTTTTTCCGTAATTTTGTATAGCGATGGAGCACTGGTAATTTTTCGTTTACTGCTGCAACTAAATTATCATACACTTGCTCGGGAATATTGTTATTATCCAACGCCGCCTGTCTTGCAGTTTCATAATTGCGGATCTTTGCATTGAAGTTATCTGACTTAACGTTTCCACTTAATGTTGATGCGAATGTATTTTTGAATTTTCCATACGTATCATACATTCCTTTGAATGCTTCTTCACGAACACGGCGATCTTTAGACTCTAGGAATTTGATATATCTTCCATGTGTTAGATCTACTTCTTCCCCAGCTTCATTTATAATTTCAGGAAATGTTAAATCAGCATTATTAAGCATTCCAAATGTTTGTGCTGAACTGGATAAAGCTTCAGATGCTTCAGCCAATAACACTTCTTCTTTTTGGCTCAATACATGTGGACGCTGACGTGTAATTTCATCCAATGTTTTTTTATACAATTGTAATTCTTCTTTTTCTTCCAGAAATCCATTTAGTTTAGCCTCATCCATTGCAAGAATCTCCGGAACAATAAAGCTCATTGAACTTGATGCCTGTGTCAGCACATTTTCAGCTTGTGCATTTAAGCCTTGGTAAAAAGAATTTGTTGTATCCTGATCATAACGCATATGCGAATATGTATACAGCCTGCCTAAACGTTCGGAAATTTCATCCTGGAGCTTCAATAGTTCATATAAGTTTTGTGCTGAATCGGCCAGTTTTCCCTGATATTTCTCCACCTGGGGAATATCTGCTTGTAATTTTTTAAATTCTTCCTGCCATGCTTCATCTGTTTCAAAAATATCCTCTAATCTCCATGTCAACTCTTCTGGTATTTCATTGCGCTTTTGTAATTCTTTTGTCGCTTTCGCCACTATAATTCCTCCTCGTTATATCCATACTTTATAGTAATTCTAGATTTTTTTAAAAATACCTTTAAAAATCTCTATTTATTTAGTATAACGAATCATTACAAATTCATGCTTGTATTTTGTTTTGAAGGACGTTCATTAATTTCTCGTCTCCTGCTAGTGCCGCTTCGATGTTTTTGTAAAACGAGAGGGTACTTATTTTTTGATAATAATTTAGAGAAAGCTTTTGGATGATGTTTAAATGAATCAATACTTGAAGATAGTTTTCAATGGGATCATCTTCTGAAGAAATCAGCGGGAAATCCTGTGGCTGTTGTATATGTTTTCTTAAAAGATACTTACACGAACTTAAGGAAAACTCCTGTCCAACTGGGAGCTGCTCCAGTACATCCAAACATAGTCGGCTTTGCCAGTTCCATGCCGGAGTTTTCATCAGATAGCCCGAAACTACAGGTAGGTAAATAATCGAAGGTAAATAATCCAAATGAGTTCCTTTTAAATATAGCCACTGATGCCAGGCCAGTTCACTCCCGTAAAGGTTCCTTCTTACTCGTAAACGAAACTGCTGTTTTTCATTTTTCCACAATTGATAGAGTTCATTTGGAAGGAGTGAGTTCTGGATAAAAATATCTGTAAAGCTAAGATGGTTTAATTTAATAGATATTATTTTACCAATCGCCTGTCCTGCACTCGTTAAATAAATATTTTGTATGACAATAAATTCTAATGTTAGTGGGCAGAAGTAAAATAATGTAAGCGGATGTTCAGATGTAAATTGGTGGATAAACTGAAGTGTGAACTGATCGATCTTGAAGTGATTTCCCGTCTGACGTTTGAAGCGTTTAGCTCCCAAGATCCATATGGGCGTTATCCCAGCATTCTTATAGCCATCATTTCGCTGTTTTATCTGTTCCGTTGGTATGCGTGCACATTGGTATTCTATCGCTATCCTTTTATTGTTGATCGTTAACAATAAATCCGGGCGTTGATGAATCTCTTTAAGATGGGTTTCCAAGTTTACACTTATGTTCTGGCTTTTTAGCCATTGGTATAACAGAAGCTTTCCTTGCTCATGATAGGATCCTTCCCCTCCTTCATATGATGGGCAATTAATAGTGGACGTATGGGCAAAGTGGGGAATCATTTTTGACCCAGCTTTTATGATTACTTCATGATTGCAGGTAGGACAGAAAAATTTCCATTTCTTTTGTTTCATTTGTTCAATTTCTTTTCTTCTTAATGTAGCAAGCGTTACAAGCTTTCCGTCATTTGATTTTGCTTGCAGCACTAAATCACCTCCTAATACAATATTCGACAAAGCTAATCATAATCCTGCTACAAAATTAGAAAACTTGTTTTACTAGCTTTTAAGAGGATAAAAGATTTTTTAATAAAAAACCGCATACACTACTGTAAGTTATACTTAAGTCTTAAAACCTTTCTATGTGAGATCCTTCCCAGCTAAGAATCTATACTTTCTAACGAGGAACGAAAAAATAGACACTCTTTAATAGGAGTGCCTATACCTGTACTGGAAAATAAGATCTGACCTGAGCAAATGTGTCTGTATCAAAGACCTTTTTCCCATACTCTTCCAGATAATGAACGGTTACATCAGTATCATCTGCAAATTCAAAAACCTGACTGATAATGTTCTCCTGAAGATGATCATCCAGTGAGTCCTGTGAGAACTCCAGATATAAATAATACTTATCCTTATAATGGTAAAGTGTTTCTTCTGCGTTCTCCATATTGTCATCAAAATAATGACTTAACTGAATTACATCTTCAAATTCATTGAAGCTTACAATGATCCACAGATTATCTTCATCAAGGGTAGATTCTTCATCATCTAATTCTTCTTCCGCTTTTCCAAATTTATCATCTAAAATATTTTCTATTTTTTTATCGACAGGAAAATCGACTGTATTGCCATCTTCTGTCTGAAGCTCAAGACTTTCTCCATTTTTAGATACATGTGCTTTCGTAACAATAATCTCTAAACCTTTTTCCATTGCTTGAACTTGGATCCATAAAGGACCTTCAACATTGAAATCTTCTTTATAATTTACTTCATCCATCATCTGCCAAAATAATTGCTCGCTTCGTTCGCGATTATACCAGATTTCTTCACGTTCAAAGCCCCGATCCTCAATATCGATATAGGAAATATAAAATTTGACTGTATTCTCATTTATTCTTTCGATTTCCATTATTAAATTCTCTCCTTTCCGTAAAATAGTCAGGTAGAAGAGACCGCTTCACCTTAATCTATATTGTAATATTATTTATTATTCATTACCCTGTAATACATATCTCTAACCATACATTTATCAGTGCTCGTATTGTGTACTGTTTTTCAGAAAATATTTTTGGAACAGAGGATAAGAATATCTATTACCATTGTATGATATTGTGCTATGTTTTGGAAATTTATCTGCCTATATTTTGAAACTTATTTTACACAGGATTTTCTTGAATTGTTAATATCATATTTTAAACTATTTTAGTTTATTTGTCACTAAAAAATTAAAACGCAGATCCTATTAAAGTAATCTGCGTTTCACTCTATTCTTCTTCAATTCTTTATCTAACTTAATTAACCATCCGTTGAGCTTCACGTAATTGAAAGGTACGTACCGTTCTCGGTAAAAATCGGCGAATCTCATCTTCGTTATAGCCCACTTGCAGACGTTTCTCATCTAAAATAATTGGTCTTCTCAACAGACCAGGGTTCTTTTGGATCAAATTGAATAAATTTTTCATTGGTAATTGTTCAATATTGACATCCAATTTTTGAAAGACCTTTGAGCGTGTTGAGATGATCTCATCAGTTCCATCTTCCGTCATTCGCAATATTTCCTTGATCTCATCCAATGATAATGGTTCTGAGAATATATTACGCTCTTTAAACGAAATATCATGTTCTTCCAACCATGCTTTTGCTTTTCTGCAAGATGTACAACTTGGTGAGGTATAAAGTGTTACCATAAAACTTCACTCCTCGTTCTAAAATGGGGATTTTCATAAACATTGAATAACTTATTAGATTAAAATAAGTTTAATTAACCCTATATGTAAATTATACTACAAATGTCAAGCAAAAGGTAGAGGGTAAACAGGAAAAAATAGGTTAAATTCAAATGTTCACGAATTGTATTCATTTATTTGTAACATACCCCATTTCATTTTCAATTAAACATGTTATATGAAAATATTATTATAAAAATAAAAAACACTTACTTGTATATTTCATGAAAAATTGTCGTAATATCTGGAAAGCGTGCAATTGCAAACTGTCACAGACAACCTGTCTATGGGGAAATGGGTCAGATCATAAGTATGAGAATCCGAATATGAAACAACCTATTCACTTAACCAAAACGAGCCTCTTTTCAAACATATTAAGAGACTCGCATGAGTAATTCTTATGATTTTTCAACTGAATTTAAGCTTTCCAGAATATCCTCCGTATCTCGATCTTCGTCATAAACTAATACTTCATCAACCGATTGATATGCTTTTCCATATAATTCTTTATCTTTATACGTATGAATATCTTCATACATTTTTTTCATTTGTTCAAAAATCATTTCTTCTGATTCATCATTGGGAGACCAATATAATATATCCATAGCATTTTCCTCATTTGTTGCTAGAGATCGCCGATTATATCCAATGGATTGTGCGTGGGTAAACCCTTCTTTTTGATAAAAATGAAGTCGTTTTTCTGTATCCGTATCATCATAATCGACTGGTTCTACTTCCAAAATGATCGGCTTATTATTCTTTTTAAGTTTGTCAATTAATTGATGTCCAATACCCTGTCCTCTTGTTTCTGATGAGACCCATACATAATCGATAAAAATAAATGTATCAAATTC
Source organism: Oceanobacillus sp. NCCP-135 (assembly GCF_059698015.1). Lineage (NCBI taxonomy): Bacteria > Bacillati > Bacillota > Bacilli > Caryophanales > Bacillaceae > Oceanobacillus > Oceanobacillus sp. NCCP-135. The sequence continues at coordinate 11,559 of NZ_BAAKSZ010000001.1, read as the reverse complement.
AGCATACATCATTACATGCTGGGGACTTTCGTCTTTATAATAAACATCTCCCTTTTCATCTAAAAGCATTTCCATATGCTCTTTTGATTTCATCTCTTCTACCGGAAAGTACTTGTTTAGCTTTTCATACCAGTTCATTGATCTACTCCTTATCTTTTCGTAGTCTTGTTTAGTATAGCGAAAAAAAGATGATTTGTTAAATGCTTCCAGAAAAATAGACTATATTTAGTATATAATTCTTGTTGATTTTTATTCTGGATTTTCGACTGGTGTTCCTGCACTCTTCACTAATTTTTAACCAAAAAGAACTTTATTACTGATTCTCTTCATTAAATGCCGGCAACTGATGAGCGTGCTGTTACAGACATAAAACTAGGGATACAAATCGTAATGTTAGTTGTACCCCTAATTCGTATTATTAATTATAACATCTAAAACTATGCTACTTTATGCCGATTTTGTAATCAACATTATCTGTGTATACATTGCCTGCATTCCATAGAAGAAATTCATTAATTCCATTTTCATAAAGTGCTTTAATTTGGGCTTCTATTTCAGCTTTGCCATATTGCTTTGTGACCCCACTATATAGCCAAGGAGCTTCAAAATCCTGAATCCACGGTCGTGAAATAGGTGGATCATCCAATGCACTTAATACTTTATTTTCCACTTTGGCATATTCTGTTACCAGTTTATATGGTTCGGTATCCGGTTTTGCAATCCCGAAATAAGATGTCCAATGGCTTGGATAAATCATCGATGAAATAACATCTACATTAGCTGAGATTTTTGAAAAGTTCTGTCCAATGCCTGGCGTTTCTTCAATGGTTGCAGCATAACCGAATATATCAACAGCTACATCAACACCGTAATATTCCAATTCCTCTCTGGCATATTGAACAAAGTCTGTTACTGCTTCAACACGTCTTTTAATATTATTCTGTTCAGAGTTTTCATAATCGCCTAAAGTGTAATCCAGTTCTTTATCTTTATTTTCAAATCCTTCTGGGAATCGTACGTAATCAAACTGAATTTCTTGGAAGCCCATTTCTGCAGCCAGCTTGGCAATTTCCACATTATATTCCCAAACCTCTTTTTGGAACGGACTTACAAACGCCTCACCCTTATTATTTACCCACACTTCCCCATTTTTAGTAAAAGATAAATCCGGTCGTTTTTTTGCAAGTACAGAATCCTTGAAAACTACTATTCTGGCAATGGGATAGATCCCTTTTTCTTCAAGAATCTGCATCATGCCTTCCGGGTCGCTTATGTAATTCATGGCGATGTCTTCATAGGCTGAACCTTCTTCAGGTTGAAAGGTTAAGTTACCATGATCTTCTTTAATATCTATTACCACTGCATTTAAATCGGTTTTTTCAACAAGATCAAGCAGTGTTTCAAAGCGACTTCCACCTGCTGAATTACCCGTCACATAAACTCCTCTTACTGCATCCGGATATGCAAAATTATAGCCTGAATCATATGTAAAACGTTTCATATTTTGCCGTGTATCAATTAATTTTAAGTTTGTTTGCCTTTCTTTATGTAAGCTCATCCTTTGTACTTCTTCTCCACTACTAGATATTGGTATCAAAATAGAGAGCAGGAGAACACTTATGACTGTAAAAATTGAATACTGCTTTTTCCCCATATACTATCAATCTCCTAAATTCACTTTAAGAGGTTATTCAAAAAGTCCGGTGAAAATAACACTTCTTAAGGTATCTTCTACCAAGTACCGACACGTCCTGGTGCTGCGCCAAGGCTCGTCCACCGAAAACCATGATGTCGAACGTAGAAGTCACCACATCACTCATAAAGCTCGTTGGCTTGCTTTTTTTGCAGCTTCGAAAGGAAAGGCACTTTTCCTGCATGCGATGTGATTTGAGGAAAGTTTTCCTTGTGCTCAAAGCTTCACCGTCTCGAACTTCTCGATCCTTTTCATCCTCCTTTTGAACAGCCACTTTAATCTAGTATAAATGAAAAAGATATATAAATGAATGGGTAAAATGAAATATTTTGTCGAAATTTTTGGTTGGTATGCAAAAATAGCTTGTGGGGCAGTTAAAGTTGAAGTTAATTAATAACTGCCCTTATACTAGCCGAGTAATTTTAGCCTAATGTTCATGAGCTGATGATTCTTGATCATTTTGACACATTAGCGAATCTTCATGGGGGTGTTCATTGTTTTCCATCTGAATCGTTACATGACCAATACCTTTATGTTCCAATTCCTGTTCAATTGTTCGTAAAAGGGTTTGGCTATCCTGAATGGTCAAGCCCCCATCTATCACAGCATGACAAGAAAGTGCGTTCTGTCCACTCGTAATACTCCATACATGCAGATCATGTATCTTCATAATTCCCTGGACATTTTCTAACGTATGAATAACTGCCTGTAAATCAATATTTTTTGGTGTACCTTCCATCAACACATGAATAGCATCTTTGGTGACTCTCCATCCACTAATTAACACTAAAACAGCCACAAATACACTCGCTAACGGATCTGCCCAGCCCCAACCAAAAAACATGATCAACAAAGCGGCAGTTACTGCCCCAACAGAACCAAGTAAATCACCTAATACATGGAGAAAAGCCGCTCGCAGATTTAAATTTTCCTCCGTATCCCCTCGCATTAATATCCATGCAACAAAGATGTTTACTAATAAACCGATGGAAGCGATAATTAACATTCCTGTTGAAGCTACTTCCGGTGGATCTTGGAAACGCTGAAATGCCTCATAAAATATATAAATTGAAATTAACAATAGCGTAACCCCATTAAAAACAGCGGCCAATATCTCAAATCGTTTATATCCATAAGTTTTGCTATAGTTTGCAACTTTTTCCCCTAATGTAAATGCTAATAATCCAATTCCCAAAGCTACAGAGTCACTCAGCATATGTCCTGCATCAGATAATAAAGCAAGACTATTGGTAAGAAACCCTCCAATCGCTTCAACAATCATATAAACAGTGATAATACTAAAGCTGATCATCAATGCCTTTTTGTTGGCACCGTGCGTATGGTTATGTCCATGATCATGTCCCAATTGTAAAACCTCCCTCATATATTGCACAATAAATCTGTTGCATGCTAATAATGAAATTTTTTTATTGTAAATTATTTATTCGCTCCAAGTATTTTTACTAGTTATGACATGCGTGATCTATCGTTTGCTTCAACACATTTATGACATGTTCATCATCATGAGAATAAAAAAGTGTTGTTCCCTCTCGACGGAATTTTACCAATCGTAAATTCTTTAAAAAACGCAATTGATGAGAAACAGTCGACTGTCGGAGGTGTAATGCTTCTGAAATTCCATTTACAGCGTATTCCCGATGAAACAGCAAATGAAGAATCCGGATTCTTGTTGGATCACCTAATGCTTTAAATGTTTGCGATACAACAAACAATGTTTCTTCATCCAAGTCTTCATTCGTTTTAATTTCTTTATTTTCATTGGGTTCTACCATTATAATTTCCTCACTTTCCATTTTGATTCAAAGGTTTGAGAAGTAAACCTAGAATTTATATGACTATATTAATATATATTCATATATTAACATAGTGTGAGTCATTGTCAATCCAAATCAAAAGTTTTTACTGAATTTTTCAATTCTTTATTACATTCGTTGTGAACCACCCGTTAAACTTAAATTGATGGTTAGTGGATCGTCAATTTTTCATCTGATCAAGCAATAGCTTAAGAAGCAATTAAACAAGCTTCTACTTAAATCCCATCTACTCAAACAGCAGTAAGCCAAGTTCAAAGCGCCAATCTAACTCAGCAAGCACAGGCTGAACATAAAAAGATAATTCTCATACCAAGTATGGTATGAGAATTATCTATTAGGGATCGACAAACGCTCATCATTAAGAACGGGTTATTAATGATGAATTTAGTAACAATAAAAGTTCAATCTTTTTGTGAGCTTTTGTCATATGTTTTTTATAGTAATAATAAAAACGGAATGCACTATCCGTTAGATTACATTTTAATTTCCATTCTCATGACTATTCTAGTTATTTTGCTTATTCTTTGATGCAGCTTTTTCCATACTTAAATAATTGGCAACTACATACCCCACTGATTTGGCTGCAACTAAAATCGCATCTTCATCTAAATCAAATTTAGGGTGATGGTTGAAATATGGCTCTTTTACTTCCTTTGGTGTACAACCAATATAAAAATAAGAACCAGGAATCTTCTCTGTATAGTACGCAAAGTCATCGGATGGTGCCAATTTAGGAAATTCTGTGACTTCCTTAATGTCAATATCCTCAACTTCCTTCAACGTATCCGCTACAAATGAAGTCAATTCTGGATCATTATATAACGGTGGATAGTCAGGTTTAAAATAGAGTTCACATATTACCCCAAATAATTCTTCGGTTCCCTTCACAATACGATGAATTTCCTTGTCAATAATTTCCTTGGTATCATTATTTGAATAGCGAATATCCCCTTCAATTTCAATACTATCTTTGATCACATTAAAACTTCCTTTACCATCAAAGGAACCAATCGTCACTACACCTGCATTCAACGGATCCACTCTGCGACTAACAATAGTCTGCACAGTTGTTACAAAATAAGCTCCGGCAACAATCGCATCATTTGCCCTATGTGGAGAAGAACCATGCCCTCCACTTGCCTGTAGACGAAGTTTAAAATAGGCTCGACCATTAAAGGCATAACCACTATGATAACCAATAGTACCAGCAGATGCCATCGGTAAAACATGAATGCCAAAGATCGCATTTACATCATCCAGAAATCCTGCTTCCACTATGCTCCTAGCTCCGCCTGGGGGTACTTCTTCGGCATGTTGATGAATAATTTTTACTATTCCATGGATCTTTTCTTTTAATTGGATAAGACAATCAGCTAAAACTAGTAAGTAAGCTGTATGGGCATCATGACCACAAGCATGCATCACACCTTCATTTTTTGACTTAAAAGAAACATCCAATTCTTCTGTGATAGGAAGTGCATCAAAATCAGCCCGAAGTGCGACAGTTTTACCTGGTTTATCGCCTTTTATAGTTACAACAATTCCGTATCCATTTCCAGCATTTGTCACTAAATCAACATCTTTTCCTTTGTAAAAATCAGCAATATAGGTTGCTGTATTATTTTCATTGAAAGAAAGCTCCGGATTCTCATGTAAATAGCGGCGAATTTCAATCATCTCATCTTCTCGTTCTTCCAACATTTTCATTAATTGTTCATTCATCAATATTATCCCCTTTCATACTTGAAAGCCCCATTGATTGTTAGTTAAGCTGAATCGATAGTTACATATGGGATACACATATTGCAATCCCTACTTTTCGTTAAGACAATTTTAACTGTGATATTCTATATTTTTTAAAACTGCATCTTATTCTATTTATTCCCTATAAGTGCGTGTTCAAAAAGGAGGATGAAAAGGACCGAGAAGTTCGAGGCGGGGCAGCTTTGAGGACCGGAACGTATGCAATTAAATACGTGAGGACCGGGCTTGCACAGGATGTGCTGACTTCTACGTTGCCCACAGGACGTGGGCGGTCTTAGTAGAAGATCCACTATCGCCAACGAAGAAATTCGAAGTGTCATTTTCACCGGACTTTTTGAACATCCTCTATAAAATAAAGGTTTACACTTGTTTATTTCATCATAACTAGCAATGAATACCGTAATTATTATTGTTATGGAAAAAAACATGCTCTTCTGAGGAGCCTAATCATCATAAAATAATTAAATTATGAGCAGAGTAGATCCTATTCCAATACCATTCAATTATTACTCAAGCAAATTGGTATACGGAACTTTTCTTAACGGTTATAATAATAAAATTGCGATTTTATTATAGGAGAGAATAAAAAATATGTTGAAAGCTTATTCTTGGCTAACTTTTTGCGTAGTCGTATGGGGCAGTAATTTCGTGTTTGGAAAGATTTTAGTGCAAGATTTTTCCCCAACTCTATTAACATCATTAAGGCTTTTCTTTATTCTGTTATTTTTGGTTGGATTATCAGCTTTTAAGAAACATGAAACAATTTTAAATAAAACAGATTTACTTGCCATTACTTTTCTTGGGATTGTTGGTGTATTTATCAATCAATGGACTTTTTTTGTAGGATTAGAAACCGCTGATCCTACAACATCTGCATTAATTCTGGCAACAACTCCTATTTTAACTGGCTTTTTGGCAACCATTTTCTTAAAAGAAAGATTGACAGTTCGCATGTTGCTGGGATCGGTGCTTGCAATCATTGGTATTTATTTTGTTGTAGCAAAGGGAAGTTTATCCACTTTACACATTGATAAAGGGCTATTATGGATTGTTGTTACGATGATAACATTCGCCATCATGATTATTATGACAAGGGTGCTTTCACGTAGAGTTGATTCACTTACAATTACCTTATATTCGAATATGGTGGGCTTTATTGTTTCAGTCCCCTTTGCTTTTGTAGCAGACAATCCTTTAAGGGTAAGTTTTGATGTTCCTGGCTGGGCTTTTCTAATTGGAACGGCAATTGTTGTACACGGTATCGCTACCCTTATTTGGAATAACAACATTCGGCATGTCAATGCTTCGAATGCATCAATATTATCTAACTTAGAACCTTTTGTAGCTATGATTATGGGACTAATTTTATTGTACAAGCCGATTACAAGCGTGGAGATAGTAGGTTCCTTATTTATTGTGGGAGGCGTCATCCTTTCTACTTATCATAAGAAGGTCCATACAATTGAGCAAGATCTGGTGGATAAACAGAAGAAATGAAGCTAGTTTTTTTCGAACTATAAAGCTTGAACTAATTTTCACCAAATCTTTACAATCCTATAATATAATTAAAATAAGGCTATAAAATTTGAAATGACCATGTTGATACCAAGTAGCCTAAAATTTAACCATGACACGTTGGCCAAAGTGGTCTGATAATTTAATGATATCACCTTCTAACGTCTGAGGTTGGAAGTCTGGAGCAATATCTCCTACATTTAACCCAACATTTGCTTTCGTTATAATCTCGTTCATTTCATTAACTGCTCCATTGTCATTCGCCTGTGTGCTATTATAATTAGTTCCCCCTTGTTCATTCGCTTCATTCTTAGAACTTGCTGAATCAATCTCTTGGAGTACCAGATCAACAGCTAGCGTAGTAACACTAATACTATAAAATGGAAGCTCTTTTAATCTGTTATTGCATTATCCTTCTCGTTTCCTCTTTCTCAGTAGTCGAATTTGATTTCATCCGCATTTTTTATTCTTTCATTACCATATGTAGCAATTGACTGCAATACTATTTTTGGCAGTATCAACTTTTTTTGAGAAATGGGAATTCAACTCCAAGCATTTTTAGTTCAGCTATTTCTTTTAATTCCATTACTACATTTAGCTTATTTACATTAATATACATATTTTTATTCTCACTCTTGTAATTCTTTGATTTTAACTCGTTGATTAATCAAGTACTATTTTAAGATCTGTAATAATTTGTTCTATCGACTCAGAATCGACACCTTTGTAATTTTTAACGATGACCCCTTCTGGATTTACTAAATAGAATCTAGTACCATGCATTACTTGATCAGAACCTTCCGGCGGCTTTTCCAAAGCGGACTGAAATGATTGTACCGATAGCTCTTTTATCGTTTGGAAATCATAACCTGTCAAAAACGTCCAATTATCTAAATCTGCCTGATAACTTTCTGCATATTCTTTTAAAACTTCAGGTGTGTCATATTCAGGATCAACACTGAATGAAATAAGTTGGGCATCCAAATTTTCTTCCTTCATTTTATCTTGGATTTTAGACATGTTAGATGTCATTGGTAAACAGACAGTTGTACAGTTTGTAAATATAAAATCTGCAATCCACCATTTGCCATTCAATTCTTTTAAGGATAGCGCTTCCTTATCTTGTGTTGTAAACTCAAAGTCCATTACTTCTTTCGACATATTTGTTTCAAGCTCTTCACCACAAGCAACTAAAAAAATAGTAAGAACAATCATTAGAACTTGCAAGTGTTTCAATACATTCCCATCCTTTCCTTATAATAATTCAAGTTATACCTTACCATAAGCTAATGCTTAATATTATTTTTCTGTTCAGTTGTAACTCCTCTGTCGTGTCCCCTCCTATCAATTTGGTTATTTTCAACCATAACTTTTAACAAAATGTATCAGCATTAGGTTAATTAATCAATGGTTTTCATGTGAAAGGTTTGTGAAAATACTTCTAACTACATTAATTTTCACTAAATGTTTAAAAAGATTCAGTATGAAGTTTACCTCTTGCATTTCTACAAAAGGATATATATAATGATAAAAACTCGATATATTAGCAATGAAAAAGGCGTAGTACTTTTGCCCATTGATATTTAGAGAGCTTGTGGCTGGTGAAAACAAGCATCAAGGTAAATAGGAATTGGACTTTCGAGCTATTATTAATGAAGTGATCTTAAAGTTTTAAGATAAATAGGGTGGCAACGCGGGGCATGTGTCATGAAACCACAAACTATTTTAATTAAAGAAGATAGTCTGGAGTACATTATTATAGAGTTTACGATTAGAAGCGGGTGATTATTCACCGCTTTTTTTGATGATAAAACTCTACTATTAGCAATTACAGTACAGTTTAGAAAGAAAAAACAATTTTTAAACTATAGGAACTCTAATTATAGAGGTAAATTAGGTCGTTCTAAAACAGCAAACAAAAACGCCCAGAAAAATCTGAGCGTCCTTATCTAATGATTTTTATCTACCACATTCTCAGGAATATAAATTTCAATTTTTTTAGATAGTTTAATGGTAAACTTTTCCTATTTAACTCACATTGGAAACAACGGAGTAAGTATTCTTCTGAAATTCTGATTGATTTTATCCTCGGTTTGTAATTTTGATATACCCCAGAGAGTTGATAAATATTCAACAACTAATGAAACATTATATGGCTCAGCTGGAAGACCATTAACTTTTATAAAAGGACCATCAGACTCTGTTAAAATCCTTGTTGGAGGAATTCTTTTAACTATTTTCAAACCAGATTTAGAATTTATCATAGCAGTATTAATAGAAAAATAGTGCCCTTCATTTAGGATATCCTCAATTAAAGATAATGGTCCAGTATACCAATGAAAAACCACTGGTGATGTCTCATGTTCTTTTAAGATATCAAGTACATTCTTTTCTGCCTTACGAGAATGAATTGTGATAAATCGGGGACGATTTTTAATTTTTTCTAAAACAAAGTTAAAGCTATCAATTTGTATCTGTTTATTTTTTAAATGTTGCTTTGAAAAATCTAGTCCTATTTCACCTATATAAGAGGTTTTGTCTACTAATTCTTTAAATAAGCGTAATTCACTTTTATGATGACTTCCAGCCATAAGTGGATGTAGACCTAGTGCCAAACGCACTTTTTTGTAATCTTTAAGATGAGGATATCCCATTTTAAAGTGACTAGGCAAATTTGTTACTGCGATTGTTTTAATATTTCTATTCTCAGCTCTTTTAGCCACCTCATGTGGGTTACTAAACAAATCTACATGACAGTGAGTATCTATCATATTTTTACCCGCCTATAATTCCAGACTTTTCTTTTAAAGCATCATTCCCTTTATCTGTGATCAATTTTTTAACTTCTTCTACAGACCTTACAACTAAATGAGAGTAAATTAATAATTCTTCATCAGGAATTTTGCCACTTGCAACAAGTAATCTTGCAATCTCCATATTAGAGTACCCTTTTTTTATAAATGAAGTGTACGCACGTAGGTCTGCAGGAGTTTGCAAATTCGAATCTAATACAAATTGATTGGAGCAAAAATCTATGCCATACATTTCATTATCCCATTCTAACTTATGCATAGAAGCCCTTCTATAAATGCATGGAATACAAACACCACAACTTTTTGCATTTCGATTTTCCCAATTTCGTGTATGTCCCCTTTTCCCACATGAAACAGTCAGTGGTGCTATCTTCTCAATTAAAAAACGGTTTTTACAATTACCTAATGCCTCGCCCTTTGTTTGGTATTTTAACGGATTATCTATTTCATTTTTAACACCAAGACCGACTAGTACATCCTGAAAAGATTTTATGAAATATGGATGAGTAGTGCGCGTACTACAAGATCCTCTCCTCGATGGTGTTAAAGGAGGATTTAATGAAATCACTCCGTTTTCAGGTATTAGTAAAGGTGTATCAGGACTGACATTATTCGCAGCAAAAATACCTAGTCCCAAAAATAGTAGTGATCTACTTCTAAACGTTGTCTCATCACCACTCTGATCTTGACCAACTTTTATTTGAAAAAAATCTACTCGATCTCCATAAGTGTTTTTAAGATTATTAAAAACACTATTCTGATCTGATTTTGGCCCTGAAACATGTGGATCGTAATGACCTACTAATAGTAAATTATTTTCTAGATTATTTTCTAAATAATCTATTACCCCTATAAGTGAATCTAAGCCTCCAGAGAATAATGATACTGCACCATAATGCTTATGGGTATAATCACCTTCTTCTCGGGAATGACATACTTCACCAGTATGTTGCCTAAAGCTAATAGTCCAATTATCCCCTGTTAAAAAGGATAGACATGAAACTAGTTTTTGATTAATACTTTCCCACAATAAAGGGTTATTAACAGGAATTTGTAAACTTAAGTCTCTTGTCCAACAATCAGAAGCATGATTTTCTCTTGAGATCATTTTATCAACTATGTAAATAACTGATGTAAATAAAATTAAATCAGGTGTTATTGTGTTTTGACCGTTATACATAGAAACAAGTTCACGATAATTTATATTTAGGCTGCATAAGTGCCCTAGTTCATGATTCAAACCAATTTTTACAAAGCCAGTATCTTCCTGTATATTTCCAATTTGTACATCTAATTGCATTTTTATTCCCCTCCAAAGATATAGAGAGTTTCCTCTAAAATTTCCGAAGCCACTTTTTGTCCTTCAGTACCTGTCCAATCCACCTGTGCAATATCCTTTTCTAACTGGAATGAATCTACACGTGACACTAAGAATTCTTTAATACCAGATAGAAATGAATCTGCTTGCGCCTCTCCAACTCTAGTTACCAAACGTTCATAAAAGACTCGACAAAATTGTTCATATAAATAGTAAGAAAAGAATTTCGAAAAAAGATTCTTCAAATCACTAGTGGTAAACTTTTTATCAAATACATCTTCAATAACTTCAGTATCATCAGTAATTCCCTCAGTATATTCCCATAAAAGGGTTGTTAGAGCGTTCCTTGAATCTACATCATCTATAGTACTTGAAGATTCGCTAAAAAAGTCAATTAATCTATTAGTAACTTCGAATACATTCTTTCCTTCTAAGTTTCCTAGTTCAAGGAATTTGTATGCTTCACGGAAACCCATCTGATCAATCAGCGAAGCAAAGCGTCCCATATTTCGTACAACATTTACCGCAGATTTCCCACCAATTGCTCCTCATCGATTTAGTTCCCTATAATATGTTAACGATTATGTCTATCATCAATAGTTGACATATTATTTTAATCTA